>JBFWTJ010000082.1:0-13704 GCA_050247895.1 Acidimicrobiia bacterium
CTGGTCGAAGGGCGTGAAGCTGTAGATGGAGGTCGCCCCGGGCTCGTGCCGGGGCTGGCGGGCGGCCGGGGTCAGGTCGCGGGCGGCCTCGACGAGGGCGGCGATGTGCTCGACGGTGGTGCCGCAGCAACCGCCGACGACGCGGACCCCGTACTCGGTGATGAAGCGCGACTGGTGCTCGACGAGGTCGGCCGGGCCGAGGTCGTAGTGCATGTGGCCGTCGACCACCGAGGGCAGGCCGGCGTTGGGCAGGCAGGCGATCGGCATCCGGGCGTGCTGGGACAGGTAGCGGAGGTGCTCGGACATCTCGGCCGGGCCGGTGGCGCAGTTGATGCCCACGACGTCGGGCCGCACGGCGTCGAGCGCGGCCAGCGCGGCGCCGATCTCGGTGCCCGGGAGCATCGTGCCGGTCAGCTCCATGGTGACCTGGACCTGGACCGGCACCTCTCGGCCGGCGGCGGCCATGGCCCGGCGGCACCCGGCGATGGCCGCCTTCGCGCCGAGCAGGTCGAACTGGGTCTCGATCAGGACGAGGTCGACGCCGCCCTCGAGCAGGCCGCGGGCCTGGACCTCGTAGGCGTCGCGGAGCGCGGCGTAGCTGATCTGGCCCAGCGAGGCGAACTTGGTGCCCGGGCCGATGGAGCCGGCCACCAGGCCCCCGTGGCCGTCGGCCACCTCGCGGGCGATGCGGGCCGCGGCCACGTTCAGCTCGTGGGCCCGGTCGGCGATCCCGTACTCGGCGAGGGGCACGGCGAAGGACCCGAAGCTGGCCGTCTCCACCACGTCGACCCCGGCCCGGAAGAAGGCGTCGTGCATGCCGGCGATCACGTCCGGCCGGGTCAGCACGAGCATCTCGTTGCAGCCCTCGAACGCCTCCCCGCCGAAGTCGTCGGCGGTGAGGTCCAAGGTCTGGACGTAGGTCCCGAAGGCGCCGTCGTAGACGACGACGCGCTCCGCGATGAGGTCGAGGTACCCGCTGCGAGCCATCAGGAGAAGGCTATCGGCGCGCCATGTCGGGCCCTTGATCCGGTCCGGGCCCGCCCGCGGCGCGCGGCGGTAGGGTCCGGAGGTGACGCGGCTGTGGACCGGCAAGGGCGACGACGGCACCTCGGGCCTGCTGTTCGGGGGGCGGGTGGCCAAGTCCTCGGCCCGGCTCGACGCGGTGGGCACCGTCGACGAGGCGCAGGCCGCCATCGGCGTGGCCCGGGCCGAGGTGGCCCGGGGCACCGAGCTGGACGGGCTGCTCGTCGACGCGGCGCGCGACCTGTGGGTGCTGATGGCCGAGCTGGCCACCGACCCGGCCAACCGGGCCAAGCTCGAGGCCGGGGCGACGCTGGTCACCGCCGAGATGGTCGAGCGCCTCTCGGCCCGGGTCGACGAGGTCGGGGCGCGCTTCGAGCCGCCCCACGAGTTCGTCGTGCCGGGGCAGGACCGCGCCTCGGCCCTGCTCGACCTGGCCCGCACCGTGGTCCGCCGCGCCGAGCGCGCCGCCAGCGCGGTCGCCGACGAGGGATCGTTCGTCGTGCCCTACCTCAACCGGCTGTCGTCGCTGCTCTGGACGCTGGCCCGGTGGGTGGAGGGCGACCCCCTCACCGCCCGTCGCCACTGAACCCCCCGCCCCACAGGAGAGACCCACCCGTGCCGATCACCGTCACCACCGTCCGCTCGGCGCCCCCCGACGCCACCGCCACCGCCACCGGCTGCGCCTCGGGCCCGGGCCGGGACGAGGCGCTGGCGGCGCTCGGCGTCGACCCCGCCTTCGCCGCCGGCCAGGGCTTCGAGGCCGGTGCCGGCGAGGTCCGGGCCGTGCCCGGGGAGGGCGGCACCACCCGGTACCTGGTCGGGCTCGGCCCGGTCGGTCAGCTCGACGCGCAGGTCCTGCGCCGGGCGGCAGGCAACCTGGCCCGGGCCGCGTCCCGCCACCCCCGGCTGGTCGTGGACCTGTTGGCCGACCTGCCCGAGGGCCTGGACCGCAACGTGGCCCTGGGCGCGGTCGTGGAGGGCGCGCTGCTCGGCGCCTACCGGTACGTGGCCCTGAGGTCGGATCCCAAGCCCCACGCGCTGGCCGAGCTCGTGGTGGTCGGTCCCACGGGCAAGCGGGCCGAGGCCGCGGTCGAGCGGGCCCAGGTGGTCGCCGAGGCGGTGAACCAGGCCCGCGACCTGGTCAACGAGCCGGGCGGCTCGCTCACGCCGTCCCGGCTGGCCGAGGTGGCGCGCGCCATGGGGGCCGCGGCCGGCTTCGGCGTCGAGGTGTGGGACCTGGAGCGGATCCGGGCCGAGCGCCTCGGGGGCCTGCTGGGCGTCAACCGCGGGTCGGCCCAGGAGCCGCGCCTGCTCGTGCTGCGCCACGAGCCCCCCTCGGCCCGGGCCACGCTGGCCCTGGTCGGCAAGGGCATCACCTTCGACTCGGGTGGCCTGTCGCTCAAGCAGCCCGACTCGATGATCGGGATGAAGGGCGACATGGGTGGCGGCGCCGCCGTGCTGGGGGCCTTCAGCGCCGCGGCCCGGCTCGGGCTGCGGACGCGCCTGATCGGCTTCGTGCCGATCACCGACAACATGACCGGGCCCGACGCGACGCGGGTCGGCGACGTGCTCACGATCCGCAACGGCAAGACGGTGGAGGTCCTCAACACCGACGCCGAGGGCCGCCTGATCCTGTCCGACGGGCTGTCCCTGGCCACCGAGGCCGGGCCCGACGCCATCGTCGACCTGGCCACCCTGACCGGCGCGTGCATGGTGGCGCTGGGAGGGCGCATCGCGGGCCTGATGGGCAACGACGACGACTTCGCAGCCCAGGTCGGGGCCGCGGCCGGCGCGGCCGGCGAACCGGTGTGGCGGCTGCCGCTGCCCACCGACCTGCGGTCGAAGCTGGACAGCGACGTCGCCGACCTCAAGAACGTCGGGGACCGCTACGGCGGTGCGCTCACCGCGGGCTTGTTCCTCCAGGAGTTCGTCGGCGAGGGCGTGCCCTGGGTGCACCTGGACATCGCCGGCCCGGCCGACTCCAAGGAGGCCGACGGCGAGCTGCCCAAGGGCGGGACCGGCTTCGGCGTGCGCACGCTGGTCGAGCTGGCGGCGGGGTTCCGCAAGCCCCGGCGGGCCAAGGGCTGAGCCACCGCGGCGGCGGCCCGGCCCGGCGTCGTCGCCGGGCCGGACCCGCTCACAGGGCGGCGGCGACCCCGGCCCGGGCCAGGTGCCGGCCGATGGCCCAGTCGGTCACCTCGCGCGCCATGGCCGGGTGGATCCGCCAGCGGTGGAGCTGGCGCTCGGTCGACTCGGCGTCCTCCCCGAGCTCGACCAGGGACAGGGCGAGCCGCCGGGCCCTGGTCCGCACGTCCTCGGCGGTCGACGGCGCGACGGCGCCGGGGTCGTCGGCCCAGACGTCGTGGGCCTGCTGGAGCTCCTCGGGGAGCCGGGCGAGCTGGCCCCGGGTGAGCGGCGGGAGCTTGCGGCGCACCCGCAGGCTGGTGTCGTCGAGGCGCTGGGCGGCCCCGAAGAAGCAGCAGCGGTCGATGGTGCGCAGGAAGGTCCCGCCCTTGCCGCCCCGCCGGCCAAGGCCCAGGGCCACGGCGGTGGCCGACAGGTCGAGCTCGAAGCCCTCCGGTCGGGCCTCGAGGTCGGCGGCGAGGCGCCGCATCAGCCAGGTGGCGCTGGGCCCGAGCAGCCCGAGCCAGAACCTCTCGACGTAGGCGGAGCGGGGATCGTGGCCGAGCTCGTCGATGACGGCGTCGGGCCAGGCGACGACGGACAGGGTCGTGAGCGGGAAGCGGGGCGCGGTGGGCAACGGGACTCCTGACGGCTGGAAGGGGACCGCTCGAGGAAGCGCTCGTGCACTTTCATGTCTTTTCAAGTCGGCGTCAAGCGGCGACGTGAGGGGTACAGGTCGGCCCGGCGTGGCGGCTATGGTCGGAATCGAAGGGCTGATGGGGACGACTTGCACCAAATGAACCCGACCCGACTCGCGGACCGAGCCGCCCAGGCGATCGCCCGCCGGACGGACCGCCGGGGCTTCCTGCGCAGGTCCGCGCTGGTGGGGTCGGCCCTGGCGGTGGCGCCCACCACCTATGTCCTGCGGCCCGGCACGGCCTACGCCGCGATCTGCAGCTGCAACGGCTCCTCGTGCGACTGCGGCGCGTCGTGCTGCGACGGCTACACGGAGTTCTGCTGCACGATCTCGGGCGGGAACACCTGCCCGCCGGGCACCGCGGCCGGGGGCTGGTGGAAGGCCGACGGCTCCGGGCTGTGCGGTGGCGCCCCCCGGTACTACCTCGACTGCAACGTCGTGCCCCCGAACCGGCCCTGCTCGTGCGGCTGCGGGAACGGGAGCTGCGGCAACCGCAAGGCGTGCTGCACCCAGTTCCGCTACGGGCAGTGCCACCAGGAGATCCGGACCATGGGCGCGATCATGTGCCGGGTCGTCACCTGCTCGCCGCCCTGGCAGTTCGACCCGACCTGCACCACCGCGTCGCTGACCGACAACAACACCCGCTTCCACGACGCGCCCTGCCTCCACGCCCCGGCGCCGCCGCGGTCGACCGAGATCGGTTGGTACCTGCGCAACCTGAACTCGGCCGGGGCACCCGACCTCCAGCTCACCTACGGGATGAGCGACTACGAGCTGCTGGCCGGCGACTGGAACGGCGACGGCTCGGACTCGATCGGCGTGTGGGACCCCCGAACCGCCACCTTCCACCTGCGCAACGCCAACCGGTCCGGCTCGGCCGACGTGTCGGTGGCCTTCGGCGCCAGCGGCTACGTGCCGGTGGTGGGGGACTGGACGGGCAAGGGGTTCGACTCGATCGGGGTGTGGGACCCGGCGACGGGCACGTTCCACCTGCGGAACTCGAACACGCCGGGTGCGCCCGACATCAGCGTGCGGTTCGGGGTGCGGGGCTACGTGCCGGTGGTGGGGGACTGGACCGGCAAGGGGTTCGACTCGATCGGGGTGTGGGACCCGGCGACGGGCACGTTCCACCTGCGGAACTCGAACACGCCGGGTGCGCCCGACATCAGCGTCCAGTTCGGGGTGCGGGGCTACGTGCCGGTCGTGGGCGACTGGACCGGCAAGGGCTTCGACTCCATCGGCGTCTACAGCGCGGGCCGGTGGATGCTGCGGAACTCGAACACGCCCGGCGCGCCCGACATCGACTTCAGCTACGGCACGGCCAGCTACCGGCCGGTGGTGGGGGACTGGAACGGCGGCGGCGCCACCTCGGTGGGCGTGGTCGGGCCCAAGGCCTCGCCACCTCCGGCGACACGCCTGTCCCGCTGGCACCTGCGTGACACCAACCTCCCCGGCCCGCCGGACCGGTCGGTCGAGTACGGGACCTCCGACTACCTGCCGGTCGTGGGCGACTGGAACGGGGACGGGTCCGAGACCCTCGGGGTCTACGACCCGCTGACGGCCACCTTCCACCTGCGCAACGCGCTCACGCCGGGCGCGCCCAACGCGTCGTTCCGGTTCGGCAGCCCCGACCAGGTCCCCGTGTCGGGCCGGTTCACGCCGGGCTCGAACCACACCGTGGGCACCTTCGCCGACGGGCGCTGGTCCATCCGCCACTCGCTCAGCGCGGGCGCCCCGGACCAGGTGATCGCCTTCGGCGACGGGTCCTACGTGCCGGTGGTGGGGGACTGGACGGGCAAGGGGTTCGATTCGATCGGGGTGTGGGACCCGGCGACGGGCACGTTCCACCTGCGGAACTCGAACACGCCGGGTGCGCCCGACATCAGCGTGCGGTTCGGGGTGCGGGGCTACGTGCCGGTGGTGGGGGACTGGACGGGCAAGGGGTTCGATTCGATCGGGGTGTGGGACCCGGCCACGGCCACCTTCTACCTGCGGAACTCGAACACGGCCGGTGCCCCCGACATCGTGGCGACCTACGGGGCCAGCAGCTACCGGCCGGTCGTGGGCGACTGGACCGGCATCGGCCGGACGACCATCGGCGTGGTGGCGTGACGGCGCTGGTCGTGGCCCTGGGCGTCGCGGTCGCCCTGCTCGGGGTCCTGGTGGCCGGCCTGCTGCGCAGCCACGCGGAGATCCTCAAGGCCCTGCACGACCTGGGTGCGGGGGTCGACCCCGACCGGGAGCTGTCGGTCGAGCGCCCGCCGGCGCCGGTGCCGGGTCCCCTCGGCGCGGGGACCGACGTCCCCCGCCACGTCACCGGTCTGACCCCCGACGGCGGCACCGCCTCCGTGGCGCTGACCGGGGAGGGCCGCACGACCCTGCTGGCCTTCCTGTCCAGCGGGTGCCTGACCTGCCGGCCCATGTGGGAGGCGCTGGGCGCGCCGGGCACCGAGATCCCCGGCGGGGCCCGCGCCGTGGTCGTGACCAAGGGCCCGCAGGAGGAGAGCCCGGGCGCGGTGGCCGCGCTGGCCCCCGACGGCGTCACGACCCTCATGTCCAGCGAGGCCTGGGCCTCGTTCGCCGTGCCCGGCTCGCCCTACTTCACGCTGGTCGACGGCACCGGCCGGATCGTGGGCGAGGGGACCGCGGCGACCTGGACCCGTGTCGCCGAGCTGCTCGGCCAGGCGCTGCAGGACGCCGCGCACCCCGGCCTGGCCGGCGTGCCGTCGGGACATGGCCGGGGCATGGCGGCACGCAACCGCTACATCGACGACGACCTGCTCGCCGCGGGCATCGGGCCCGGCCACCCCAGCCTGTACCCGGCCCCCGACGAGGCCGAGGGGGCCGAGGGGGCACCCGACGCCGTGCCGGAGGCCCGGTGACCGCCGCCGCGGTCCGCTTCGCCCAGATGGAGGTCACCCTGCCCGAGGGCTGGGAGGCCCGGGGCTACGCACGCCTGGCCGACGAGGACGAGCGCACCTACGGGGTGCTGCACATCGCCAACTTCGCCCTGCCGGCCCAGGTCGCCGACTACGGCGGCGGCGCCGTCGAGCTGATGGGCCGTGGCCACGCCTTCATCTCGATCGTCGAGTTCGGTCCCGAGAGCGTGGGCAGCCCGCTGTTCGCCGCCACGGCGATCCCCACCCTCACCACGGCGAGCTTCGACACCGCCCGGCTCCAGCGGGGCCTGGCCGGGCACTCGGGGGCCCAGGAGTTCTTCACCGTGGCCGGCCGCGCCTACTGCCTCTACGTGGTGGTCGGCGAGCACCTCCTGCGGTGGCGGGTCGTCCCCGCCGTCAACGAGGTCCTGCGCAACGTGCAGCTCGGCTGAGCGCGCCGGCGGGAATCCCCCCGCTCGCCTGATTGTTGACCTAGCCAATAGGCTTTGTCGACCAGTCACCGCGGGAAGGAACCCCGATGCCGAGTTTCCGTGAGCTCCTCGCCGCCACCAAGGCGGAGATCCGAGAGGTCGACACCGCCGAGGCCGACGAGCTGCGTCGCCGTCCCGGCACCGTCGTCCTCGACGTCAGGGAGCCCGAGGAGTACGAGCAGGGCGCCATCCCGGGCGCGGTCCACATCCCGCGGGGCACCCTCGAGACCGCCATCGAGAGCCGGATCACCGACCACTCGACGCCCCTCGTGGTCCACTGCGCCGGCGGGGTGCGGTCGGCCTTCGCGGCCAAGACGCTGGCCGAGCTGGGCTACACCGACGTCGTCTCCATGGCGGGCGGCTTCAACCGGTGGAAGGACGAGGGCCGCGACTGGGCCACGCCCCGGAACCTCTCGGCCGAGCAGCGCAACCGCTACCAGCGCCACCTGCTGCTGCCCGAGGTCGACGTGGAGGGCCAGCTCAGGCTCCTCGACGCCAAGGTGCTCCTGCTCGGTGCCGGTGGGCTCGGGTCGCCGGCGGGCCTCTACCTGGCCGCGGCCGGGGTGGGCACGATCGGGGTCATCGACATGGACGTCGTCGACGACTCGAACCTCCAGCGCCAGATCCTGCACAACGTGGAGCGCATCGGGGAGCGCAAGGTCGACTCGGCCAAGAAGACCCTCACGCTGCTCAACCCCGACGTCAACGTCGTGACCTACGACGTGCGCCTCGGGGCCGACAACGTGCTCGACGTGCTGGCCGGCTGGGACGTGATCCTCGACGGGACCGACAACTTCCCCACCCGGTTCCTGGTCAACGACGCCAGCGTCAAGCTGGGCATCCCCGTGGTGCACGGCTCGATCTTCCGCTTCGAGGGCATGGTCACCGTGTTCGACCCCCGCAACGGCCCGACCTACCGCGACATGGTGCCCGAACCGCCGCCGGCCGAGCTGGCCCCGAGCTGCGCCGAGGCCGGTGTGCTCGGCGTCCTGCCCGGGATCGTGGGCTCGATCCAGGCCATCGAGACCATCAAGCTCATCCTGGGCCTGGGCGATCCCCTGATCGGTCGGCTGCTGGCCTACGACTCGCTGGAGCAGTCGTTCCGGGAGTACAAGGTCCGCCGCGACCCGGCCAACGAGATCACCTGGGAGAACCGGGATCGCATCGTGGTGGCCGAGCTCGACCACCTCTGCGGCCCGCACCCGCTCCAGGCACCGGCCTGACCCCGGCGCGGCACGCCCGGGGCCCGCGCGCTGGGTAGCGTCGGCGCCATCGCCGCAAGCTCGCTCCTCGAACGCGCCCGCACCCGCAACCCGCTCCCCCCGGGCACGCTCGCGGTCGGCGCCGGCCTGGTCGTGGCCGGGATCAGCGCCTACGCGTTCCTGGTCATCTCGGCCCGCGCGCTCGGCACCGACGAGTACGCCCCGCTGTCGGTCCTCTGGGCGCTCGTCTTCCTGGCCGGTCCCGGCTTCTTCCTGCCCCTCGAGCAGGAGGTCGGCCGGGCCCTCGCCGCCCGCCGGACCCGCGGCGAGGGGGGTGCACCGGTGGTGGCCCGGACCGCCCTGCTGGGCGTCATCCTGCTCGGCGGCCTGCTGGTGCTGGCCCTGGTGCTCCACCGCCCGCTGGTCGACGGCCTGTTCTCGGGCAACACCGTGCTGCTCTGGGCCTGGCTGCTGGCCCTGACGGGGTCCTGTGCCGGCCACGTGGCCCGGGGCACGCTCTCGGGCCAGGGCCGGTTCGCGCCCTACGCCCGCTACATCGGCGGTGAGGCGTCGTCGAGGGCGCTGATGTGCGCCGGGCTGGCGCTGTTCGGCGTGTCGACGGTGGGGCCCTACGGGCTGGTCGTGGGCATCGCCCCGTTCATCGCCCTGGCCCTGGCCCTGGCCGGCCAACGGGACCTGCTGCGCCCCGGGCCGGTGGCGCCCTGGAGCGAGATCTCCACCGCGCTGGCCGCCCTGCTGGTGGGCTCGGTCCTGGCCATGGGCCTGGTCAACGCGGGGCCGCTGGCCATCGAGGTGCTCGCCGGCCCCCGCGAGGACGCCGAGGCCGGCCGGTTCCTGGCCGGCCTGGTCATCGCCCGGATCCCCCTCTTCCTCTTCCAGGCCGTGCAGGCGTCGTTGCTGCCCAAGCTCTCGCAGGTCGCCAGCGAGGGCCGGGTCGACGACTTCCGGGTCGGCTTCCGGCGGCTGGCCCTGGCCCTGTCGGCCCTGTCGGTGGCCGGGGTGGTCGTCGCGTCGACCCTGGGGCCCTTCGTGGTCCGGCTGCTCTTCGGCGCCGACTTCGACCTGCCGCACCGCACGATGGGCATGCTGGCCCTGGGCAGCGGGGCGTTCATGGTCGCCTCGGCCGTGGCCCAGGCCAACATCGCCCTCGGCGGTCACGCCCGCCAGGCCGCGGCGTGGGCGGTGGGCATGGCCGCCTTCGCCCTCGCCGTCGCGCTGTCCAGCGACGACCTCTACCTGCGGGTCGAGATCGCCTCGGTGGCCAGCGGGTTCGCCGCCCTGGTCGGCCAGCTGCAGGTGCTGCGGAGCCGCCTGCGGGCCGGCGCGGCGATCGACCCCGACGCGCTGGTCGAGGCCATCACCGACCTGCCGCTGGAGCCATGAGCTCGCCCCAGCCGTCGTCGCCGGGCACGATCCCCACGAACAGGGCGTTGGCGTTGCGGTACGGGCTGCCGTAGCGGGCCCCGGCCACCTCGGCCAGGGTGGTCTGCTCCCAGAGGTTGTCGGCCGAGGTGCGGCGCAGCACGACCTGGACCGGGAAGTCGATCTCGCCCGCCTGGAGGTACTCGTCGAGGTGCGGGTTCTGGCCGATCGGGCAGGTCAGCAGGATCGAGCCCCCGGGCCGGACCAGGGTGCGGATGTTGCGGTACGCGCGCAGGACCTTGTCGGGCTCGCGGGGCCGCTCGTCCCAGCCCACGTGCTCCAGGGTGGAGATCGACACCACCCGGTCGTAGGGCTCCTCGGGGTGGAAGTCGACGATGTCCTCGTTGAGGACCCCGGGAGAGGCCTCGTACTTGTCGAGCACCTCGTGGTCGACGGGCCAGTAGTGGCTCAGGACGTTGCCGATCTCGAGGGTCCGCCCGGCCCGGGTGCCGCTGAGGAAGTCCCGGGCCAGCGTGAGCTCGACGCTGCGCTCGTTGCGCCAGGCCCGGTTGTAGTGGTGGCGCACGTAGGGCAGGTCCCGGCCCTGGAAGCGGAGCGGCCGGCGGGACCAGCGCCGGCGCAGGAAGGGGTAGGTGACGTAGGAGCGGGCCACGTCGGCCGCCTCGGTGGCCACGCCCTTCACGCCACGCTCGTCGAGGTGGAACCGGGCGCTGTCGACCAGGCGGCGGATCTCCCGGGCCGGGGCGTTGTCCATGGCGGGCCCTCCTGAGGGTCGTGGGGGTGGGAGCGTCGTGGCGAGCTCGGCCGCGGTGGCGGTGGCAACCTCGGACCAGTGGTACTGCGCGGCCTGCCGGACGCCGGCCTCTGCGGCCTTGTCGCGGCGGTCGGCGTCGTCGAGCAGCGGGGCCAGGACCTCGGCCAGCGCCGCGTCGTCGCCGGGCGGGAACAGGTCGGCGCCGGCGCCCTGGCCCGTGACCTCGCGGAAGGCCGGGATGTCGCTCACCACGCACGGCGTGCCCAGCGCCATCGCCTCGACGACCGCGATCCCGAAGCCCTCGATCTCGCTGGCCGACACGAAGGCGGTGGAGCCCGCGAGCGCGGCCAGGACGTCGACGTGGCGCTCGACGAACCCGCGCAGCTCGACCCGCTCGGCCACGCCCAGCTCGGTGGCCAAGGCCCGGAGGTGGTCGGTCTCGGGTCCCTGGCCCACCACCACCAGGGACAGGTCGGGCCGGTCGGCGGCCAGCCGGGCCAGGGCCCGGACCACGACGTCGACCCGCTTGTAGCGCACCAGCCGGCCGACCACGCACAGCCGCCGCCCCGGCGACGGCTCGGGGTGGACCGAGGCCACCACGTCGGGGTCGAACCCGCACGGGACCACCGCGATGCGCTCGTCGGGGATCCCGGCGTCGCGGAGCTTGCCCGCCGTGCTCTGCGAGATGGCGATGAAGCGGTCGACGGGCAGGCGGAGCAGGAGGCGCTCGGCGAGCTCGCCGACCCAGCCCGCGGCCCACCCGAACTGGCCCGAGCGCCAGGTGCCGAGCAGCACGTCCGGGTACCAGAAGACGACGGGCCGGCGGCGCAGCCGGGCCACCAGCCAGGCGATGGGGTCCACCACGTAGGTGGTCCCGACCACGACGTCCGCGTCGCTGCGCAGGCCATGCCAGGTGGCCCGGGCCAGGAACCCGATGCGGCGGGGCAGCGAGGTGAGCGTGGCGTGCTCCCAGACCGAGCCGTCCGAGCGCCGGGCGACCACCTCGACCTCGTGGTCACGGCCCAGCAGCGCCCCGACGTAGTGGCAGTACGCCTCGACCCCGCCGGTGATCTCGCCCTGCTCGGAGGCGGGCAGGTACTCGGTGAGGATCAGGATCTTCATGGGTGCGGCAGGCCGGACACGCCCCGGACGGGGCGGAGGAGCCCGGGCCGCGCGACAGCAGCGCCCTACACTACGGCCCGGTGCGCACGCTGGCGATCATCCCCGCGTACAACGAGGAGGCCGCCCTGCCGGCGACCCTGGCCGAGCTCAGGGCCGCCATGCCGGACCTCGACGTGCTCGTCGTGTCCGACGGTTCGGGCGACGCCACCGCCGAGGTGGCCCGCCGAGCGGGGGTCGAGGTCGTCGAGCTGCCCTTCAACCTGGGTATCGGCGGGGCCCTGCGCACCGGCTTCGTCTACGCCGTGCGGGCCGGCTACGACGCCGCGGTCCAGTTCGACGCCGACGGCCAGCACGACCCGACCCAGATCCCCAAGCTGCTCGACGCGCTGGCGTCGGGGGCCGACATGGTGGTGGGCAGCCGCTTCGCGGAGACCTCGGCCCACTACGAGGTGGGCGGAGCCCGGCGGGGCGCGATGCGCCTGCTCCAGGTCGCGGTGCGCCTGCTGGCCGGCCGGCGCTTCTCGGACACCAGCTCGGGCTTCCGGGCCTTCGACCGCGAGGTGCTCTCCTTCTTCTCGCGCAACTACCCGAGCGAGTACATGGAGTCGGTCGAGTCGCTCATCCTGGCCACCCTGGAGGGCTTCGACGTGGTCGAGGTGCCCGCCGACATGCGCCAGCGCAGCGCCGGCACCCCGAGCGCACGGCGGATGCGGCTCGTCTACCACTACCTGCGGCTGCTGCTGGTCCTGGGCAGCTCGGCCCGCCGGCGCTCGCGGACCGCACGGGTGGCGGCACCGGCGTGACCGGTCGGGCCCACCTCCTGCTCGTCGTCCTCACCTTCGGGGCGCTGGCGTTCGTCATCCACCTGCTGCGCAGCGGCCGGCTGCGGGCCCGCTTCGCCATGCTGTGGGCAACCGTCGGCGTGGGCCTGGTCGTGCTCGCCGCCTTCCCCGGGCTGCTGGACTGGACGGCGGAGAAGGCGGGGATCGCCTACCCGCCGGCGGTGTTCCTGCTGGCCTCGACCGCGTTCCTGTTCGTCCTCGCCGTGCAGTTCTCCTGGGAGCTGTCCCGGCTCGAGGACAGGACCCGCGTGCTGGCCGAGGAGGTCGCCCTGCTCAAGCGCCAGGTCGAGCGGTCGGCGGTCCCGGAGCCCGGGCGCGCCGACGACGCCGTCACTGCTGGATGACGCCGACCCCGGTCACACCGTTCCCGGCCCAGTCGGCCGAGATCGGCGCCGCGCCGCCCCAGCCGTAGTCGAAGGAGACCTGGGGCGCGCCGCCCGACACGTCGTTGCGCAGCAGCCAGGCGCCGGCGTGGTACACGCCGATCCCGTCGGCGCCGTCGCGGTTCCAGTCGCCGCGCACGGGCACGGCACCGGCGTAGCCGTAGCGGGGTGCCATCTGGGCCGGGCCCGGCGTGGGGGTCTGGCGCAGGAACCAGTCGCCCGCGGCGTACACGCCGATGCCGTCGCCGCCCGCGCCGTCCCAGTTGCCCACGATCGGGATCGCCGCGGACCAGCCGAAGGCGAAGGAGCGGTGCGGGGGCCCGGCCGAGTTCTGGTCCCGCAGGAGCCACTGACCGGCGCTGTACACGCCGATCGTGTCGGTCCCGTTGCCGTCCCAGTCCCCGCACACGGCGGTGACCCCGGGCCAGCCGTAGCGGATCACGATCTGGGGCGCCCCCGGTGAGTTGTCGTTGCGGAGGTAGAAGGTGTCGCCGGCGTACACGCCGATGGTGTCGGTCCCGTTGCCGTCCCAGTCGCAGGCCAGCGTCTGGTAGCCCGTGACCCCGTAGGCGACCTGGTTGGCCGGGGGCCCGGGCGAAGCCGTGTCGCGCAGCATCCACAGCGTCTCGCGGGCCGGCGCGGATGCCACCGAGTGCGGCGTCGGGGTCCGGATGAAGTTCTGGGTGACCCAGACCCGGGTGCCGACCACGACCACGCCGACGGTCACGTAGCTCCAGTCGCCCAGGATGTTGGCCCGGTGGCCGGCGCTGTTCATCAGGGCCG
>JBFWTJ010000083.1:0-13675 GCA_050247895.1 Acidimicrobiia bacterium
CCACGACCTACGACCGGGCCCTGGCCCTCCAGCAGCACCTGCGGACCTTCACCTACGACATCGACGTCGAGCGGGGCCACGGCATCGACGACATCGAGCAGTTCCTCTTCACCAGCCGGCGGGGCTCCAGCGAGCAGTTCGCCGGCGCCTTCGCGGCGATGGCCCGGGCCGTGGGGCTTCCGGCCCGGGTGGCGGTCGGCTTCACCCCGGGCCGGGTCGACCCGGCCCGGCCCGACGACCCCGAGGTGGACGACGAGGTCGTCGGCTACGTGGTGCGGGGCGAGAACGCCCACGCCTGGCCCGAGGTGTACCTGGAGGGCCACGGCTGGGTGCTCTTCGAGCCGACCCCGGGCCGGGGCGCCCCCTTCGCCCAGGACCACACCGGCGTGCCCGAGGCCCAGGCCGCCCCGGGGGACCCGACGGCCACCTCGACGCCGCCGACCACCGACGCGGCCCAACCGGTCGACCCGGCCGCCCCGGTCCTGCCCGAGAGCGACCTGGCCGTGGAGGACCCGCTGGCCGACCTGGGCGTGGGCGGGGTGCTGACCCCGACGGCCCCCGACGGACCGGACCTCGGCGAGCGGACCTGGTTCGCGCTGCGCTGGTTCGTGCTGCTGCCCGCGGGGACCGCCGTCCTCTACGGGCTGGTCCTGGTCCTGCTGCACCGCCGCCGCCACCGGGCCCGGCGCCACGACGAGCCCGTCGACCGGGTCCGGGGCGCCTGGGCCGCCTCGCTGGACTCCCTGGCCGTGCTCGGCGTGGACGGCGCTCCCCACGAGACCCATGCCGAGGTCGCGGCGCGCGTCGCCCGGCGGGTCCCCGACGCCGCCGCGCCCATGGGCCGGCTCGCCGACCTGGCCTCGTCGGCCTCGTGGTCGACGGTCGAGCCCGACCCGGCGGAGGTGGACTCGGCCGAGGAGGCCCACCGGGCGGTGGCGACGCTGGTGCGGTCCCGCACCTCGGTCCTGGACCGGGTGCGCCACGCCGTGCGCACCGAGCAGATCGTGGCGCCCCGGCCGGCCCGCCACCACGTCGAGGTCGAGGCCGGGGCCGACACCGAGGCCGAGGGTTCGTCCCTGGACCGACCGCTCCCCTGAGGACGGCGGTGACGACGCCGGGGTGGGTCGCCGGGTCAGGGTGGCCCGAAGGGACCCGCGTGCTCAGCCGGCGACCCGGCTCGGCGGGTTCAGGGCTGCTCGTCGTCGCGACGGAAGCGGTCGCGCATCTTGCGCCCGGCACCGCCCAGCGCGTCGCGCACGCCCGAGGCCCGCACCTTGCGGGAGAGCTGGTCGAGGCCGGCCCGGCCCATCATGCGCAGGTTCCGCTCGAACAGCAGAGCTGACGCCAACATGACCAGGAAGCCGGCGAAGGCCAGGACGTAGCTGGTGCCCAGGGTGGCGATGAGGAAGGCCAGCCCGGCCACGAAGCCCAGGCCGGCCCACTTGAGGCGCCGGGCGGCGTGGCGGTAGAGGGTGGTCTCGCCGACCTCACGGGCGAACTCGGGATCGTCGGCGTAGAACTGCTGGGCGATCTCCTGGAGGATGCGCTCCTCGTCCTCAGACAGCGGCACCAGCGTCTTCCCTTCCTCCGCAATCCTCACCAGATCTTCCCACACCGCCCTCGGGGGGACAACGCGATCAACCCTGGGGACCCCACTGCTGATTCCCCCGGCGGGCCACCCTGATGCCCTCGGCGCCGGCCAGGGTGGCGGGCACCACCGCCGCCGGCCCGAACCGGGCCCGCACGGCGTCCACCGCGGCGGTGGCCCGGCCCCAGTCCGGGCCGGGTTCGGCCAGGTCGTCGAGGGAGAGCTGGTGCGGCCCGGGCTCGCAGAGCTGGCTGACGTGGACGCCCAGGAGCCGCACGCCCTCGGCCACCTCGACCCGGTCGAGCAGCGCGGCCGCGGCCCGGACCACCTCGGTCCCCGAGTCGACCGGGCGGGCCAGGGTGACCGAGCGGGTGATGGTGCGGAAGTCGCCGTAGCGCACCTTGACCGTGACCGTGCGGCCGACCAGGCCGGCGTGCCGCAACCGGCCGGCCACCGAGTCGGACAGGCGCACCAGCTCCCGGTGCAGGGCGTCGCGCCGGTGGTGGTCGCGGGCGAAGGTCTCCTCGTGGCCGATCGAGCGCGGCCGGCGCTCGGCCTCGACGGGCCGGTCGTCGACGCCCCGGGCGAGCTGGTGCAGGTGGGTCCCCACGGCACGGCCCAGCGAGGCGACCACCCCGGCGGGGTCCATGTCGGCCAGGTCCCCCACGGTGCGCACGCCCAGGCGCTCCAGGCGCTCCAGGGTCCGCGGGCCGACCCCCCACAGCGCCTGGACCGGCAGGGGCCGCAGGAACCCCTGCTCGGTGCCGGGCACGACCACCCGCACCCCGGCCCCGGGCTCGGCGCCGTGGCGCCCGACCCGGGGCTTGGCCGCCTCCGAGGCCAGCTTGGCCACGAACTTGGACGCCGCCACACCGACCGAGCAGGTCAGCCCCTCCTGGTCGTGGACCTCGGCCCGGATCGCCGCGCCGATGGCGGCGCCGTCGCCGTGGAGGCGCCGGGCACCGGTCACGTCGAGGAAGGCCTCGTCGAGCGAGATGGCCTCGACCAGCGGCGTGTAGCGGCCGAAGACGGCCATGATCCGCTGGGAGACCTCGGCGTAGTGGGCGTGGTCGCCGGGCAGGAAGACGGCGTGGGGGCACAGGCGCCGGGCCCGGCTCGACGGCATGGCCGAGCGGATCCCGTAGACCCGGGCCTCGTAGCTCGCCGCGGCGACCACGCCGCGGGGCCCGGCCCCGCCCACCACCACCGGGCGCCCGACCAGCTCGGGGTGCCGGAGCAGCTCGACCGCGGCGAAGAAGGCGTCCATGTCGACGTGGACGATGGTGCGCGGCGCGGCACCGGGCCCGGTCACCGGCGGGTCACGCGCAAGGTGGCCGGGTCGGTGCCCGCGACGTGGAACTCGAACGAGCGGATCGGGCCGTCGCCGTCCCAGCGGCCGTCCAGCCACGCCCCCAGCGGTTCGCGCACCCAGGGGTGGCAGCCGGCGAGGCGCTCGCCGCAGTCGCCCACCGGGACGAAGCGGGCCTCGACCACGATCCCGTCGGGATCCTCGACCTGCAGCTCGCCGGCCCAGTCGAGGGCCAGGTGGGCCTGGACGCTCAGCGTCCAGCCCAGGTCGGGGGCCTCGCAGCGCACCCGGTAGAGGGGTGCGGACCAGCGGCGCACCTCCAGGCCGGTCTCCTCGCGGACCTCGCGGGTCAACCCGTCGAGGAGGGACTCGCCCGGGTCGATCACGCCCCCCGGCGTCGACCAGTCGTCGCGGCCGTTGCGGCGCCGGTTGCGGACCAGCAGGAGGCGGTCGTCCTCGACGATCACCCCGCCGCCCACCGTCCAGTCCCTCACGGCTCCATCCTCGCAGCCGGGCCGGCCGATGCGGCGCCCCTGCGGCGCGGGCTCAGCGCAGCTTGAGCCGGACGCGGCGCACCGAGTGGTCGCCGCCCTTCTCCAGGACGAGGTCGGCCCGCTGGCGGGTGGGCAGGATGTTGGCGGCCAGGTTGGGCCCGTTGATGGAGCGCCAGATCCGCCGGGCCGTCCGGTCGGCCTCCTCGTCTTCGAGGTCGGCGTAGTTGCGGAAGAAGGACCGGTCGTCGGCGAAGGCGGTGGCCCGCAGGGCGAAGAACCGCTCGACGTACCAGCGCTCGATGTCCAGCTCGTCGGCGTCGACGTAGATCGAGAAGTCGAAGTAGTCCGACACCACCCGGGACCCCTCGCCGCCGCCGTTGCCGGTCTGCAGGACGTTGAGGCCCTCGACCAGCACCAGGTCCGGCCGGCGCAGCACGGCCTCCTCGTCGGGCACGACGTCGTAGACGACGTGGCTGTAGACGGGCACCCGGACCTCGGCCTCGCCCCGCTTCACCTCGGCCAGGAAGCGCAGGAGCCGCCGCACGTCGTAGCTCTCGGGCCAGCCCTTGCGGTCCATGATGCCGCGGGACTCCAGCACGTGGTTGGGCAGCAGGAAGCCGTCGGTGGTGACCAGGTCGACCCGGGGGTGGTCGGGCCAGCGGGCCAGCAGGGCCTGCAGGACCCGGGCCGTGGTCGACTTGCCCACCGCCACGCTGCCGGCGATCCCCACGATGAAGGGCACCCGCTGGAGGGGCCGGCCCAGGAAGGTGTCGGTGGTCCGGGCCAGCGCCTGGGTCGCGGCCGCCCTCAGGTTCATGAGGCGCGACAGCGGCAGGTAGACCTCGGCGACCTCGCCCACCGACAGCCGGTCGGTCAGGCCCCGCAACCGGGCCAGCTCCTCCTCCCGCAGCGACATGGGCGTCGCGGCCCGCAGGGCGGCCCACTCGGGGCGCTCGAAGGTGCGCCAGCCCGACCAGGCGTCGCCGGGGGGCGACAGTGGTGCGGCGCGGTGCTGCGATCCCGTCCCCATCGGGACCGAACCCTACGGACCGGCCGCCGGGTTGCTCCAGACGAGCGCGGCCCCCCTACCCTTCCCGACGTGGACCGACCCGCCCCGGGCGACTCGCAGTACGCCCCCACGCCGTTGCCCTCGACCGGTGCCCGGGTCGCGGCGTTCGCCGCCATCCTCGTCGGGGGGCTCTGCGGCGGGCTGATCGGCTTCGCCTTCACCGACCTGCAGGGGGCCTCGAGCCTGGTCTCGGGGATCTTCGCCGTGCTCGGCGCGGCCATCGGCGCGGTCGGCGTCGGGGTCGTCGCGGTGCTGGCCCTGCGGGCCATGGGCGAGTGGCGGGCCGTGGAGCAGCGCCGGGGCGGCTGAGCCTCGGCGAGCGGCCGGCCGAGCGGAACGGAGCAGGTCGGCTCGGGACCGCCGGTCGCCGGCCGACCGAGGCGGAGTCCGCCCGTCGGCTCGGGACCGCTGGCCCCGCCGGGTCAGAGCCGGAGTCGGCGGAAGCCCTCGGCGCGAGCCACCCCGGCCCGCCGGCCCTCCTCGCGGGCCCGCTCGTCGAGGAGCTGGGCGATGAGCCCGGGCTCGCTGCCGACCCGGCTCTCGTGGCAGGAGACCGCGGCGACCTTGGTGTCGAGGTCGCCGCTCACGTCGACCCAGGCGTCGGGCTCGAGGGTGCCCGACAGCAGGACGAGCCCGACGTGGTGGGCCGGCCCCGCCCCGGGGAAGTAGAGGGGGCTGGCCGCGGGAACCAGCGAGTCGACCACGGCCAGGCCCAGCTCGCGGTGGTCCCGGTGGTTGACGTAGCTGTCGCCGAAGAACAGGGCGGTGGGGTCGGGCGCCACCACGGCGTCGGGCCCCACGCGGCGGATGACCTCGACGAGCACCCCGCGCAGCTCGACGGTGTTGTCGAGCTCGCCGTCGGGGATGCCCAGGTGCCGGACCGAGGCCAGGCCGAGGACCTCGGCCGCGACCTCCACCTCGCGGGCCCGGCGGCGGGCCAGCTCGGCCGGGTCGGTCGAGGGGTCGTTGCTGCCCTTGTCGCCCTGGTTGGCCACCACGAGGTGGACCTCGGCGCCCCGGCGGGACCAGCGGGCCAGCGTGCCGCCGGCGCTGACCTCGGGGTCGTCGGGGTGGGCGAACACGGCCAGCGCCCGGGCCGGCACGTCGTGCTCGATCATCGCCCCTCGCGCCCATCGGGACCGGCCACGCCGGGCAACCTATAGCCATGCCGGAGCCCGACCTGCCCACCACCGCGCCCGCGGACCCCGGGGCCCTGCTGGACCTGGCCGCCGGGCTGGCCCGGTCGGCCGGTGCCCTGCTGGTGGCCCACCGGCGGACGGCCCGGCGCGAGGTGGCGACCAAGTCGTCGCCGACCGACGTGGTGACCGAGGTGGACCGGGCCTCCGAGGCCCTGATCGTGGCCGGCCTGCGGGCGGCTCGACCCCACGACGGGATCCTGGCCGAGGAGGGCACGGACGACCCGGGCTCCTCGGGCGTGCGCTGGCTGGTCGACCCCCTCGACGGGACCACGAACTACCTCTACGGGCACCCGGGCTACAACGTCTCCATCGCGGCCGAGGTCGAGGGCCGGGCCGTCGCGGCCGCGGTGTTCGACCCCGTCCACGACGAGCTGTTCACCGCCACCCTGGGTGGTGGCGCCCGCTGCAACGGCCGGCCCGTCTCGGTCGGCACGGGCACCGAGCTGGCCACGGCCCTGGTGGCCACGGGCTTCTCCTACGACGCCGGGCGCCGCGGTCGCCAGGCACGGGTCCTGGCCGAGGTCCTGCCGCGGGTGCGCGACGTGCGGCGCATGGGCGCGGCGGCGGTCGACCTGTGCTCGGTGGCCTGCGGGCGGGTCGACGCCTACTACGAGCGCGGCCTGGCGCCGTGGGACCTGGCGGCCGGCGGGCTCGTGGCCGCCGAGGCGGGTGCCGCGGTGCGGGGCCTGGGTGGGCGGCCCGCGGGTCCCGAGGGGATCGTCGCCGCCGGCCCGGGACTGGTCGACGCACTGGTCGAGCTCCTCGAGGCCGCCGGCGCCGACCGGGCCTGACCCGGCGGAGGTGCCCGGACCTGCCCCCTGGCCCCGCAGGAGGCGCGCGTCGCGAAGAGGGACCCGGGTTGACCGAGAGCACATCGGAGGGACGGGCAGCCGCCTACGGCTCGCACCACCGCAGATGGCCGCCATCTCACTCTCCGACCGTTGCCGGCGGTTGTCATCGAATCGCAACCTGACCGACGGTTTGCCGAAGGATCCCGACGTCACCCTTCTCGCCCATGACGCACGTCGCCAGCCGACGCGCGCCGGTCCCTGCCAGCGCCTCGCCCTCCTCGCCCACCACGGCTCCGTCGGTCACGATCGAGGCCGACGGCGACTCGGTGACCCTCCAGATCCGCGACTGCCTCGACGCCGCCGCGGCCGCCAAGCTGGTCGCCGCGACCCGGGAGGCCGTGGCCGGCTCGGCCGAGCGGATCTCGATCGACCTGCGCGAGCTGAGGGCCTGGACCGAGGACGGCGCCCGCGCCCTGGTCGAGTGCCGCGAGCTGTGCGCCGAGGTGCCCGCCGGGCTCCACTACCGCACCGGCCGGGGGCCCGGCCGCGACGCCCTGCTCGCCGCCTACAGCTGATCTCGACGGGGTTCCGTCCGGTCGGCCCGGACATGAGGCAGGCTGTGGTGGTGGGAACCCGCATCTTGACCGTCGAGGACGACGAGCGGATCCGGACGGCGGTGAAGCTCGCCCTCGAGGACGAGGGGTGGACCGTCGAGGAGGCGGCGACCGGCGAGGACGCGCTCGACTCGTTCCGGCGCCAGCCCGCCGACGTGGTCCTGATCGACATCATGCTGCCCGGCATCGACGGCTTCGAGGTCTGCCGGTCGATCCGGCGCACCTCGGACGTCCCGGTGATCATGGTCACCGCCCGGGCCGACACCCATGACGTGGTGGCCGGCCTCGAGGCCGGCGCCGACGACTACCTGACCAAGCCCTTCGCGCCCAAGGAGCTCTCGGCCCGCATCCGGGCACTGCTGCGGCGGGCCCGCGTCACCGAGCCCGGCGCAGCCCACCTGCGCTTCGGCGAGCTGGAGATCGTGCCCGAGGAGGGCGTGGTCCGCCGCAACGGCGCCGACGTGCACCTGACCAAGACCGAGTTCCGGCTCCTGGTCGAGCTGGCCAGCAGCCCGGGCCGGATCTTCAGCCGGGAGGTCCTGCTCGAACGGGTCTGGGGCTACGGGTACTTCGGCGACGGCCGGCTGGTCGACGTCCACGTGCGCCGGCTGCGGACCAAGGTCGAGGCCGACCCGGCCAACCCGCGGCACGTGGTGACGGTCCGGGGCCTGGGCTACAAGATCCAGGCGTAGCCGGCCCCGTTGCCTCGGCTGCACCTCCCCCGCCTCGGGCTCCGGGCCCGCATCACCCTGGCCTTCGCCGTCGGCGCGGCGCTGCTGTCGACCCTGCTGTCGGTGACCACGTGGGCCATCACCCGGGCCAACGTCGTGAACCAGCGGGAGGCGTCGGCCACCACCGTGGCCCTGCGCAACGCGGTCGCGGTGCGCAACGGGCTCGTGCCCACCGCCGACCCGCAGTTCATCCTCAGCGGCCTGTCCACCTCCAGCGGCTCCCGGCCCCTCCTCTACTACCAGGAGGACTTCATCCCGGTGCAGCAGGAGTACGGCAGCAGCGCCCTGCGCAAGGACCTGCGCGAGACCGTGCTCGTCGAGGGCGAGGCCGCCCGCATGCGCTACCGGCTGCGCGGCGACATGCAGCTCGTGGTGGGCGTGCCGATCCCCTCCATCGACGCGGCCTACTTCGAGATCGTGAACCTGGCCGAGGTCGACCAGACGCTGCGGGCGCTGGCGGTGTCGATGATCGGCGCCTCCCTGCTGACCACCCTGGCCGGCGCGTCGCTGGGCTGGTACGCCAGCCGGCGGGCGCTGCGGCCGCTGGCCGGCGTGTCCACCGCGGCCCTGGCGCTGGCCGCGGGCCGACTCGACACCCGCCTCGAAGCACCCGAGGACCCCGACCTGACGCCGATCACCGTGTCGTTCAACCACATGGCCCAGGCCCTCCAGGACCGCATCGAGCGCGACGCCCGCTTCGCCTCCGACGTCAGCCACGAGCTGCGCTCACCCCTCATGACGCTCTCCGCGTCCATCGAGGTGCTCGAGAACCAGCGCGACGACCTGCCCGACCGGGCCCGTGCCGCGCTGGACCTGATGGTCGGCGACGTGGAGCGGTTCCGCCAGCTCGTCGAGGACCTGCTGGAGATCTCTCGGTTCGACGCCGGGGTGGCCCACCTGGAGCTGGCCGACGTCCACCTGGCCGAGCTGGTCATGCAGGCGGTGGCGCTCTCCAGCGACCACGACGTGCCCGTCGACCTCGACGCCGAGCTCGCCGGGGTGGTGGTGGCCGCCGACAAGCGGCGCCTGGTCCGGGTCATCGCCAACCTCCTGGAGAACGCGGCCAAGTACGGCGGGGGGGCCACGTCGGTCTCGCTGCGCGGCGTCGAGGACGGCGTGCAGATCGCGGTGGAGGACCGCGGCGCGGGCGTGCCGGCCGAGGACCGGGAGCTGATCTTCGACCGCTTCTCCCGGGGGATCAGCGCCAACCGCAGGGGCTCGACCGAGGGAGTCGGCCTGGGCCTGGCCCTGGTGTCCGAGCACGTGCGCCTGCACGGCGGCCGGGTCTGGGTCGAGGACCGGTCCGACGGCGAGGACGGGGCCCGGTTCGTCGTGGAGCTGCCCGTGGTGGTGGAACCGTGAGCCGCCGGGCGATCGGCCCGCTGCTGCTGTCGCTGCTCGCGGTGCTGGCCGCGTCGGTCGGCTGCGGCCTGGCCGAGGACGCCCGGCCGCGGGCCCTGTCCGAGGACGACCTGCCCGCCGGCCTGGTCAACGACTCGACGACCACCGTCGCGCCCGGCTCGGGCCAGCCGGTCACGATCTACGTGGCCGTGCAGACCGCCGACGAGGCCCGCCTGGCCCGGATCACTCGCCGGGTCGAGGACTCGATGAGCGTGTCGGAGCGCCTGCGGGTGCTGCTCGCCGAGCGGCCGACCAAGGAGGAGCAGGACGAGGGCCTGGTCTCGCTGATCCCCGAGGCCACCCAGCTGCTCGACGTGTCGATCACCGACGACAGGGCCCAGATCACCATCGACCTGTCCGCCGACCTCAACACGGTCCAGGGCCAGCAGCTCCGCCTCGCCCTGGCCCAGCTGGTGTGGACCGCGACCGAGATCGACGAGCTCAAGACCGCCGCGGTCCGGTTCCAGATCGCCGGCCAGGCGACCCCGGCCATCGACGGCGAGGGCAACGAGAAGGCCAGCGTCGTGCGCCGCGACTACCTCCAGCTGCGCCCCCTGGTCTGAGCAGGCCCGTACGGGGACGGCGCCCGGGTCGGTGTTAGGAATGCCTTACAGCCGGTTCCCATCGGGCATGGAACAACGACTGCGAAAGACCAGGGCGGCGCGGCTCGCCGCGTGCGCCCTCCTGACCGCCTCCTCGACCGCCGTCGGGTTCGGTGCGACCCCCGCCGGAGCCGAGAGCCTCGGTCTGACCTCCTGCAAGGCCACACCGGACAACGCGCTCACCGCGGCGGCCATGTCGGTCGGCCTGATCCCGACCGACTGGAACATCCACGTCGGCATCGAATTCGACGTCCCCAACATGTTCCACCCGGGAGCGTCGGGCCAGATGAGCCACCGGTGGACGTTCGGCCTGAGCCCGACCCAGTCGACGATGCTGGCCAAGGGCGGGGTCGCCGACCTGGCCTTCTACTCGGCCGAGCTCCCCATCGACGTCGACGGGCCCGTGTGGGGCGACTTCGACGCCAAGGTGACCCAGGTCGAGCACAAGGCCCACGTGGTGCCGGGCAAGGAGCTGCTCCTGAAGACCAAGCCCTTCGTCCGCAACTACGAGGTCGACGACTCGGCCCCGACGGGCACCTTCGTCCAGTGGGGATCGAACGGCACGTTCAAGCTCCTCGACGTGCGGGCCTACCGGGTCCAGAAGCAGGCCTTCGCGCTGGACCTGGTGTGCCATGCCCCGATCGACACGGCCACCACGGCCCTGCAGTGGGGCCCGGTCGACCCGTCGGGCCCCGACGACCTCGACGGCTGCAAGGAAGGCTCGGCACCCGGTGCCTGCCAGCCCCACCCCGGCGACGGCGGACCGGGCGACGCCGGCATCCCCGACGAGGACCCACCGTGCGACCCCGCCACCGGCGAGGGCTGCGCACCCCTGCCCCAGTAGGCCCTCACAGGGCCTGAGACCCCCTCACCGCCTCCGGTCCGGTCATCCGCACGGATGGCCCGGCCGGAGGCGGACCGGGCGTCAGTCGACCGGGATGCGGGCCATGAGGTCGATCTTGCGCTCCTCGAACTCGTCGAAGCTGATCTCCTCGTCGTCGAGCTGGCGGTGGAGCTGCTCGACCATGGCCAGGAGCTGGGCGGCCGAGAGCTCCTCACCCGGCGCGGCCGTGATGACCTCCTCGGCCTCGGCCTTCTCCCGGCTCTGGCGCCGCTCCCGCTTGGCGGCCGCCTTGGCGCTCTTGTTGCGGTCTCGCTCGAGCTTGGCGAATGTGCTGCGGTTCGTGGCCATGGAGCCTCCAGGGGGGAAACGCGTTCGGGAGCCGCCGGTAGACCGGCGACTCCCGTGGACGGGCTGCGATCTGGGGGCGGTGACAGCGATGTGCGGCGACCACCCTACCCGGGGTGCCGCCGGATCCGACGAACCGTCGGGTCCTCGGACCCGCTGCGCTCAGCGAGCGCCGACCACGCCCCGGAGGCAGAACGACACGCAGGCGTCGGCCACCTCCTCGGGCGGCCCGTGGCGCTCCACGACGTAGGTGCGGGCCAGGCGGCTGGAGGCGCCGAGCACCGCGGTGGCCAGCAGCTCGGGATCGGCCGGGGCGATCTGGCCCCGGGCGATGGCATCCTCCAGGTGGCCGACCACGTCGCCGATGGCGGTCTGCTCGCCCTGGCGGACCAGGGGCAGGAACCGCTCGTCGGTCGCCGCGAACTGCTGGAGCTGGGCCAGCTCGGGATGCTCGGCCCACCAGGCCAGCGACGCCCGGATGCCCTTCTCGATGCGCCGGAGCGGGTCGTCCTCGTCGGCGATGGCCCGGCGCTGGTGGCGGCGCAGGCGCGTCTGGGCGTCGACCAGGATCTCGCGGAACAGCGCCTCCTTGGACTCGAAGTACCAGTAGAAGACGCCCTTGCCCACCCCGAGGCCGTTCACGATCTCCGACACCGAGGTCGGGTGGTAGCCCTGCCCGGCGAAGCGGCCGGTGGCGTAGGCCATGAGCTGCTCCCTGCGCTCCTGGCCCCGAGCCGTGAGCTGTCGGGTCATCGGGGCCGAACCGTAGGGATCCTTGACCGACCGGTCAACGACGGGCGGCCGGCCGGCCGTCACGGCGGGCCCCGACCCGATGGTGACCGTCGCTTCGCCAGGGTGTAACACCGGGTTCACATCCCCTCCGTACGGTGCGTGGCGTGCAGGAAGCCCGAGCGACGTTCGTGGTCCGTATGTGGTTGCCGGACCGGCCCGGTGCCCTCGGGCAGGTCGCGTCCCGGATCGGCGCGGTGCGGGGCGAGATCGTCGGGATCGAGATCCTCGAGCGCGGCGCCGGGCGCGCCATCGACGAGCTCGCCGTGGAGCTGCCCGACGAGCGGCTGGTCGACCTGCTGGTCCAGGAGGTCCAGGAGGTCGACGGCGTCGACGTCGAGGAGGTCCGCCTCGCCGCCGAGGCCGTGCACGACCCTCGCCTCGACGCCCTGGAGGCCGCCGCCGTCCTGGTCGGGGCGACCACGACCGAGGAGCTCCTCGACGCCCTGCTCGCCCACGCCGGGCGGGTGCTGGGCGCCCAGTGGTGCACGGTCGTCGACCTCGAGCAGGAGACCGTGGTCACCTCCCGGGGCCCGACCCCCGAACCGGCCTGGCTGGCCGCGTTCGTGGAGGGCAGCCGGTCCTCGGCCCGGGTCGCCGCCGGCGAGGCCGGGCCCGACGACGTGGTCTGGGCTCCCCTGCCGTCGAGCAGCCTGGCGCTGATCCTGGGCCGGGACCACCTGGGCTACCGAGCCCGCGAGCGCCGTCAGGTGGCCGCCCTGGCCCGCATCGTCGACACCCGGGTCCGCGAGCTCAACAAGGCCGCCGCCCTGCGCTCGCACCCGTCGAGCTCGCACCGCTGACCGGCGGCCCGCCCGTGGCCGGTCGCTCGGGCCGCGACGCCGCTCACGGACCGGGCACCTCCCAGCCCCGGGCCCGCTCCACGGCCCGCAGCCAACGCCGGTAGGCCTCGTCGGCGTCCGCCGCGGCAGGTCCCGGCTCGAAGGCCCGGTCGAGCTGCCAGGTGGCCCCCACCTCGTCGAGCGAGTCCCACACGCCGACCGTGAGCCCGGCCAGCCCGGCCGCGCCCCAGGCGGTCGCCTCGGTGACCACCGGGCGCTCGACCCGGCACCCGAGCTGGTCGGCCTGGAGCTGGAGCAGCACGTCGTTGGCCGCCGCGCCCCCGTCGACGCGCAGCGCGCCGGGCGCGTGGCCCGAGGCCCGGGTCATCGCGTCCACGACGTCGCGGTTGCGGAAGGCGATGGCCTCGAGCACGGCCCGGGCCAGGTGGGCCCGGCCCACGCCGCGGGTCAGCCCCACGATCGTGCCCCGGGCGTGGGGATCCCACCACGGGCTGCCCAGGCCGGTGAAGGCCGGCACCACCACCACGCCCTCGCTCGAGTCGACCGACGCGGCCAGCGCCGCGGTCTCGGCGGCGTGGACCACCACGCCCAGGCCGTCCCGCAGCCACTGCACCGCGGCGCCCGTGGAGAACACGGCACCCTCCAGCGCGTAGGTCGGCCCGTCGTGGTCGGTCCAGGCCACCGTGGTGAGCAGGCCCTCGGTGGGCGGCGGGCGCTCGGCCCCCACGTCCATCAGCACGAACGAGCCGGTGCCGTAGGTGCTCTTGGCCATGCCGGGCCGGTGGCAGGCCTGGCCGAACAGCGCCGCCTGCTGGTCGCCGGCGACCCCCGCCACCGGCGTCCCCGGGCGCAGCCCCCAGCCCTGGACCACCGCGCCGAAGTGGGAGGCCGACGGCTGCACCTCGGGGAGCGCGCCGGTTGGGATCCCGAACAGGGCGCAGAGCTCCTCGGACCAGGCCAGCCGGTCGATGTCGAACAGCAGGGTCCGGCTGGCGTTGGACGGCTCGGTGGCGAAGCAGCCGCCCGAGGTGGCCCCGGTCAGGGTCCACAGCACCCAGGCGTCCACCGTCCCGAGGGCCAGGGCGGGCGTGGCGGC
>JBFWTJ010000084.1:0-13604 GCA_050247895.1 Acidimicrobiia bacterium
CCCCAGTGGTTCGGCATCTGCCGACCGCCGCTGCTGGGGTCGTCGGCCCGGGCGAACACGGCCTGGAGGATCTGCTCGGGGGTCATGCCCAGGGCGAGCATGACCCCGGTGTCGCGGTAGTAGGGCAGGACGACGTCGTGGCCCGCATCGAGCGCCCACGCCGCGCCGACCTGGGCGCCCTCGTGGCCCTGGGAGGACACGACGAAGGCCGCCTTGCCCATCCGGTTGAGCGACCACACCTTCTGGTCGAGGATCCGGGCCAGCAGGATCGTGCGGTACATGCCGACCAGGTCGTCGGCGGTGAGGCCGAGCTCGCTGTGGCGGTCGTGCAGGTGCAGCACCGACAGGTCGTCGGGCGTGGGCACCGGTCCGGCCGGGCGCCCTTCGGCGCCGCCCCCGTTGCGCTGGGCGGCCCGCTCGAGCTCTCGTTGCTTGGTCTTGCCCATGGCGGGCACCCCCTGGTGTGACGATCAGTCCGGTCCGGTACGGATCATGCGAACTCGCCCGACCTCGGCGATGCGCTGCTCGGCGAGGCGGTCGGCGGCCTCGGCGGTCGTGATCCCCTGTGCCTCGGCGAGGTCGATCACCCGGTGCACCGTGTCGTGGACACCCCTGATCCGCGCGAACGCTCGCCCCCGATCGTACCCGTCCCTCTCCTCGGCGATGTTGATCACTCCGCCGGCGTTGACCACGTAGTCGGGCGCGTACAGCACACCGGACTCGCGCAGCCGCTGGGCATCCTGTGCCTCTGCGAGCTGGTTGTTGGCCGATCCGACCACCGCCGCGCACCGGAGCTGGGGGATGGTGGTCGACGACAGCACGCCGCCCAGGGCGCAGGGCGCGAACACGTCGCAGTCGACGGCGTGGGCCCGGTCGGGCTCGACGACCGCCGCGCCGGTCGCCTCCACGACCCGGGCCAGCGCGGCGGCGTCCACGTCGGCCACGGTGAGCTTGGCCCCGGCCTCGTGGAGGTGGCCGGCGAGCGCGGCGCCGACCTTGCCCACACCCGAGATGCACACCTGGCGGCCGCCGAGGTCGTCGTCGCCCCAGAGGTGGCCGGCCACGGCCCGCATGGCCCAGTAGACGCCCCAGGCGGTGGCCGGCGAAGGGTCGCCCGAGCCGCCCAGCGACTCGGACACGCCGGTCACGTGGCGCGTCTCGCGGCGGATGAGGTCCATGTCGGCCTGGCTGGTGCCGACGTCCTCGGCGGTCACGTACCGGCCGGCCAGGCCCTCCACGAAGCGCCCGTAGGCCCGGAGCAGGGCCTCGGTCCGGATCCGGCGGGGGTCGCCCAGGATGACGGCCTTGCCGCCGCCCTGGTCGAGGCCGGCCACGGCGTGCTTGTAGGTCATCCCCTCGGCCAGGCGGCACACGTCGACCAGCGCGTCGGCCTCGGAGGCGTAGGGGTGGAAGCGGGTCCCGCCCAGGCTGGGTCCCAGCACCGTCGAGTGGATGGCGACGATGGCCCGCAACCCGGTGGGCGCGTCGTGCAGGAAGGTGACCTGCTCGAAGCCCCGGGACACCATCAGCGAGAGCGGGTCGGCCATGGGGCGGACCGTACCGTGGCCGGGACCGGTCGCGTCGGGTCCGGAAACCGGACCTTCTACGCAGTTCGTGGCACTGATCTGAAGAGATCGTCGACCTCGTCCCGACATTTACGTTACGTTCTGCAACCAACCCCGCAGACCCGGGGCGACGTCGCGGGCCCGGGCACCCGTGGCGGAGCCACCCCCACCCAACGACGAGGCGTCCCCGAACATGCACGACACCGACATGCCCGAGGCCCTGCTCACCCCGAGCGAGGTCGCGGCCCTCTTCCGCGTCAACCCCAAGACCGTCACCCGCTGGGCCCGCTCGGGCAAGATCACCGCCATCCGCACCCTGGGCGGCCACCGCCGCTTCAAGGCCTCCGAGATCCGGCGGTGCATCGAGGAGGTGGCCCGCCTCCCCCGCTAGCGCCGGCGCCGCCGCGGTGGCCCGGTCAGGCCAGGTTGACCAGGGTCAGGCCACCCAGGCCGACCAGCAGGGTCAGCCCGGTGCTCCTGGTCCGCCACGCCACCGCGGCGGCGAGCAGCCCGATCCCCACCCGCGCGTCGAGCAGGTCCAGGTGGCCGTCGTGGCGCAGGATGGCCGGCACCGTCAGCGACGCCATGGCCGCGGGCGGGATCTGGCGCAGCATCCGCTGGGCCAGCGGGGGGATCTGCACCATGCGGTGGGCGATCGTGAGGAACGACGCCCGCATCCCGAAGGTGCCCAGGCCCGAGAGCAGCACCGCCGCCCACGCCCGGCTCACGGCGCCGCCTCCCCGGGGGGCGGCGGCTCGGGCGGCGGCTGGGGTCGCGCCGGGCCGTCCTGGGCCCGCTCGGCCAGCGTGCCGGCCAGGATGCCCGCCACCGCGCCGGCCAGCACGGCCAGGTTGGCCGAGCCCGCCTCGGCCACCACCAGGGCGGCCGTCGCGCCCACGGCCGCGGCCACCACCGCGGGACGGCCGGTCAGGGCGGGGACCAGCATGACCAGGAACACCAGGGGCGCGGCGAAGTCGAGCGGGATGTCCTCGGGCACCACGGGCCCGACCAGCACGCCGGCCAGCGTCGAGACCTGCCAGGCGACCCACATCAGCGCCGCGCCGCCCATGTAGTACGGGAAGCGCAGCCGCGGGTCGTCCCGGGTGCCGTCGCCCCAGCGCTGCATCGACAGCACGTAGCCCTGGTCGATCAGGCCGTAGCCGACCAGGATCCGACGCCGGAGCGGCTCACGGGCCAGGTACGGCGCGATCGACGCCGAGTAGAGCAGCATGCGCAGGTTGATGGTGACCGCGGCGAGCGCGGCCACCACCGCGCTCCCGCCCGCGGTGAGCACCTCGATGGCACCCAGCTGCGAGGCGCCGGCGAACACGAACGCCGACATGCCCAGGGCCACGCCACCGCCCAGGCCCCCGGCGACCGGTGAGGCCCCCGCGACCAGGCCGAAGGGGATGACCGCGATGAGCATCGCCGCGGATTCGCGCACGCCCACCCGGAACTCCCGGGCGAACGCCGCCCCGCTCGCACTGCCCATCGCAGGCATGATGCCCCGCCGGGGGGTCGGAACCGAAAGCGAGCTGGGCGCCGGGCCGTCCCCGCTGCCAGGATCGGCACGTGGACCACGTCACCCCGCCCGTCCTGTGGCAGCCGCGCGACGACGCCCGCTCCCTCACCCGGCTGGGCCGCTACATGGACGGGCTCGCCGCGTCCCGCGGCCTGTCCTTCGAGGGCTACGACGACCTCTGGGCCTGGTCGGTCGAGGACGTCGAGGGCTTCTGGGGCTCGATCTGGGAGCACTTCGAGGTCGGCGGGCCGACGCCGCCCGACCAGGTCCTGGGCGCACGGGCCATGGAGCCCCGGTCGTGGTTCCCCGGCGCCACCCTGTCCTACGCCGCCCACGCCCTGCGCGACGGGCCCGACGAGGGCACCGCCCTGGTGGCCCGGTCGCAGAGCCGCGGCCCGGTCGAGCTGACCTGGGCCGAGCTGCGGGACCAGGTGGCCCGGGCCCGGGCCGGCCTGGTCCGCCTCGGGGTCGGGCCGGGCGACCGGGTCGTGGCGTTCCTGCCCAACATCCCCGAGACCGTCGTCGCCTTCCTGGCCACGGCCAGCCTCGGGGCGATCTGGTCGTCCTGCGCCCCGGAGTTCGGCACCCGCAGCGTGGTCGACCGCTGGTCCCAGATCGAGCCCCGCGTCCTGCTCGCGGTCGACGGCTACCGCTACGGCGACAAGGCCGTCGACAAGGCGGCCGACGTGGCCGAGATCCGCCGGTCCCTGCCCGGCCTGGCCGCCACCGTCGTGCTGCCCTACCTGGACCCCGACCCGGCCCGGGTCCCCGGGGCCCTGCGGTGGGACGAGCTGCTGGCCGAGCCCGGTCCCCTCGAGTTCGAGCCCGTGCCCTTCGACCACCCGCTCTACGTGCTGTTCTCCTCGGGCACCACCGGGCTGCCCAAGCCCATCGTGCACGGCCACGGCGGGATCCTGCTCGAGCACCTCAAGGCCCTGGCCCTGCACCACGACCTCGGTCCCGGCGACCGCTTCTGCTGGTTCACCACCACCGGCTGGATGATGTGGAACTACCTGGTGTCGGGCCTGGCCGTCGGCGCCACCCTCGTGCTGTTCGACGGCGACCCGGGCTGGCCCGACCTGGGCGCCCTGTGGCAGATGGTGGCCGAGACCGGCACGACGTTCTTCGGCACCTCGGCACCCTTCCTGCTCGCCTGCCGCAAGGCCGGGATCGAGCCGGCCGAGCTGGTCGACCTGTCCGCCCTGCGGGCCGTCGGCTCGACCGGTGCACCGCTGCCCCCCGAGGGCTTCCGCTGGGTCTACGAGCACGTCGCACCCGACCTGCCCCTGTGGTCGGTGTCGGGAGGCACCGACGTGTGCTCGGCCTTCGTCGGCGGCGCGCCGCTGGTGCCGGTGTGGGAGGGCGAGATCAGCTGCCGGGCGCTGGGGGCCGCGGTGACCGCCTTCGATCCCGAGGGGAACCCCCTGGTCGGCGAGCAGGGCGAGCTGGTCATCACCCAGCCGATGCCGTCCATGCCGGTCGGGCTGTGGGGCGACGACGACGGCTCCCGCTACCACGACGCCTACTTCGCCGAGTTCCCCGGCGTCTGGCACCACGGCGACTGGATCACGGTGACCGAGCGGGGCTCGTGCGTCATCTCCGGCCGGTCCGACGCCACGCTCAACCGGGGTGGCATCCGGGTCGGCACGGCCGAGCTCTACTCGGTCGTCGAGGCGCTCGACGAGGTGGCCGACAGCCTGGTCGTGCACCTGGAGGACCCCGCCGGCGGGCCCGGCGAGCTCCTCCTGTTCGTCGTCCCGGCGCCCGGGGTCGACCTCGACGACGAGCTGGTCGGGCGGATCCGCCGCGCGCTGCGCACCGAGCTGTCGCCACGCCACGTCCCCGACGAGGTCGCCGGCGTGCGGGCCGTGCCCCGGACGCTGTCGGGCAAGAAGCTCGAGGTGCCCGTCAAGCGGATCCTCACCGGGACCGACCCCGACCGCGCCGCCAGCCGGGGCGCGCTGAGCGACCCCTCGGCCCTCGACGCCTACGTCGACCTCGCCGCCGAGCGGGCGGCCCGCACGCCGGGCTGATCGTGCGGGTCCCGGGCGCCCGGGCAGGGCGAAGGACTCGAACCGGGCGGGGTACGAGGTGGTGAGCCCCCGTCCCGGCTCGGGCCGACCTGCCGACGGATCGTCGGCGCCGGTGCCCGGGAGCTCTCGGCCCCGGTCCGCCCGATCCCGACCGGCCTCGGTCCGCTCCCTGACCGGGCGGGCGCTGGCCGAGCCCGACCTGGACGCCAAGGCCGCGCTCGTCGAGGAGGCCCTGGCCCTGTGGGAGGCCGGCCGGCTGGCCTCGGGATCGGGCGACGACGTCGAGCCGGTCGACGTGCGGACCCCGGGCCGGCCCGACCGTCCCACCCTGGTCGAACCCCGCGCCCTGCGGTCCCGACGGCTGACCACCCCCGCCGGCCGGGTCGCGGCCATCCACGCCGTGGCCCACATCGAGGCCAACGCGGTGAACCTCGCCCTGGACGCGGCCCACCGCTTCGGCGGGATGCCCGACGCCTACTACCGGGACTGGCTGGGCGTGGCCGCCGAGGAGGCCACCCACTTCCGCCTGCTGCGTGGCCGGCTGCGGGACCACGGCGCCGAGTACGGCGACCTGCCGGCTCACGACGGGCTGTGGACGGCCGCGGTCCGCACCGCCGACGACGTGCTGCGCCGCATGGCGCTGGTGCCCCGCGTGCTCGAGGCCCGGGGCCTCGACGTCAGCCCGGCCATGATCGAGCGCTTCGCCGCCGCCGGGGACCCGGCCACGGCCGAGGTCCTGCGGGTGGTCCTGCGCGACGAGGTCGGCCACGTGGCGGTGGGCGACCGCTGGTTCCGGCACTGCTGCGCCGAGCGCGGCCTGGAACCCGAAGGTGAGTTCGCCACCCTGCTGGACCGCGAGGGCGTGACCGTCGCGCCGCCGTTCAACCGAGCCGACCGGCTGCGGGCCGGCTTCGCCCCGGGCGAGTTGGACCGGCTGGAGGCGCTCAGCGGATCGCGAAGCCGGCCAGGCCCTCGGGCGGCTCCGGGCTGAGCTGCACGTCGGTCACCTCGGCCCGCGGCGGGCCCTGGCGGCACCAGGCGAGCAGGGCCTCGACCGCGGGCGGCGCGCCCTCGGCGACCAGCTCGACCCGCCCGTCGGACCGGTTGCGCACCCAGCCGGCCACCCCGGCGTCGAGCGCGGCCCGCCGGCACGAGTCGCGGTACCAGACGCCCTGGACCCGGCCCGAGACCACCGCACGGAACCTGACCACCTCCACGGGGAGATCCTGCCCGGTCCGAGGCGCCCGAGCCGTGCCGGGGCGGGCGCGGGCAGGATGGAGGGGTGCTGCTGGCCGAGATCGTCGCCACGTCCGCCGCGGTCGGCGCGACGCGGTCGCGCACGGCGAAGGTGGCGGCGCTGGCCGACCTGCTGGCCCGGGTGGAGCCGGAACAGGTCGCGGTGGCCGTCGGGTTCCTCGTCGGCGAGGCCCGGCAGGGCCGCATCGGCGTGGGCTGGGCCCAGGTCCGCGACCTCGACGTGGCACCCGCCCCCGTGCCCGCCGTGACCGTCGCCGAGGTCGACACCGCCCTGGACCGCCTGGCCGCCACGACCGGCGCCGGCTCGGTCGGGGCGCGCCGGGCGGTGCTCCAGGACCTGTTCGGCCGGGCCACCGCGGCCGAGGGCGACTTCCTGCGCCGCCTCCTGCTGGGCGAGATCCGCCAGGGTGCCCTGGCCGGGCTCATGGCCGACGCCGTGGCCCGTGCCGCCGGCGTGCCCCTGGCCCTGGTCCGTCGGGCGGCGATGCTCTCGGGCGACCTGGGCGCGACCGCGGCGCTGGCCCGGACCGGGGGCGCCGCGGGGCTCGAGGCCGTCGGGCTGACCGTCGGGCGCCCGGTCCTGCCCATGCTCGCCGCGACGGCGACCGACGTCGCCGACGCCCTGGACCGGACCGGCCCGGCGTCGGTCGAGTGGAAGCTCGACGGCGCCCGCGTCCAGGTCCACCGCTCGGGCCGGGACGTGGCCGTGTTCACCCGCAACCTCAACGAGGTCACCGACCGGCTCCCCGGGATCGTCTCCCTGGCCCGGGCCCTCCCCGGCTCGGCCGCGGTCCTCGACGGCGAGGTGGTCGGCCTCGACGACGAGGCCCGGCCCCACGCCTTCCAGGACACGATGTCGGCCTTCGGGCGCCAGGACGCGGCCGGGGCAGGGGAGAAGCTGGCCGTGGCGTTCTTCGACGTCCTGCACCTCGACGGGACCGACGTCCTCGACGAGCCGCTGTCGGCCCGCCGGGCGCTGCTCGAGGGCCTGGTCGGGCCCCGGGCCGTGCCGGCCACGGTGACCGCCGACGCGGCGGAGGCCCAGGCCTTCCTCGACGGTGCCCTGGCCGGGGGCCACGAGGGCGTGATGGTCAAGGCCCTCGACGCGCCCTACGAGGCCGGTCGCCGGGGCGGCTCCTGGCGCAAGGTCAAGCCGGTCCGCACCCTGGACCTGGTCGTGCTGGCCGCCGAGTGGGGCCACGGCCGCCGGCGGGGCTGGCTGTCCAACCTGCACCTCGGCGCCCGGGACCCGGCCGGCGGGTTCGTCATGGTGGGCAAGACCTTCAAGGGCCTGACCGACGAGGTGCTCGCCCGGCAGACCGCGGCCTTCCTCGATCGGGAGGTGGGCCGTGACGGCATCGTCGTGCACGTCCGGCCCGAGCTGGTGGTGGAGGTGGCGCTCGACGGCGTCCAGGCCTCGACCCGGTACCACGGCGGCGTGGCGCTGCGCTTCGCCCGGGTCCGGGCCTACCGGCCCGACAAGACCCCCGCCGAGGCCGACACCATCGACGACGTCAGGGCCCTCCTGCCCCGCCCCCGCTGAGCCCACCGGCCCGACAGCGATGTCGGGCTACGGGTAGGTGGAAGTACATGCGTGCAATCCCGAAGTTTGGCGAAACCCTTGCAGTTGATCCATCCGCCAAACTTCGCCAAACCTCGCCCGTGCAGGTGCCACTGACCATCAGGTCCGCCGCGGCGGGTCAGGCCGGTCGGCGGCGGGTGCGGGTCGTGGCGGAGGAGCGCCGTCCGGGCTGCTGGCCGCGGGACCCGGCCTGGTCGCGGCGTGACGTCCCCCCGCCGGCGCCGGTCGGGCGGCCCGAGCGGGCGTCCTGGCGATCGCTCGCCCCGGTGCCGGTGGTCCGGCCCCGGGCGCTGCGGCGCGGGGCCCGGTCGGCGGGGGTGCCGGCGGCGTCGCGGCCACGGGCGTCCGACCGCGCCGTCCCGGTCCAGGTCCGGCCACGGGCCTCCGAGCCCGTCGTGCTCGACCGGTTCCGGCCGCCGGCCTCGGACCTCCCCGCACCGGCCCGGCCGCGGCTCTCCGATCCGGCCGCACCGGCCCGGCTCCCGCCCCGGGTCTCGGACCTCGCCGTGCCGGCCCGGCTCCCGCCCCGGGTCTCGGACCTCGCGGTGCCGGATCGGGTCCGGCCGCGCCCGTCGGGTCCGGGTTGCTGGCCGCGGGAGCGGTCGGCGCTGCGGCCCTCGCCGGAGCGGCGGCGATCCGTGTCGGGGCGACCGGCCCGGTCCGCCCGGCCCGGTGAGGCCACCGCGGGTGCACCCGACGCGGGCGTCGTCGCCGAGGGCGCCGTGCCGATCGAGCCGGTGGGCACGGGCTCGAACCCCACGTCGAGGCCCAGGGTGCGTTGCATCTTGCGGACGTCGGCGGCCTTCTCGGGCGTCACCAGCGTCACGACGGTGCCCGCCGCGCCGGCCCGGCCGGTGCGCCCGGCCCGGTGCACGTAGTCCTTGTCGGTCGACGGCGGGTCGAGCTGGACCACGCAGGCCACGCCGTCGACGTGGATGCCCCGGGCGGCCACGTCGGTGGCCACCAGCACGTCGGCCTCGCCCGAGGTGAAGCGGCCCAGGGCCCGCTCACGCTGGCCCTGCGACCGGTCGCCGTGGATCGCCTCGGCGGTCACACCGGCCCGGTTCATGGCCCGGGCCACCCGGTCCGCGCCGTGCTTGGTCCGGCAGAACACGATCGCCGGCCACTCCCGGCGCACGATCTCGGTCGCGGTCCGGATCCGATCGGCCGCGTCGACCGACCAGAAGTGGTGGGCCACCGGGCCCTGGGCCTCCACGGCCTCGGCCCGGCGTCGGACCGGGTCGAGCTGGTACGCCCGCGACAGCGCGTCGACCTCGCCGCCCAGGGTCGCCGACAGGAGCAGGGTCTGGCGGTCGGACCGGACCTGGTCGAGGAGCCGGCGCACGACGGGCAGGAAGCCCATGTCGGCCATGCGGTCGGCCTCGTCCACGACCACCAGGTCGACCTCGTCGAGGACCGCCGTGCCCTGGCGGACCAGGTCCTCGAGCCGACCGGGGGTGGCCACGGCGATCTCCGCGCCGCCGGCCAGCCGTGTGACCTGGCGCTGCATCGACGCGCCGCCGTAGATGGCGACCACCGTGCGACCGCTGCCCTTGGTCAGCTCGGCCAGCTGGTCGGCCACCTGGGCGGCCAGCTCACGGGTGGGCACCAGGACCAGGGCGCGGGGCCGGCGGGCCCGGGCCCGACCGACGCGGGCCACCACGGGGATCCCGAAGGCCAGGGTCTTGCCCGAGCCGGTGGGCGCCTCGGCGCACACGTCGCGCCCGGCCAGGGCGTCGGGCACGACGGCGGCCTGCACGGGGAACGGCTCGGCGATGCCGAGGGCCTCGAGGCGCGTGGACAGGGCGGTGGGCACGCCGAGGTCGGCGAAGGTGGGCACGGGGGGGCTCCGAACTGGATTGGGGGGGGTGGCTGCCTGCGAGCGGCAGCTCCAGGGGGCCCACCGGCGGTGCCGGCGCCCGACCAACCTACCGGTCGCGGCGCCCGTGACCGCCATCGCGCCCGACCGTTGGGCCAGACTGGCGACCGACGGTCCAGCACACAGGGGGTCGGTTGACCGCAACCGCTGCCGCGCCGGTCGAGCCGGCGCTCCGGGTCCAGGGCCTCGAGGTCGTCTACGACGACGTCGTGCGGGTCCTGCGGGGCGTCGACCTCACCGTCGAGCAGGGGCGGATCACGGCGCTGCTCGGCGCCAACGGCGCGGGCAAGACGACCCTGCTGCGGGCCGTGGCCGGGCTGCTCGGGCTGCACCGGGGCCGCGTCACCGCCGGCTCGGTCGCCCTGGGGGGACGGGTGGTGACCAACCGGCCGGCCGCGGCACGCGTCCGGGCCGGCCTGGCCCAGGTCATGGAGGGCCGCCGGGTCTTCGCCGAGCTCACCGTCGAGGAGAACCTGCGGGCCGGCGCCCACACGCGGCGGGACAAGGCCGCGGTCCGGGCCGACCACGACCGGGTCATGGCGCTGTTCCCCCGCCTGGCCGAGCGCCGCGACCAGGCCGCGGGCTACCTCAGCGGCGGCGAGCAGCAGATGGTGGCCATCGGCCGGGCCCTGATGGCCGCGCCCCGCCTCCTGGTCCTCGACGAGCCGTCGCTCGGCCTGGCGCCCCGGGTCGTGGAGCAGATCCGCGACGTGGTGGTCGCCGTCAACGGCCACGGGACCAGCGTGCTGCTCGTCGAGCAGAACGCGGCCATGGCCCTGTCGATCGCCCACACCGCCTCGGTGCTCGAGCACGGGGAGGTCGTGCGCCACGGCCCGGCCGCCGAGCTGCTGGCCGACGACGAGATCCGCGACCACTACCTCGGCATCGGCACGGCCGGCCGGCGCTCGTTCCGCGACGCCCGGGCCGCGCGGGCCGCCCGCCCCGGAGGTGGGGACCGGTGAGCGACCCGATCCTGGTCGTGCGCGACCTCACGCTGCGCTTCGGGGGCGTGACCGCCCTGCACGAGGTGTCCTTCGAGGTCGGCCGTGGCGAGCTGTTCGCCGTCATCGGGCCCAACGGCGCGGGCAAGACCTCGATCTTCAACTGCGTGTCCGCCGTCCACCGGCCCGAGCGGGGCTCGATCCTGCTCGACGGGGTGGAGCTGGTCGGCCGCAGGGCCAGCCGCACCGCGGCGCTCGGCGTCGGCCGCACGTTCCAGGACCTGGGCCTGTTCGGCGACCTGGACGTCGTCGACAACCTGCTGCTCGGCCGTCACCACCTCATGCGGACCGGCCTGCTGGCCGGCGCCCTCTGGTGGGGCCCCGCCCGGCGGGAGGAGGTCGCCCACCGGGAGGCGGTCGAGGCCGTGGTCGACCTGCTCGACCTGGGACCGCACCGGCACCGCCCCGTCGGCCTGCTGCCCTACGGGGTCCGCAAGCGGGTCGAGCTCGGCCGGGCCCTGGCCATGGAGCCCAAGCTGCTGCTGCTCGACGAGCCGGTGGCGGGCATGAACCTGGCCGAGACCGAGGACATGGCCGCGGCCGTCCTCGAGGTCCGCGAGCGGCTCGGGCTGGCCATGGTGCTCGTCGAGCACGACATGCAGCTGGTGATGGACCTGGCCGACCGGGTCATGGTCCTGGACTTCGGCGTGGCCATCGCCACCGGCACGCCGGCCGAGGTGCAGGCCGATCCCCGGGTGGTCGAGGCCTACCTGGGGGTCGGGACGGCGGCACCGGCGGGGGAGCCGTGAGCGTGCTGGCCGCCATCTCGGGCGACGCCTGGATCGAGACGGTGTTCTCGGGCCTGGCCGTCGGCGCGAAGTACGCGCTGGTCGCCCTGGGCTTCGTCGTGGTGTTCAAGGCCACCGGGGTCATCAACTTCGCCCAGGGCGGCCTGGTCGTCGTCGGGGGCTTCCTGTCCTGGCAGCTGGCCGGCACCTGGGGGTGGGACTTCTACCTGTCGATCCCGGTGGCCATGGCCGGGGGCGCCCTGGTCGGCGTGGTGGTCGAGGCCGTGGCCCTGCGCCGGCTGGTCGGAGAGCAGCCCTTCGCGCTGATCATGGCCACGATCGGGGTCCTCTTCGTGCTCGACAACGTGGCCTCGGCGGTGTGGGGCCCGTCCGAGCGCGACCTGCCCGACCCGTGGGGGACCCGCACCGTCGACGCCGGCGAGGTGAACCTGGCCGTGGCCGACATCTGGACCATCGGCGTGGTGGCCGCGGTCGTGGCCGCCTTCTTCGCCTTCTTCCGCTACACGAAGCTCGGCCTGGCCATGCGGGCCACCGCGTCGGACCAGGAGGCGGCCCTGTCGGTCGGCATCTCGTCCCGCCAGGTCTACCGGGCCGCCTGGGCCGCGGCCGGCGCCCTCGGCGCGCTGGCCGGGATCATGCTCGCCTCGGGTGCCGGATCGCTCGGCCCGGGCCTGGGGTCGGTGGCGCTGGCCGCGTTCCCGGCCATGATCCTCGGGGGCCTCCAGTCCCCCGGGGGCGCGGTGGTGGGTGGCGTGGTCATCGGGCTGGTCCAGCAGCTCACCGCGCTGGTGGTCCCCGAGCACCTGTCCTGGCTGGGGACCGGCTTCGAGCGGGTCTCGCCCTACCTGGTCATGGTCCTGATCCTGCTGGTCCGGCCCTACGGGCTGTTCGGGCGGCCCGACGTGCGGAGGGCCTGAGGTGGCCGCCACCCACCTCGACGCCGAGCTCTCCCTGCTGCGGGGCCCGTGGCGCAAGGCGGCCGCGGCGGTCCTGCTGGCCCTGTTCCTCTACGTGCCCCACGGCTACCCCGACCGCACCCTGGGCGTGCTGGTCCTGGTCGCGGCCTACGCGCTGGGGGCCATCGGGCTCAACCTGCTCACCGGCTTCACCGGCCAGGTCAGCCTGGGGCACGCCACGTTCTTCGCCGTCGGCGCCTACTGCACGGCCGCGCTCGGCCACCAGCGGCAGTGGCCGTTCCCGGCCTACCTGGCCGCCGCCGTCTTGCTCGGCCTGCTCCTGGGCGCGGTGGTCGGCCCGTTCGCGCTGCGGCTGCGGGGCAACTACCTGGCCGTGGTCACCATCGGGCTGCTCTTCGTGTCCGAGTACGTGCTCCGCAACTGGGAGAGCCTGACCCGGCCGGTCCGCGGCACGGCCCCGACCCGCGACGCCCCCATCGCCCTCGGCCCGCTCGACTTCGGCCGCGGGCTCGACCTGGGCAGCGCGCCGTACACCCGCCAGCAGTCCCTGTTCTGGCTGTCGTGGGCCATGGTGGCGCTCGCCGCGCTGGCCGCCCGCAACATCGTGCGGTCCCGTCCCGGCCGGGCCATGCAGGCCGTGCGCGACCGGGACCTGGCCGCCGAGGTGATGGGCGTCGACCCGGCCCGGACCAAGGTCGGGGCCTTCGCCGTCGCCGGGGCTCTGGCCGCCGCCGGGGGCGTCGTCTACGCCTGGACCATCGGCGCGCTCGACCACCAGGAGCTGTCGGGCCAGCGGGGCCTGCTGGTGTCGATCACCTTCGTCGCCGTGATCATCGTGGGGGGCATGGGCACGGTCCACGGGTCGATCCTCGGCGCGCTGGTCGTGGTCTACGGCCAGCGCTTCATCGCCGACAACGGCCCGGACGCCCCCCTGCTGGGCATCCCGGTCGAGCGCGGCTGGCTCACCACCGGTGAGCTGACCGGGATCTTGTTCGGCGTCCTCATCCTCGTGTTCCTCGTCGTGGAGCCACGGGGGATGGCGGCGCTGTGGATGCGGGCGCGGGCCCGGCTGGTCGGCCGGGCCCTCTCGAACCGACCG
>JBFWTJ010000085.1:0-13594 GCA_050247895.1 Acidimicrobiia bacterium
CGGCGGGAGCCTGCGGGCCATCCTCGACCGGGGCGTGCGCCTGACCCCGGCCCAGGCCCTGCTGGTCGGCCTGGAGGCCACCCGGGCCCTCGACGCCGCCCACCGGCGGGGCTTCGTCCACCGGGACGTCAAGCCGGCCAACCTGCTCTTCGGCGACGACGGCCGGTTGCGCGTGGCCGACTTCGGCCTGGCCCGGGCGCTGGCCGAGGCGGCCTGGACCGAGCCGCAGGGCGCGGTGCTGGGCACGGCCCGCTACGCGTCGCCCGAGCAGGCCCGGGGCGAGGCTGTCGACGGCCGGGCCGACGTCTACGCGCTGGGCCTGGTCCTGATCGAGGCCGTCACCGGCTCGGTCCCCTTCGCCGCCGACACCACGATCGGCACGTTGATGGCCCGCGTCGGCCACGACGTCGAGGTGCCCGAGGCCCTGGGCGGGTTGCGCCCGGCCCTGGAGCGGGCCGGCCGGTCCGACCCCGCCCGGCGGGTCGACGCCCGGGGGATGGCCGCGGCGCTGATGGCCGCGGCGGGGACGATGGACCGGCCCGAGCCGCTGCCGCTGGCCGGCACGATGCCCGGTGGTCCCCTCGACGGGGGGATCGACCTGCGCGACCGCACCACCCTGGGCCCCGGCCCCGAGGCACCGCCCGTGCCCGGGGGCACCGTCGGCCCCGACGCCGCGGACGACGGCGATCTGGTCGTGGCCGACCCGTGGGCCGACGCCCCGGCTGCCGACGCCCCGCGCCGGCGGCGCCGGTGGCCGGTGGTGCTGGCCACCGTGGTGCTGGCCGCCGGCCTGGGCACCGGGGCGGCGTGGGGCTGGAAGGTGACCCGCCCGCCCGAGCACGAGGTGCCCAACCTGGTGTCCCTCGACCTGGACCAGGCCCAGGGCCTGATCCAGGGGTTCGGCTGGAAGATCGAGGTGACCCGGACCCGGCAGGACGAGACCGTGGCCGGCCAGGTCCTGTCCACGAACCCGGCCCGGGGCGAGGACCTGCGCGAGGGCGGGACGTTCGAGATCGTGGTGTCCGAGGGCTGGACGCTGGCCGCCGTGCCCACCGACCTGGTCGGCCGGACCGCCGAGGAGGCCGCCGCGGCGCTGACCGAGGCCGGCTTCGTCCCCCAGCCCTCCGAGGAGGCCAGCGAGGACGTCGAGGCCGGGCGGGTCATCTCGGTCCAGGAGGGCCTGGCCCCCGAGATGCCCAAGCAGACCGCGGTCAGCTACGCGGTGTCGACCGGTCCGGTGGCCCGCACCGTCCCGGGCGGCCTGGCCGGCGGGACGCCCGAGGCCGCGGCCCAGGCCCTCGAGGCGCTGCGGCTGGTGCCCCAGCGGGTCGACCAGTTCAGCGACACGGTCAAGGCCGGGACCGTCATCGGCACCCGTCCCGCCGCCGGCGAGCAGGTCGCCCGTGACGCGACCGTGCAGGTGCTGGTGTCCAAGGGGCCCGACGTGGTGAAGGTCCCGTCGGTCGCGGGCCGGTCGTTGGACCAGGCGGTGGCCACGCTCGAGGGGGCCGGCCTGACCGTCGGGGACCTGTTCGGCCCGGCCAAGGGCCAGCCGTTCCAGACCAGCCCGGAGGCGGGGTCGACCGTCCGGCGGGGCACCAAGGTCAACATCTACCTGCTCTGAGGGGTGGCCGCGGTGGGCGCGTGCCGCGCCGGGCCGACTTGACCGCCGGGTCCCCCCGACGACAGATTTCCCCGATGTCCGCAGGTGGACGAAGGGCGCGGGGGTGAGCGTCGAGCGGCCGGCCGGCGGGTGGCTGGCCGATCGGGTCGTCGCCATCACCGGGGCCGGGCGGGGCATCGGTCGCGCCCACGCCCTGTTCTTCGCCTCCGAGGGGGCGCGGGTCGTGGTCAACGACCTGGGGACCGAGGCCGACGAGGTCGTGGCCGAGATCGCCGCCGCGGGCGGCCGGGCGGTGGCCGTGCAGGGCGACGTGGCCACCTGGGACGGGGGCCGGGCGGTCGTCGACGGGGCCGTGGCCGCGTTCGGCCGGCTCGACGCGCTGGTCAACAACGCCGGCTTCCTGCACGACCGGGCGTTGGTCCACATGGACGAGCACGAGTGGGACGAGGTGGTCGCCGTGCACCTCAAGGGCCACTTCGTGCCGACGCGGTGGGCCGCGGCCCACTGGCGGGAGCGGCACCGGGCCGGCGAGCCGGTGCGGGCCGCGCTGCTCCACACGTCGTCGACGTCGGGCCTGATCGGCAACCCGGGCCAGAGCAACTACGGCACGGCCAAGGCCGGCGTGGCCGCGTTCTCGATGATCTGCGCCCAGGAGCTGGGCCGCTACGGCGTGCGGTCGAACTGCCTGGTCCCGTCGGCCCGGACCCGGCTGACCGACTCGGCGCCGGGCCTGAGCGACGTGGTCGCCCCGCCGCGGGAGGGCTTCGACCCGTGGGACCCGGCCAACGTGTCGCCGGTGGCGGCCTACCTGGCCTCGGAGGCGTGCACGATCACCGGGCGCACCTACTTCGTGCAGGGCGGCGTGGTGCGGGCCCTCCAGCCCTGGTCGATGGGCCCGTCCATCGAGGAGCCGGGCCGCTGGACGGTGGCGGGGCTGGCCCAGCACCTGGCCGAGATCTGAGCCCCCCGGCCGGGCCCACCCGCGGTCACGGGTCGCGGGGCCGGGAGTACCCTTCGGCGGTGCCCGGCCGGTTGGGGCGGTGCGCCGGACGTGGTGATCCCCAGCCACCACGATGAGGCCGCCGCCCCAACCGGCCGGGTGCGCGTCCGGCTGGGCGCCGACGGCCTGGGGCGGCTACTCGGTCAGGTCGCGGATGCGCTGGGCGGCCTCGGCCTGGAGGGGGTCGGGCGTCCCGCTCTGCATGGCCACCATGAGCTTGCTCATGTCGCCCTGGACCTTGATCTTGCCGGCCATGAACGCCTGCATCCCGGCCTGGGGGTTGCCGTCGACGATGATCGCCTTGGCCGTGTCGTAGTCGAGGGTGACGGTGACGTCGGGGTCCTCGAGGTGGCCCAGGTCGAGCTCGACGGTCCCCCCGGAGGTGTCCATGTGGGCGTCGATCGTGCCCTCGCCGAACGGGACGTCGGTCACGACCTGGTTCATGCGGAGCTGGTGGGCCGGCGGGTCGGTCCGCCCCCGGTACTCCTCGCGGACCTCGCGCACCGCGGCCACCCACTCGTCGGACAGGAACTTGAAGGCCATGCGGCTCCTCCCTGGTGTCGGTCGCGCCCGGGTCGGTCTCCGGCGCTCGGGGCGCCGCCGGCAAGGTAGCCCACGGCCCGGCCGCGCCCGGGGGCCGACGGTCGGCGGGTGCGGTCCGGCGGTAGCTTCCGCCCATGACCCGCACGCCCGCCGACGACGCCCACCCCGTGCTCCCCGGTTGCGAGGCTTGGTCGTCGCCCGCAGGTGGTCCCCACGGCTTCCTCGTGCTGCACGGCTTCACCGGCAACCCGCTGTCGGTCCGGCCGCTGGCCGAGGCCCTCGCCGCGGCCGGCTTCGTGGTGGAGATGCCCCGGTTGCCCGGCCACGGGACCCACCCCGACGACCTGGCCCTGACGACCTGGGACGACTGGCGGGCCGAGGCCGAGGCGGGGCTGGCCCGGCTGCGGGCCCGGTGCCCGGACGGCCGGGTGGTCGTCGGGGGCCTGTCGGTCGGCGGGGCGCTCGCCTGCGCGCTGGCCTCGGCCCACCCCGACCTGGCCGGCGTGGTGGCCGTCAACTCGCCGATGGCGGTGCCCGAGGGCCTCGACGACCTGATCCGCCAGCTGGTCGAGGAGGGGGTGGACACGATCGACGGCGTCGCCGGTGACATCGCCGATCCCGAGGTCGGCGAGACCCACTCCTACGGCCGGATGCCGGCGAGCGCCCTGCTGAGCCTGCTGGACGCGGCCGAGGGCCTGCGGGCCGGCCTGCCGGCGATCACCGTGCCCGTGCTGGTGGCCACCAGCCGGCAGGACCACGTGATCTCACCGGGCGACGGCGACGTGCTCGCCGCCGCGGTGTCGGGTCCGGTGGAGCGGTTGTGGCTCGAGCGCAGCTACCACGTGGCCACCCTCGACTTCGACCGCGACGAGCTGGTCGCGGCGGCGGTGGCCTTCGCCGAGAAGGTCGTGGCCACGGCCTGACCGCCCCGGGCCGGGATCCCGGGCCCGGGCGGGGCCCCTCTACGATGGCCCGCCTATGGCTTCGATCTCCCGCGACGACGTCGCGCACGTGGCGAAGCTGGCCCGCCTCGAGCTGAGCGACGACGAGCTCGAGACCTTCACCGGCCAGCTCGCCGCGGTCCTCGGCCACGCGGCGGACGTCGAGGCGCTCGACGTCGCCGACGTGGAGCCGACCTCGCACCCCTACGAGCTGCGCAACGTCCTGCGCCCCGACGAGGTGGACCCGGCCGACGTGCGGGCCGAGGTCCTGGCCGCGGCGCCCGCGGCCGAGGCCGGCATGTTCCGGGTGCCCCCGGTGCTGGGGGAGGAACCGTGACGGCGCGCGCCGTCGCCGCCGCGGTCCGCTCCGGCGAGCGCAGCGCCCGGTCGGTCCTCGAGGAGCACCTGGCGGTCGTGGAGGCCCGCGAGGGCGAGGTCCACGCCTTCAACCTGGTCCTGGCCGACGAGGCCCGCCGGGCCGCCGACGAGGTCGACGCCGCGGTGGCCCGGGGCGAGGACCCGGGGCCCCTGGCCGGGGTGCCGATCGCGCTGAAGGACAACCTGTGCACGCGGGGCGTGCCGACCACCTGCTCGTCGCGGATCCTGGAGGGGTGGCGCCCGCCCTACGACGCCACGGTGGTCGAGCGGGTCCGGGCCGCGGGCGCGGTGGTGGTGGGCAAGACCAACCTCGACGAGTTCGCCATGGGGAGCTCGACGGAGAACTCGGCCTTCGGGCCGACCCGCAACCCCCACGACACCGGCCGGGTGCCGGGCGGCTCGTCGGGCGGCAGCGCGGCGGCGGTGGCCGCGGGCTTCGCCCCGCTGGCCCTGGGCTCGGACACGGGTGGGTCGATCCGCCAGCCCGCTGCGCTGTGCGGCGTGGTCGGGATCAAGCCGACCTACGGCGCGGTCTCCCGCTACGGGCTGGTCGCCTTCGCCTCGAGCCTGGACCAGGTCGGCCCGTTCGCGGCCGACGTGGCCGACGCCGCGACGCTGCTCGAGGTCGTGGCCGGGCCCGACCGGCGCGACTCCACGTCGTTGCCCGAACCGCCGGCGCCGCTGGTCGACCAGCTCGACGGGGGCGTGGCCGGCCTGCGGGTCGGCCTGCTGTCCGAGCTGGTCGGCGCCGAGGGCGTGGCCCCCGACGTGGCGGCCCGGGTCCGGGCCGCGGCCGAGGCGCTCGAGGCGGCCGGGGCCAAGGTCGAGGAGGTGTCGGTCCCCGCGGTGATCTACGGCCTGTCGGCCTACTACCTGATCGCCCCGGCCGAGGCGTCGTCGAACCTGGCCCGCTACGACGGGGTCCGCTACGGCCTGCGGGTCGACGGCCCGACGACCGGCGACATGTACGACCGGACCCGCACCGCGGGCTTCGGGCCCGAGGTGAAGCGGCGGATCATGCTGGGCACCTACGCCCTGTCGGCCGGCTACTACGACGCCTTCTACGGCAAGGCCCAGCGGGTCCGCACGCTGATCCGGCGGGACTTCGCCGCCGCCTACGAGCAGGTCGACGTGCTGCTGGCCCCCACGGCGCCGACCACGGCGTTCGCCTTCGGGGCCAAGGCCGACCCGCTGGCCATGTACCTCAACGACGTGTGCACGATCCCGTCGAACCTGGCCGGCGACCCGGCGGTCTCGGTCCCTTTCGGGACGGGGGACGACGGGTTGCCGATCGGCGTGCAGGTCCTGGCCCCGGCCCGCCAGGAGCCGACCATGTTGCGGGCCGCCCGGGTCCTGGAGGTGGCCGCACCGTGAGCACGTCGACGCTGCCCGACGGCTGGGAGCTGGTGGTGGGCCTGGAGGTCCACTGCGAGCTGGCCACCGCGACCAAGCTGTTCTGCGGGTGCCCGAACCGGTTCGGCGACGAGCCCAACGTGAACACCTGCCCGGTGTGCCTGGGCCTGCCCGGTTCGCTGCCCGTGCTCAACGCCGGGGCGGTGGAGCTGGCCATGCGGCTGGGCCGGGCGCTGGGCTGCGAGGTGCGCACGTCGGTCTTCGCCCGGAAGAATTACTTCTACCCGGACATGCCCAAGGACTACCAGGTCAGCCAGTACGACCTGCCGACCAACGTCGACGGTGCCCTGGAGCTCCCGTCGGGCAAGCGGATCGGCATCGAGCGGGCCCACATCGAGGAGGACACCGGCAAGTCGACCCACGTGGGCGGCGGCGGCCGCATCCACGACGCCGGCTACAGCCTGGTCGACTACAACCGCTCGGGCGTCCCCCTGGTGGAGATCGTGTCCCGGCCCGACCTGGCCGATGCCGAGGAGGCCAAGGCCTACGTGGCCGAGCTGCGCGCCGTGCTGCTGGCCACGGGTGCGTCGGACGCCAAGATGGAGGAGGGCTCGCTGCGGGTCGACGCCAACGTGTCGGTCCGCCGGCCGGGCGAGCCGCTCGGCACCCGGTGCGAGATCAAGAACCTCAACTCGCTGCGGTCGCTGGGCCGGGCCATCGACTACGAGGCCCAGCGCCAGGTCGACCTCATCACCGGCGGCGAGGCGGTGCGCCAGGAGACCCGCCACTGGGACGAGTCGACGGGGCGGACCGGCACGCTGCGGGTCAAGGAGGAGGCGGAGGACTACCGCTACTTCCCCGAGCCCGACCTGGTGCCCCTGGTGCCCGACGCGGCGTGGATCGAGCGGATCGACGCCACGCTGCCGGTCCTTCCCTCGGCGCGGCGAGCCGCGCTGGCCGCGGCGGCCGGCGTGGCGGCGTCGGTGCCGGCGGTGGCCATCGCGGTCGAGCGCGACCTCGACCACCTGGCGCTGGCCGCGGTCGAGCGGGGTGCGGACCCGTCCCGGGTGCTGACCCACGTCGAGCACAACCTGGCCGTGGAGGGGGCGGCGTCGCTCGACCCGACCCTGCTGGCCGAGCTGGTCCGCATGGAGACCTCGGGCGAGCTGACCGCGACCCAGGCCAAGCAGGTCCTGGCCGAGGTGGTGGCCACGGGGGCGCCGCCGGCCGAGGTGGCCCGGGCCCGGGGCTTCGAGGCGATGGACGCGGGAGCCCTGGAGGGGGTGCTGGACGAGGTCCTGGCGGCCAACCCGGCCGAGTGGGAGTCCTTCCGCACCGGCGACGACAAGGCCCGGGGCAAGCTCACCGGCTTCTTCGTCGGCCAGGTCATGAAGGCGACGAGCGGCCAGGCCGACGGCAAGGCCGTAACCGCGCTCCTGCGCACCCGGGCCGGCCTCTAGGCCCCCTCCGGCGCGGCCCGTGGGCCTGCGCGGAGCCCGCGTCCGGCCGGCAGGTCCGGTCCGACCCCCGGCTGCCCGGGCCGGCAACTGCACGAGTCCTCGGGAGGCCGTGCCGCCTCGGTGAGGGCCACGTCGTCGCCCCGCGCCCACGTCGGGCGAGGGACCTGCCAGCATGTCGCCGCGTCCCGGCCACAGCAGGAGCCGGGCGTCGGGAGGTGCGGCGATGGGCGGTGACGAGGAGCGCGACGAGGATGTGAGCGGACCCGTCGGCGCGGGTGCGGGAGGCGACGTCCTCGACACCGTGAGGGTCCCGGCCGAGATGGAGCCGCTCTTCCGCAGCGCCCAGGACATCGTGGGCCGCTACTTCGCCCAGCGCCGCTACGACCCGTCCCGGGCCCGGGTCGAGATCGCCGGCCAGCGGTACCTGGAGCTGCGGGCCGACTCGATGTCGGTCGAGTTCTTCGACCAGATCATGCGGCTCTACGAGGACAAGGGCGAGCGGGAGGCCCTGGGGGTGGCCCGCAGCCTCCTGTTCGACGTGGGCCACGCCCTCGGCGCCGCCGACGCCCGCGACTTCCACGTGCGCATGCACCTCGAGGATCCCATCGAGAAGCTGTCGGCCGGGCCCATCCACTTCGCCCACGCCGGGTGGGCCTTCGTGGAGATCTCGCCCGAGAGCCGGCCGGCTCCGGGCGAGGACTTCTACCTCCTCTACGACCACCCCTACTCGTTCGAGTCGGACTCGTGGATCCGGGCCGGCAAGCGACCCGACTTCCCGGTCTGCATCATGAGCGCGGGCTACTCGTCGGGATGGTGCGAGGAGTCCTTCGGGACGACCCTGGTGGCGACCGAGGTCCTGTGCCGGGCCCGGGGCGACGAGGTGTGCCGCTTCGTGATGGGCCACCCGAACCGGATCGAGGACCACATCCAGGCCTACCTCGACGAGGTCCCCGAGGTGGCCGCCCGCGGGGCCAAGTTCGAGATCCCCGGGTTCTTCAGCCGCAAGAAGGCCGAGGACGAGCTGCGGGAGCGGGAGGAGCAGTACCGGAGCGTCTTCGAGGCCAGCACCGACGCCATGCTCGTCGTGCAGGGCACCGGCACCATCGTGGCGGCCAACCCGGCGGCGCGCACCCTCCTCGGCTACTCGGAGGCCGAGCTGACCGGCCTGCCCGTCGAGCGCGTCGAGGTCGGGCCCGGCTTCTTCGAGGAGTTCCGTCGCGCCGTGGCGGCCACGGGCTCGTACCACGGCGAGACCCACGCCGTGGGCCGCGACGGGCGCATCTTCGACGTCGAGCTGCGGGGCACGGCGTTCCGCTACCGCAAGGAGCAGCACCTCCTGGCGATCCTCGGCGACATCACCGAGCGCAAGAACCACGAGAAGGAGCTGCGCGCGGCCAAGGAGGAGGCCGAGAACGCGTCGCGGGTGAAGGCCGCGTTCCTGGCCAACATGAGCCACGAGATCCGCACCCCGATGAACGCCGTGATCGGGATGACCAGCCTGCTGGCCGACACCGAGCTCGACACGACCCAGCGCGAGTTCGTCGACACGATCCGCCGCAGCGGCGAGCACCTGCTGTCGATCATCAACGACATCCTCGACTTCTCCAAGATCGAGGCCGGGCACCTCACCCTCGAGCCCCACCCCCTCGACGTGGGTCGCTGCATCGAGGAGGCCCTCGAGCTGGTGTCGGTCCAGGCCGCCGAGCGGGACCTCGAGCTCGCCTACGAGGTCGAGGCGTCGGTGCCCGCCGTGGTGGTGGCCGATGCCGGTCGCCTGCGCCAGGTCCTGGCCAACCTGCTGTCGAACGCCGTGAAGTTCACGCCCCTGGGCGAGGTGGTGGTGACCGCCCGGGCCGAGGTGACCGAGCCGAGCGGCGCGGTCCTGGAGATCGCGGTGCGCGACACCGGCTACGGCATCGCGCCCGACGCGCTCCGCCGCCTCTTCAAGCCCTTCACCCAGGTCGACGCCTCGACGACACGCCTCCACGGCGGCACCGGCCTGGGCCTGGCCATCTCCCAGCGGTTGTGCGAGGTCATGGGCGGGCGGATCTCGGTCGAGTCGGAGGTCGGCCACGGCTCGGTGTTCACGATCCGCCTCCCGGTGGGGATCTCGACCGAGCCCCTCCGCCCACCGGCCGAGAGCCGCCGCCTCACCGGCCTGCGGGCGCTGGTCGTCGACGACAACGCCACCAACCGGCGGATCCTGGGCCTGCTCGCCGCGCGGTGGGGCATGGACGTGGTCGAGTGCGCCGACCCGTTCGAGGCCCGTGGCCTGGTGGCGGCGGGCGAGCGCTTCGACCTCGGCCTGCTCGACGGGCAGATGCCAGGGATGGACGGCTTCACCCTGGCCGAGGAGATCCACGGGATCGCCGGGGCCGAGGACCTCCGGCTGGTCCTGCTCACCTCGATGGGCACGGCGGGGGAGGAGCAGCAGGCCCGGGCCCGCAAGTTCTCGGCCCTGCTGACCAAGCCGGTGAAGCAGTCGCAGCTCTACGACGCGCTGGTGGGGGTGATGGCCGACCGACCGGCGCCGGCCGCGCCGCCGGGCGAGTTCGATCCGACCATGGCCGAGCGCCGGCCCTTGCGGGTGCTGCTGGCCGAGGACAACCCGGTCAACCAGCGCCTCTCGCTGCACCTGCTGTCGAAGTTCGGCTACCACGCCGACGTGGCCGGCAACGGCCTGGAGGCCGTCGAGGCGGTGGTGCGCCAGCCCTACGACGTGGTCTTCATGGACGTGCAGATGCCGCTCATGGACGGGTGCCAGGCGACCCGCGAGATCCGGCGCCGCGTGCCCGGGGGTCCCCGCATCGTGGCCATGACGGCCAACGCGCTGGCCGGCGACCGGGAGGAGTGCCTGGCCGCCGGGATGGACGACTACCTCAGCAAGCCGGTCTCGCCCGCGGCCCTGGCCGCGGCCCTGGAGCGCAGCCCGACCGCCGGCTCGGGTGCGGTCGTCGGCCCATCAGGGTCTGGCCCGTCCACCGGGGGTCCGCCCGGCGAGGCGGGGGCCGACCCGGTCCTCGACGCCGCGGTGGTGGCCGCGTTCCGGGCCACCTACGGCGACGAGGCGCCGGCGCTGGTCGAGGCGTTCCTGTCCGACGCGGCGCACCTCGCCTCGGCGCTGCGGTCGGCGGTGGCGGACGGCGACGCCGACGAGGCCCGCCGCTCGGCCCACTCGCTCAAGTCCAACGCCCGCACGTTCGGTGCGCCGCGACTGGGCACGCTCTGCGAGCGCCTCGAGGTCGCGATCGCCGAGGGCTCGCCCGTGGATCCCACCTCGCTCGCCGCGGTCGACGCCGAGCTGGCCGGCGTCGCCGCCGTCCTGCGCACACCCGAACCCTGACCGTCCCCCGGCCGAGGTCGTTCGGGCGTGTCGCCCGGTTGCTCGTGGTCGGGCTCTCGGACCTAGCCTTCGCCCATGGCGAGCACCGACGGGACCCCCGTCTCCATCAAGCCCCGCAGCTACGAGGTCACCCGCGGCTTCGAGCGGGCGCCGGCCCGGGCGATGCTGCGGGCCATCGGGATGACCGACGACGACTGGGACAAGCCCCAGGTGGCGGTGGCGTCGTCGTGGAACGAGGTGACGCCCTGCAACCTGCCGCTCGACCGGCTGGCCAAGCGGTCCAAGGAGGGCGTGCGGGCCGCCGGCGGCTACCCCATCGAGTTCACGACGATCGCCGTGTCGGACGGCATCTCGATGGGCCACGAGGGCATGCGGGCCTCGCTCGTGTCCCGCGAGATCATCGCCGACTCGGTCGAGGCCGTCATGCACGCCGAGCGCCTCGACGCGCTGGTCACCTTCGCCGGTTGCGACAAGTCGCTGCCCGGGATGCTCATGGCCGCGGCCCGGGTCAACCTGCCGTCGGTCTTCGTCTACGGCGGGTCGATCCTGCCCGGTCACCACAACGGCCGGGCGCTCGACATCGTGTCGGTCTTCGAGGCCGTCGGCGCGCACGCCACCGGTTCGATGACCGCCGAGGAGCTCACCGCCATCGAGCGCAACGCGTGCCCGACCGAGGGCAGCTGCGCCGGGATGTTCACGGCCAACACCATGGCGTCGGTGGCCGAGGCGCTGGGCATGTCGCTGCCCGGCTCGGCGTCGGCCCCTGCCGTCGACCGCCGCCGGGACGACATCGCCTACGCCGCGGGCCAGGCCGTCGTGCGCCTGCTCGAGGCCGGGATCCGGCCCCGGCAGATCATGACCAAGGAGGCGTTCGAGAACGCCATCGCGGTGACCATGGCCCTGGGCGGCTCGACCAACGCCGTGCTGCACCTGCTGGCCATCGCCTTCGAGGCCGGGGTGGAGCTCGAGCTGGAGGACTTCAACCGGGTCGCGGCCCGGGTGCCCCACATCGCCGACACCAAGCCGCACGGCCAGTACCACATGACCGACATCGACCGGATCGGCGGGGTGCCGGTGGTCATGCGGCACCTGCTCGAGGCCGGGCTGCTCCACGGCGACTGCCTGACGGTCACGGGCCGGACGGTGGCCGAGAACCTGGCCGAGCTCGATCCGCCCGCGCCGGACGGCGCGGTGATCCACCCCCTGTCGGATCCGCTGCACGAGGTCGGCGGCATCGCGGTGCTGCGCGGCTCGCTGGCCCCGCAGGGCGCGGTGGTCAAGGTCGCGGGGATCGACCACCTCCGCTTCGAGGGGCGGGCCCGCGTCTTCGACGGCGAGGACGCCGCCATGGAGGCCGTGCTCGGCGGGGGCATCGAGGCCGGCGACATCGTGGTGATCCGCTACGAGGGGCCCAAGGGCGGCCCGGGCATGCGGGAGATGCTGGCCATCACCGGTGCCATGAAGGGCGCGGGGCGTGGCGGCGACGCGGCGCTGGTCACCGACGGGCGCTTCTCGGGCGGCACGCACGGGTTCTGCATCGGCCACGTCGCCCCCGAGGCGGTCGACGGCGGCCCCATCGCGCTGGTGGCCGAGGGCGACCGGATCGTGATCGACGTGGTCGAGCACACCATCGACCTGCTCGTCGACGAGGCGGAGCTGGCCCGGCGGCGCACGGAGTGGAAGCTGCCCGAGCCGCGGTACACCAGCGGGGTGCTGGCCAAGTACGCCCGCCTGGCGTCCGGCGCCGAGCACGGCGCCGTCACCATCGCCTGACATCTCGGACAATCGGCCCAAGGGCCACATCTTTTCGCTCGGATCCCCTTGTCCGTCCGGGGACGTCTGCCTACGTTCGGTCAGATGTTCCCTACCAGCGAAACATCACGAAAGAACACGAAGACCCTCACCCGCACCGGCGTCGTCCTGGCCGGTGGCGTGTTGGCGAGCGTGGTCCCGCTCTCGGCCAGCAGCGCGGCGCCGGCACCGCCCCGACCATCGCCGGTGGAGGTGGTGCAGGCGGTCGACCCGCTCGATGCCGGTGCGCCGGTGGCGGTCGCCCGGCCCGGCGAGCTGGTGGCCGAGCTGGAGGGGGCCAGGGTCGTCCTGTCCCACCAGCCGGGTCACCTGGCGAAGATCGAGACGGCCTCGGGCCACGACGTGGAGATCGGGCTGGGCACCGTCGGGGCCCGTTCGAACCCCGACGGCACGGCCGTGGTCCATCGAGCGGACGAGCTCGAGGGCAGTGCCGTGGTGTCCCGGGCGTCGGCGGAGGGCGCGCAGCTCCTCGTGGTGATCGACGAGGCGACCGCGCCCACCCGCTACGACTTCGACCTCACCGTCGACGGTGTCCCGGCCGACCTGCGGCCCCGGCTCGACGGCGGCGTGGAGGTCGTCGACTCGGCGACGGGCACCTGGGTGGGCTCGGTGATGCCGCCCTGGGCGGTCGACGGCGCCGACCGGGCCGTCCCGACCGCCTTCGAGGTCCACGGCTCGACGCTCACGCAGGTCGTCGAGCACGCCGGCGCCACCTATCCGGTGGTCGCGGACCCCAACACCTGCGGCATCATCACGTGCACCTACTACTTCGGCAAGGCCGCGACCCGCGACATCGCCAACTCGGAGCCGCTCGTCGGGGTGTGCGGGGCCATCGCCGCCGCCGTCCCGGGACCCAGCGCCGTGGTGGCCGCGGCGTGTGCGGTGGCCGCCGCCCCGATCTGGCTCCAAGCCCAACGGGCCGATGGTCGAGGGATGTGCCTGAAGATCAAGTACGGCCGACCTCCGGCCGCACTCGCATTCTATCCGGACATCTACCGGGGCAAGCACTGCAAGTGTGGTGAGGGGTCGCCGCGCCCGCGTCCGCAGGTCGGACGTGGGCGCGGCGGCAGCCTCGCGATGCGAAGTGATCCAGCGCGGGCCCAACAGGAGTTCGGAGGAGCTGTGAAGGCTATGAGAGGC
>JBFWTJ010000086.1:0-13581 GCA_050247895.1 Acidimicrobiia bacterium
GCCCAAGCGCGGCGTGGGCGATTCGAGCATCGCCAAGATCGACGTCCACGCCACGGCCCGGGGCCTGTCGTTCCTGGAGGCGGCCCGCCGGGCCGACGCGGCGGGCGTGTCGGGCAAGGCGCTCAAGGGGATCGCGGCGTTCCTCGAGCTGCTCGACTCGGTCGAGGACCTCGTGGCCGACGACCGGCCCGCGGCGCTGCTCGAGGCGCTGCTGCAGCGGTCGGGCTACCTGTCCGAGCTGGAGGCCGAGCGGTCGATCGAGGCCGAGGGCCGGCTGGAGAACCTGGCCGAGCTGGTCGGCTCGGCCCAGGAGGCCGAGTCGGTCGAGCAGTTCCTCGAGCAGGTGAGCCTGGTCGCGGACGTCGACGAGCTCGACGGCGACGGCAGCCAGGTCGTGCTCATGACCCTGCACTCGGCCAAGGGCCTGGAGTTCCCGGTGGTGTTCGTCATCGGCATGGAGGACGGCGTCTTCCCCCACCTGCGCAGCCTGGGCGAGCCCGACGAGCTGGAGGAGGAGCGCCGCCTGGCCTACGTGGGGATCACCCGGGCCCAGGAGCGCCTCTACCTGACCCACGCCTGGAGCCGCACCCTGTTCGGCGGGACGCAGTACAACCCGCCGAGCCGCTTCCTCGACGAGATCCCGGCCCACCTGGTCCAGGGCATCGAGCAGCGCCGGGCCAGCCGTGGGGGCCGCACCTACGGGGCCGGCGGTTGGGGCGGGGGTTCGGGCGGCTCGGACCGCCGGGCCGAGGCCCGCGAGCGCATGGTCGAGGCCGCCCTGCGGCCGAAGGGCCCAACGCGCAGCGGGGCCGAGGAGATCGGCCTGCGGATCGGCGACGACGTGCGCCACCCGAAGTTCGGGGAGGGCGTGATCCTGGGCCTGGACGGCCAGGGCGACAAGGCCGAGGCGGTCGTGCGCTTCCGGGGCGTGGGCGAGAAGCGCCTGCTGCTCTCGTGGGCCCCCCTGACCAAGATCTGAGCCCGGCGGCTACCCGGCGGGGTCGTTGAGGGCGACGTAGAGGCGGCCGTCCTCGACGGTGGTGTCGTAGTACCGCAGGCCGGTGCCGTCGGGCGGGTAGGTCACCGACTCGTCGCACAGGTTGCGGAAGACCCGGTCGTCGATCGACCAGTCGACCAGGCAGGACGGGTCGTCGGGGTCGAAGGCGCCGAAGGCCAGCCACCCCTCGTCGGGCTCGTCGCCCAGGTGCTGCACGTACAGGTGCCGGTCGCCGCCGACCAGGTCGGGGAACAGCAGGGGCGCGCCCCGCTGCGCGATGTCCTTGGAGATGTTCTCCACCTGGCCGGCGTTGAACTCGCTGTCGCCGAGGCGGATCTCGACGTCGCCACGGCTGGCGGCCTGGGCCACGAGGAAGGCCACGGCCATGGCGACGGCCACGCCGGCCGCGGCCACCAGGAGGGCCTTGCCCCCGTGACCCTGGCTCTTGGCCACGGGCACGGTCAGGCCTCCGAGCCGGACTGGCAGGGGATCGGTGGCATCCGCTTAGTATCCGTCGGAGGTGACGCGGGCGCGAAGTCCGACGTGTGCCGTGTGACCGTACGCCCCCCGAGGAGGCCGCGACCGGCGATGGACCTGTACGAGTACCAAGGCAAGCAGTTCTTCGCTCGGTACGGGATCCCCGTCAGCCCGGGCGAGGCCGTCACGACCGTCGACGACGCCGTGGCGGTGGCCGAGCGCATCGGCTACCCGGTGGTGGTCAAGGCCCAGGTCCAGGTGGGCGGCCGGGGCAAGGCCGGGGGCATCAAGCTCGCGGCCGACGCCGACGAGGTCCGCACCCACGCCGGGAACATCCTGGGCATGGACATCAAGGGCCACACGGTCCACGTCCTGTGGGTCGAGCTGGCCTCGGACATCGCCGAGGAGTACTACGCCAGCTTCACGCTGGACCGCTCGGCCAAGAAGCACCTGGGGATGCTGTCGGCCCAGGGCGGCGTGGAGATCGAGGCCGTGGCCGAGTCGGACCCCGACGCCATCGCCAAGATCTGGGTCGACCCCGTCGTCGGTCTCACCGAGGACCAGGCCCGCGAGTGGGTCGCGGCGGCGAAGCTCAACCCGGAGGCCACCGAGGGAGCTGTCGACATCCTGACCAAGCTCTACCGGGCCTACGTGGAGGGCGACGCCGACCTGGTCGAGATCAACCCGCTCATCCTCAAGCCGACCGGGGAGGTGCACGCCCTGGACGCCAAGGTCACCCTCGACGGCAACGCCGTGTTCCGGCACCCGGACTACGAGGAGTACGAGGCGACCCAGGTCCGCGACGAGCGGGAGCAGGCGGCCCACGACAAGGGCCTCCAGTACGTGGGCCTGGAGGGCTTCGTCGGCGTGATCGCCAACGGCGCCGGCCTGGCCATGTCCACCGTGGACATCGTGAACCAGGTCGGGGGGAAGCCGGCCAACTTCCTCGACATCGGCGGTGGCGCCAACGCCGACGTGATGGCCGGGGCGCTCGAGGTCATCAACAACGACCCCGACGTCCGGTCGATCTTCATCAACATCTTCGGCGGCATCACCAAGGGCGACGAGGTGGCCAACGGCATCATCACCGCCATGGGCCGGGTCGACATTGGCGTGCCGATCGTCATCCGCCTCGACGGCACCAACGCCGACGAGGGCCGCAAGATCCTCGAGCCGCACCTGTCGGACAAGCTCCAGCTGCAGCCCACGATGGTCGAGGCGGCCGAGGCCGTCGTGGCCCTGGCCGGGAAGTAGGAACCGATGGCCATCTTCGTCGACGAGTCCACCAAGGTCGTCTACCAGGGCCTGACCGGCTCCCAGGGCCGCTTCTACGGCCTGCTCAACCGCAGCTACGGCACCCAGGTCGTGGCCGGCACGAACCCCAAGAAGGCCGGCACCGACGTGGACGGCATCCCCGTCTACGCCACGGTCGGCGACGCGGTGGAGGCGACCGGGGCCACGGCCTCGTGCATCTTCATCCCGGCGCCGGGCGTGCGCGATGCGGTGATGGAGGCGGCCGAGGGGGGCGTGAAGTTCATCGTGGCCATCACCGAGGGCGTGCCGGCCCACGACGAGGCCTGGTTCTTCAACGAGCTCAAGGCGTCGTACCCCGACGTGCAGCTCCTCGGGCCCAACTGCCCGGGGATCATCAGCCCGGGCAAGTGCAACATCGGCATCACGGCCGGCCACATCGCCAAGGCGCCGGTGGCGGGCAAGCCGGCGGTGGGCATCGTGAGCCGGTCGGGCACGCTGACCTACCAGGCCCTCTACGAGCTGAAGCTCAACGGCATCGGCGTCACCACCTGCGTGGGCATCGGTGGCGACCCGGTCCCGGGCACGAGCTTCATCGACTGCCTGGAGGCCTTCGAGGCCGACCCCGACACGAAGGCCGTGATGATGATCGGCGAGATCGGCGGGTCGGCCGAGGAGGAGGCCGCCGAGTTCATCGCGGCCAAGATGTCCAAGCCGATCGTGTCGTACATCGCCGGCGTGACCGCGCCGGCGGGCAAGAAGATGGGCCACGCCGGCGCGATCGTGTCGGGCGGCAAGGGCACGGCCGCGGCGAAGATCGCCGCCCTGGAGGCGGCCGGCGCGAAGGTCGGCAACAACCCGACCGAGGCCGGCAAGCTCATGGTCGACGTGGTGGCCTCGCTGGGTTGAGCCCGCAGGACTCGAGGGGCCCGGCGGGGAAGCCCCGCCGGGCCCGCCGGGCGGCCCGACCCGGTCCTGGTCCGGTGGCGGGACCGCGGGGCGTGGGACGCCCAGGTGGTCGAGAGCAGGCGCTGCGGACGCAGGACGCCGGTCGGCCGGTTCGACTCGGTCCCGTGGCGCGACCGGTGGGCGTGGACGCCCAGGTGGATGGGGCAGGCGTTGCGCCGGAGGCCGGGCGGATCAGCTCGGCGGCGGAGGCGGTGGCGGTGGCGGCAGGGCGGGGCCGTCGTCGGGACGGTCCCGGTCGTCGGGTTCCGCGGCGGGCGGTTCGGGTGCGGGGGGCTCGGGCGCGCTCGGTGCGGCGGGCGCCGGGCCGGCCGGTGGTGCCCAGGGGTCGGGCGTGCCCGGCGGGGTGGATGCAGGGGCGGCGGGGGGAGCGGCCGAGGTCCCCGGTTCGAAGGAGCCGGGCGGGGGCGCGCCGGGACCGCCGGTCTGCGGGCCCGTGGGGGTGGGTTCGGCCGCCGGGGGCGTCCAGGGCGATCCGGCAGGTGCGCCGGGTGCGCCGGTGCCGGTCGGGGCCCAGGGGGAGCCGGGCGGAGAGCCCGCGGGTGTCCAGGGGCCACCGGCGCCCGGCGGGGGCCCGTCGGGCCGGCTGAAGCGGGACACGCCGGGCACGAGCTCGTCGGTCTCGCCCAGCATCACGCTCGCCGCGTGGCCCGCGGCGACCAGCGCCAGGCCGGCGGCCAGCCAGAGCAGGCCGCCGATGGTGGCGTCGTCGGTCATGTCGACCATGAACACGGCGGCACCGAGGGCGGTCGCGGCCCCGCCGGCCCAGGTGGTGGCCCGCCGTCCGACGGTGGCGCCGTGGTAGGCGAGCGCGGCGCCCACGACCAGGACCAGCAGGCCGGTCCCGGCGGTCTCCAGGTCGGGGGCCAGGCTGAGGATGCCGACGGTGAGCGTGGGGAAGGCGGCGAAGGCGAACGGGGTGGCCGTCCCGACCCGCCCGGAGCGGTCGAGGATCCGCCCGATCACGACGAAGGCCACGCCGACGACCAGGGACAGGATGCCGATGGTGGAGGGGTCGGGCCCGCTGCTGCTGACGCCGTCGAACCCGCCGGTCGGCCCGCCGAGGGGGCCGACGTCCTCGGCGACGCTGGCCACGGCGTCGAACGGGGCGTCGAAGAGCCCTTCGACGAGCTGGAGGACCGACAGCCAGACGCCGATGAGCGCCGCGCCCAGGTAGAAGGGCCGGCCCCGGCCGGGGCCGACGGCCCAGGCGGCGAGCCAGGCCAGCGTCGACACGTAGAGGATGGCCTCGGTGTTGTACGGCGGCAGCCTGTCGGTGTCGACGGTGAGGAAGACCAGCAGGGGCGGGATCCCCAGCGTCGAGGCCACCGTGCCCGCCGCGCCGAGCGCCCCGGTGCGGAAGCGGGTCAGGACGGCGAAGCCGGCCGCCACGACCAGGGCGGACAGGATGGTGCCCGGCGCCCGGTTGAAGCCGCCGTCGCCACCCGAGTTGTCGCCGCTGATGACCAGGACGCCGAGCACCGCGAGGGCGCAGCCGGCACCGGCGACCGCGACGGCCAGGCGGGGTTCGGCCCGGCGCCGGGAGCGGGTGCCGAGCGACTCGAGGAAGCCGCTGGCGGGGGTGGGGTCGGGCGCCGGCGCGCCGGTGCCGGGGGGTCCGTAGGTCGCGTCCATGACGGGACGGTACGTGCGCGCCGGGCGCAGGTGGGGGACCGCGGGCCGTGCCCGGACGCGTCAGAGCCCCGTCATCTGACGGGGCTCTGTACGGGATCCGGTGTGGCGATGGTCAGAAGGGCGAGGGCGGGGCGCTGCCGGGACCGGCGATCCCGGTGCCCGCCTTCTCCTCCTGCCACTTGAGGAAGCCACCCACGGCCAAGGCGATGGCTGCCAGCGCGGCCAGGAAGAGGCCGAACTTGCGCTCAAGGTCGACGCCCAGGACGTCGTCGCCGATCAGCACCTTCAGCACGACGAGCACAGCCGCTACAACACCGGCGATGAAGAGTGTCTGTCCCCAGCCGATGGGAAGGTCGGGGAGCTTGGTCTGAGGTGAGAAGGCCTTAATCGCCACGACAGCAAGCATCACGAGGCCGATGAGGGTCGGCAGGGTGCCGAAGAGGAAGTAGTCCCAGCCCGTGCGGTTGGCATCGGAGAAGCCTTCGACGGCATACCAGGGGAAGAAGGAGAAGATGAACAGGAGGATTCCGCCTGCGGCGATCACCTTGTCGCTCGTCGTCAGCTTGCTGAGGTCCACCGTCGCCGCCTCCTGGGGGTCACTTGCCTTCGCTTCGTCGTCAGAGCGCGAACGCTAACGCAGTGCGCGTTCGGGTGCAGGGATGTCGGGGGGCACGGCGCTGGTAGCTTGCCCGGTCGTGCGGACGGCAGTGCTCGCCTCGGGTTCGGGCACCCTCCTCGAAGCCATCCTGGACGACGGGATCCCCGTGGAGCTCGTGGTGGCCGACCGGGCCTGCCGGGCCCTCGAGGTGGCGGGGTCCCACGGGGTCGCCGGCCTGCTCGTCGAGCGGGCCTCCTACGCCGGGGACTTCGACCGCGACGCCTACACCAAGCAGGTCGTCGCCGCCCTGGAGGACGCCGGGATCGAGCTGGTCGTCATGGCCGGCTTCGGCACGGTGTTCGCCGAGCCGGTGTTCACCGCGTTCCCCAACAGGATCCTGAACACGCACCCGGCGCTGCTGCCGGCCTTCAAGGGCTGGCACGCGGTCCGGGCCGCGCTCGACGCGGGGGTGAAGGTCACGGGCTGCACCGTGCATGTGGCCACCCTGGAGGTGGACGCGGGCCCGATCCTGGCCCAGGAGGCCGTGCCCGTCCTGCCCGACGACGACGAGTCCGCCCTGCACGAGCGGATCAAGGCCGTCGAGCGCCGCCTGTACCCCCGCACCATCCGCGCCGTCCTGGCCGACCCGACCGTCCTCGACAGGGAGAGACCGACCACGTGAGAGCCCTGCTGTCCGTCTACGACAAGACCGGCATCGTCGAGCTGGCCCGGGGCCTGCGAGGCCTGGGCTGGGACCTGGTGTCCAGCGGGGGCACGGCCGGCGCCTTGCGGGACGCCGGGCTGGCCGTGACCGACACCGCCGACCTGACCGGCTTCCCCGCCATCCTCGGCCACCGGGTCGTGACCCTGCACCCCAAGGTGCACGGCGGGATCCTGGCCGACCGGCGGGACCCGGACCACCAGCGGGACATGGCCGAGTACGGCATCGAGCCGATCGACCTGGTCGTGGTGAACCTCTACCCGTTCCGGTCCGATCCCGGGATCGAGCTGATCGACATCGGGGGTCCGGCCATGGTCCGGGCCGCGGCGAAGAACTTCCGTGACGTCGGCGTGGTGGTGGACCCGTCGGACTACGGCCGGGTCCTCGACGAGCTGAAGGCCGGCGGGGTGCTGTCGGCCGAGACGCGGCGGTCGCTGGCCCGGGCCGCGTTCGCCCACACCGCGGCCTACGACGCGGCGATCGTGTCGTGGCTCGACGAGGGGGCCGACGACCCGCTGCCGCCGACCCTGCACCTGGCCCTGGAGCGGGTCCAGGACCTGCGCTACGGCGAGAACCCGCACCAGACGGGGGCCCGCTACCGGGAGATCGGGGCCATCTCGTGGTGGGACGGGGTCGAGCAGCACGGGGGGATGGCGCTCAGCTACCTCAACCTGTTCGACGCCGACGCGGCCTGGGGCCTGGCCAACGACCTGGCCGCCACGACCGGTCGGCCGTCGGTGGCGATCATCAAGCACGCCAACCCGTGCGGGGCGGCGGTGGCCGGCACGCTGGCCGACGCCTACCAGCGGGCCTTCGAGTGCGACGAGCGCTCGGCGTTCGGTGGCATCGTGGCGCTGTCGGGGGAGGTCGACGACGAGACGGTCGAGCGGATGGTCGCCGCGGCCCAGGCCGACGTGGTGATCGCCCCGGGCTACGGGCCCGGCGTGATCGAGCGGCTCCAGGCCAAGCGGAAGAACACCCGCCTGCTCACCGCGGTGCCGCCGGTGCCCGACCGGCTCCAGCTCCGCCAGCTCACCGGCGCCTGGCTGGCCCAGGACGCCCACCACTTCGCCGCGGGGCGGGCGGATTGGCGGGTCGTGACCCGCCGCCAGCCGACCGAGGCCGAGTGGGCCGACGCCGAGCTGGCCTGGCGGCTGGTCGGCTGGGTGAAGTCGAACTCGATCGTGCTGGTGAAGGACGGCACGGCGTGGGGGATCGGCGCCGGCCAGCAGAACCGGGTCGAGGCCGGCCAGATCGCGGCGGCCAAGGCGGCCGGCCGGGCCCAGGGCGGGGCCTGCGCCTCGGACGCCTTCTACCCGTTCCCCGACGGCATCGAGGCTGCGGCCGAGGCCGGCGTGGCCGTGGTGATCCAGCCCGGCGGCTCGGTCCGCGACGACGAGAACGTCGCCCGGGCCGACGAGCTCGGCCTGGCCATGGTCTTCACCGGCGAACGCCACTTCCTGCACTAGAGCCGGGGCGGCAGCGAACGCGCTGCGCTTCGCGTGACATCGGCGGGCAGCCTGAAGGGAGCTCCCGTTGCCCGGTCACGTCAACTCTTCGATGCGATCGTCGATGAAGGTCTCGACACGAGACCGACGCCGCCTCGGTCGGATCGGGATCGCTGTCCCGGTCGTGGTCGGCCTGGCGCTCGGACAGCCATGGGGCTCGGCCCTGTCGGGTGCCGCGCTCGTCCTGCTCGTCCTGCTCGTCCTGTCGGGGATCCTCGTCGATGACGACGCCAGCTGGCGTCGCGTGGCACTCGTCGCCGTCGTGCCGCTCGTGAGCTTCGGGGCCATCACCTTGATGAGGTGATGCCTTCGGCGGTGGCGGGCGTGCGGGCGCGGCACCGTTGGCAGCAGACTGTCGCGATGGGGGAGCTCGACGGGAAGGTGGCCATCGTGACCGGGGCGGCCCAGGGCCTGGGCGCGGCGGTCTGCGACGTGTTCGTCCGTGAGGGGGCCACCGTGGTGGTCACCGACGTGCAGGCCGAGGAGGGGCGGGCCACGGCCGGGCGGCTCGGGGACCGGGCCTCGTTCCTCGATCTGGACGTGACCGACGAGGCCTCGTGGCAGCAGGCGGTCGACGAGGTGCAGGCACGCCACGGCCGGGTCGACGTGCTGGTCAACAACGCCGGGATGGTCGGCGGTCGTCCGCTGGGGGACACCACCCCCGAGGTGTGGGCCCGGACGGTGGCGGTCAACCAGACCGGGCCGTTCCTCGGCTGCCGCGCCGTGGTGCCCGGGATGGTGGCGGCCGGCGGCGGGGCGATCGTGAACGTCGGATCGACCATGTCGGTGCGGGGCCGGTCGGACAACACCGGCTATACGGCGACCAAGCACGGGGTCCTCGGCCTGACCCGGGCCCTGGCGCTCGAGGTGGCACCGTTCGGGATCCGGGTCAACGCGGTGGTCCCGGGGGCCATGCGCACCCCGATGTTCGATTCGCGGGTCGGCGACGCCGCCGACGAGTTCGCGGCTCAGCTACCGATCCGGCGCCTGTCCGATCCCCACGAGGTGGCCGAGGTCGTGTCGTTCGTGGCCTCGTCCCGGGCCTCGTTCTGCGTCGGCGCCACGTTCGTCGCCGACGGCGGCATGACCGTCAACCACTGAGCCACTCGAATGTCGGGGGCCGTAGGGATCCGTCACGTGGTGTTCGCCCTGTGGCAGGTCTCCCTGCTGGTGTTCTTCCTCACGGGCGGCATCAGCGACGACTGGACCGTTCGGCTTCTCAGCGGGGCTGTTCCACTCTTGGCGCTGGGGTTCCTCTGCCAGCGGCTCTGGAGAGACCGAGCGGCGAGAGACCGAGCAGGCGGTCAGTGACAGCAGGGGAAATGCGCGCATGGGCGCGTGTTCACTCCTCATGTCGAGCCAGAGTCCCTCGATGGCGCTTAGAGAGAGGCCGCGCTTCTGAGCCGACCGAAGCGCCGATGGTCGCCATGATCGGAAAGGCGAGCATCCGCCGGGGACGCTTGACTCCCAGGAGGACCGCTTTCGCGGTCCTGACCACGGTCCACCGAGGCGAAGCATCGACGAGCTCCACGCCTGGCTCGATCGGGATCGTGGCAGAGCGCCACCGATCCCTCATGTGTGGCGATCCGTCCTGGATCGTGCAGCCAGAACCGAGACCACATCGTCGGAAGGTTCAGCCCCACTTCTCGTCGCCGGAACCAGAGCCTGTAGGAACGACGATCTCTTCGACCACCTTCAACGGAGGTCCCCATTCTGCTCCGAGACCCTCTTGCGAGTGCGCCATCGGAGGTAGACGTACCAGGAGCCGGCGGATCCGATGGTGGCCAAGGCGAGAAGGAGCGGGCTCGGCCTACCCCGATCTGCGATGCTGAAGCTAAGCCCAGCGAGCATGGACCCAGCCAGAATCCTGGACTCCTCCCATAGCGATGCCCCTCTGAATCGCATTGGCCCCAGTGGGTAGATGGCGGCAATGGTCAGAACGCCGATCGCCACTATCACTTCGTCACATCCATTGCCTGGTCCGCCGCCCCACCCTTTGAAGGCTACGCCGCGCCGGCTTGGCCCTGGCGTGTCAAGCCATACCATTGGCTCACATGCCACGGACCGATCGTGCTTCGTTGGGCGTGGATGCCCCTGTCGCCAGGGTGTTCGAGGCGTTGATCGATCGCGACCAAGTCTTGACGTGGCTTCCGCCTGAGGGGATGACGGCGACCTTCGAGTGGTTCGACCCCAGGCCGGGCGGCTCCTACCGGTTGGTCCTCACCCACGATGATCCAACGAGGCACCGGGGAAGAGCTCTGCCGACTCGGACATGGTCGAGGTGCGCTACGTCGACATCGTCCCGGACGTCCGAGTCGTCCAGTCGGTGGACTTCGTGTCCGACGACCTGGCCTTGGCCGGCACGATGACGATGACCTGGGAGGTGCAGGCGGCCGAGGGGGGAACGCTGGTCGAGATCACGGCTGAGGACGTGCCTGATGGCATCTCCGCCGAGGACCACGCCACGGGGCTTGCGTCGTCCCTGGACAACCCCGCTCGCCATCTGCGCTCGTAGCCTGCGGACGGCGGTGTTGAAGGAGAGGCTGATCACGGTGGGTGGTGCGGCCGTGGGGCTGGCCGTCCTGATCCTGTTCTTCTACGCGTACTCCTCTACCCACGCCGAACCGGAGATCGGCGCGGTCTTCGACGGCACGGCGGTGACGATCCTCGTCCAGTGCGCCGACGAAGGAACTTCGTCCGTGTACGTCGCGGTCTCCGATCTCGACGGGCGACGCATCTGGGAAGCGTCGACGGCTTCTGGCGACGACGCGATCATCGACAGGTTCGTCGTGGGTGAGGCGCCACGGGGATTCGTGGAGACGATCGAGCTCGACCCTGCGAACGAAGAAGAAGGAGGCCTCTTCGCAGTCGCCGAGCGAAGCGACGGATGGGTCCTGTTCACGACGTTCGACGTGGATCGAATGGACCTGGGTCGTGTGTACGTCGAGGGCAGGAGGCAGAAGGAGTCGCCGAGCGAGTTCCTGGCCAAGTGCCGTTGACCGGGCGGTTCCGAGCCGGACGCACCGGATGCCGGTCGCTTCGCGGTCGTTCGGGCAGGGTCAGACTGACGAGGTGGGACCCCTAACCTCGGGGGCATGGCAGCCACGCTCATGCCCGGGGGGCCCGTCGCCGACGCGGTCTTCGCCGACCTCGAACCGCGCCTGAAGGCGCTGCGCGACGCCGGGCACGCGCCGGGGCTGGGCACGATCCTGATCGGGAGCGACTCGGCGTCGGCGGGCTACATCCGGATGAAGCAGGAGAAGGCCGCCGAGCTCGGCCTCGCCTCGCCCCACGTCCACCTGCCCGACGACGCCACCCAAGCCGACCTGATCGGCGCCATCGAGCGGATGAACGAGGATCCGGCCGTGTCGGGCCTGCTCGTCCAGCACCCGGCGCCGCCCCACATCGACTTCGACGCGGCACTCCTGGCCATCGACCCCGACAAGGACGTCGACGGGCTCCACCCCGTCAACATGGGGCGGCTCGCCCTGGGCATGCCCGGACCCGTCCCCTGCACCCCGGCCGGCATCGAGGCGCTCCTGGCCCACTACGGGATCCCGGTGTCGGGCCGGGAGGTGTGCATCCTGGGCCGGGGCACCACCCTCGGCCGTCCGCTCGCCCTCCTGCTGTCCCAGAAGCGGCCGACCGCCAACGCCGCGGTCACCGTCGTGCACACCGGCGTGCCCGACTGGCCCCGGTACACCCAGCGGGCCGACATCGTCATCGCCGCCGCCGGCGTGCCCGGGATCCTCCGACCCGAGCACATCTCCGCCGGCTCGGTCGTCGTCGGCGGCGGCGTGCGCTACGAGGGCCGGCGGCTCCTCCCCGACGTCGACGAGGCCTGCGAACAGGTCGCCGGCTGGATCACCCCCCGCCTCGGCGGCGTCGGGCCGACCACCATCGCCATGCTGTTCCGCAACTGCGTCGAGGCCGCCGAACGCCGGGCCGGCCTGCGGACCTGAGCCCACGGCCCACAGTGCCGACCCGGTCTCCGGGCCGGCGTTCGGCCCGAGGAGCCGCCCGGCGGGCGCCGGCCACGCTTCGTCCGACACGGAGCGTGGGACCACGGTGGGCCGCCCGTCCCATGGCGGTCGCGCGCCGCTCCCCGTACCCTTCATCCGGATGACCCGGATCGCCGACCTGCTCGCCGACCACCCGACGCTGTCGTTCGAGCTGTTCCCGCCCCGCACCGACGAGGCCGAGCGGATCCTGGAGAAGTCGCTCCCCGCCCTGGCCGAGCTGGCCCCCGACTTCATGTCGGTCACCTACGGGGCCGGCGGCTCCACCCGCGAGCGGACCCGCGACATCGTCGTGCGGATCAACGCCGAGCAGCCGTTCCCGGCCATGCCCCACCTGACCTGCGTCGCCCACAGCCGGGCCGAGGTCGAGGCGCTGCTCGACGACTACGCGGCCAACGGCATCGAGAACATCCTCGCCCTGGGCGGCGACCTGCCCGCCGACGGGTCCGCGCCGACCGGCGAGTTCACCTACGCCGACGAGCTCGTCGACCTCGTCCGGGCCCGAGGCACCTTCTCCATCGGCGTCGCCGCCCACCCCGAGGTCCATCCCCGCTCGCCCGACCGCGAGAGCGACCGCCGGCACCTGGCCGACAAGCTCGAACGGGCCGACTTCGCGATGACCAACTTCTTCTTCGACGTCGACGACTACGTGCGCCTGGTGGACGAGCTCGATGCGCTCGGCTGCCGCAAGCCCGTCGTCCCCGGCGTCCTCCCCGTGACCAACGTCGCCGGCCTCCGGCGCATGTCGGCCATGAACGGCTCGGCCATCCCCGCCGCCCTGTCCGAACGGCTCGACGCCGTCGAGGGCGACGCCGACGCCGTCCGCGAGGTCGGCATCGAGACCGCGGTGGCGCTCGGCCGACGCCTGCTCGACGCCGGGGCGCCCGGCCTGCACCTCTACTCCATGAACCGGGCCGAGTCGGTGGCCCGGGTCGCGGCCGAGCTCGGCCTGCGCTAGTCGCCCGTCAGGCGGCCATCGCCTTCTGGAGGTTGGTGTCGAGGGCGTCGAGGAAGCCCTCGGTGGTCAGCCACTCGGCGCCGCCCGGGATGAGCAGGGCCAGGTCCTTGGTCATCTGGCCGCCCTCGACCGTCGACACGCACACCTGCTCGAGCGTCTCCGCGAAGCGGGCCACCTCGGGGGTGCCGTCGAGCTTGGCCCGGAAGGCCAGGCCCTGGGTCCAGGCGAAGATCGACGCGATCGGGTTCGTCGAGGTGGCGTTGCCCTTCTGGTGCTCCCGGTAGTGGCGGGTCACGGTGCCGTGGGCCGCCTCGGCCTCGCACGTGCGCCCGTCCGGGGTGAGCAGGACCGAGGTCATCAGGCCCAGGGAGCCGAAGCCCTGCGCCACCGTGTCGGACTGCACGTCGCCGTCGTAGTTCTTGCAGGCCCACACGTAGCCGCCCTCCCACTT
>JBFWTJ010000087.1:0-13204 GCA_050247895.1 Acidimicrobiia bacterium
CCTGGGCGTGGCGGTGGCGGCGTCCACCGCGGTGCTGGGCACGGCCCTGGCTTGGCTGCTGACCCGCAGCGACCTGCCCGGCCGGCGGGTCCTCGCCGTGGCCGCCCCGCTGCCGCTGGTGTTCCCCTCCTTCGTGGGCGCCTTCGCCCTGCGCAACGCGCTGGTGCCCGGGGGCCTGCTCGCCACCTGGTTCGGCCTGGACGGCTGGCGGGCCGAGGGCTTCACCGGGGCGTGGCTGGTGATGACCCTGTTCACCTACCCGTACGTGCTGCTCCCGGTGGCGGCCCGGCTGGCCGCCCTGCCGCCCTCGCTCGAGGAGAGCGCCCGCCTGCTCGGCCGCCGACCGGCCGAGGTCTTCCGGACCGTCGTGCTGCCCCAGGTCGCCGGGGCCGTGCAGGCCGGCGCGCTGCTCGTGTTCCTCTACGTCGTGAGCGACTTCGGCGCCGTGCAGCTCCTGCGCTACGACACGCTGACCCGGGCCATCTACGAGACGCGGCTGACCGACCGGTCCCGGTCGCTGGCCCTGGCCCTGCTGCTGGCGGCGGTGGCCCTGGCCGTGGTGGTGGTCGAGCGGGAGCTGTCCCGCCGGCGCCCGGCCACGCCGTCGGTGCGGGGCCGGGTCCCGCTGCGGGTCCCGCTGGGCCGCTGGCGGTGGCCCGCGCTGGCCGGCGTCGTCGCGGTCGTCGGCGCCGCGCTGGTCGGCCCGCTGCTCTCGCTCGGCTTCTGGGTGTGGCGGGGCCTGGACGCGTCGGCCGACCCGTGGGCGACGCTGGGGGACGACCTGTCGGCGCTGGGCCCCGCGACCTGGAACACGGCCTGGGTGAGCGCCCTCACCGCGGGCGTGGCCGTGGCCGCCGTGCTGCCCGTCGCCTACCTCACCACCCGGTACAGGTCCCGGCTGGCAGCGCCGGTCAACGCCCTGGTCGTGTCGGGCTTCGCCCTGCCCGGCCTGGTGGTCGCCCTGTCGGTCGTGTTCCTGGTCCTCCAGGGGCCCGACGTGCTCTCGGGCCTCTACAACACCTTCGCCGTGCTGGTGTTCGCCTACGTCGTGCACTTCGGGGCCCAGTCGATGCGGGCGGCCCAGGTCGCGGTCGGCGCGGTGCCGGACCGGCTCGAGGACGCGGCGCGGATGCTGGGCGCGGGCCGGGCGCGGCGGTTCCGGACGGTGGAGCTGCCGCTGATGCTTCCCGGCCTGGCCGCGGGGGCCGGTCTGGTGCTCCTGTCGACCATGAAGGAGCTGCCCGCCACCCTGCTCGTCGCGCCGCGGGGGTTCGAGACGCTGGCCACGCGCATGTGGGGCCACACCGAGGACGGCTTCCTGGCCCGGGCCGGCCTGGCCTCGCTGGTGCTGGTCGCGGTGTCAGGCTTGCTGACGTGGCTGCTGGTGGTGCGCCGGTCCGAGCGCCTGGCGTGACGCGCCCGGCCCTGCGGGGCGCGCTGGTCGGCATCGGCCTGCTCACCTTCGCCTGGGCCCTGCTGGGCCTGGGCGCCCGGGCCACCTACGGGGCCCGCACCACCGCCGACGAGCCCCAGTACCTGCTCACCGCCCTGTCGCTGTGGGAGGACCGCAGCCTGGCCATCGGCGACGAGCTCGACGAGCAGCGCTGGCGGGACTTCCACGAGGCCCTCCTGCCGGTGCAGACCCAGCCCGTGGACGACGACGGCACGGTGGTCTCCCCGCACGACCCGCTGCTGCCGGTCCTGCTCGCCGTGCCGGTCGGCCTGGCCGGCTGGGCCGGGGCCAAGGCCGCGCTCGCCGCGCTGGCCGGCGTGCTCGCCGCCCTGCTGGTGTGGACCGCGGTGCGCCGCTTCGGCGTCGACCGGACGACCGCGCTGGTGGTCGTGGGTGCCTTCTCGCTCACCGCGCCGCTCACCGCCTACGCCACCCAGGTGTACCCGGAGCTCCCCGCGGCGCTGGCCGTGACCGTGGCCCTGGCCGCGCTGACCGGTCCCCTGGACCGCTCGGGCCGGCTCGTGCTGGCCGGCGCGGTCGTGGCGCTGCCGTGGCTGGGCGTGAAGTACGCGCCGGTGGCCGCCGTGCTCGCCGTGGCCGCGCTGGCGCTGCTGTGGCGTCGGGGCGACCGGGCCGCCACGGGCTGGACGGTGGCGGGGCTGGCCGGGGCGGGGTTGGTGTTCCTGGTCGCGCACCGGGTGCTCTACGGCGGTTGGACCGTCTACGCCGCCGGGGACCACTTCGTGACCGGGGAGCTGGGGGTGATGGGCTTCGAACCCGACTACCTGGGCCGGACCCGGCGCCTGGCCGGGCTCCTGCTGGACCGCGACTTCGGCCTGGCCGCCTGGTCGCCGGTGTTCCTGGCCGCGGTGCCGGCCCTGGCCGCGCTGGTCCGCCGTCGCCCGGCCGGTTGGGCGACGCTGGTCGGGACCCTGGCCGCCGGCTGGGCCACGGCCACCTGGGTCGCCTTCACGATGCACGGCTGGTGGTGGCCTGGTCGTCAGACGGTCGTGGTGGTGCCCTGCGTCGTGCTGACCGTGGCCTGGTGGGTCGACCGCCTCGACGCCCGTCGGGCCCGGGCGGTGGTCGCCGGGCTGGGTGCGCTGGGCGCGCTGTTCTGGGGCTGGTTCGTCGTCGAGGTGCTGGCCGGGGGGCGGCGCCTGATCATCGACGTCGAGTCGACGTCGGACCCGCTCCTGCGGGCGTGGCGGTCGGTGCTACCCGACTACCGCGACGGCGGTGTGGCCCCGTGGCTGTGGCAGGCGCTGTGGCTGGCGATGCTGGCCGGCGCCGCGGCGTGGGCCTGGCAGGGTGCCGGGGGTGGCGCGCCGGCGGGCGGGGGCGGGCGGTCGGCCCGGTCCGGCCCGGGTTCAGGTGGTGACGAGGATCCGGCGGCTGGCGAAGGCGCCGATGCCGATGTGCCGGCCCTCGATCTCCACGGTGGTCGTCCCGTCGGGTGAGGTCGCGGTCAGCCGGCCCTGCCGGCCCGGGACCAGCGCGGAGGCCTCGAGGAACTCGAGCAGGCCGGGCGTGAACTCCAACTCCTCGGGGATCCGGCTCACCGTGAAGCCGGTGCCCACGTTCACGTCGGCCAGGGCGACGGTGGCGGGGGGCTCGTAGTTCGCCCCGGGGATGGGGTTGCCGTGGGGGCAGGTGGTCGGGTCGTTGAGGACCCGGACCATGGCCGTCTCCACGTTCTCGGAGATGACGTGCTCCCAGCGCCCGGCCTCCTTGTGGGCGTCGGCCCACGACAGCCCGAGCATGTCGGTGAGGAAGCGCTCGGCCAGCCGGTGGCGGCGCACGGTCCGCTCGGCCAGGCGCTGGCCGGCGGGGGCCAGCGCGATGCGGGTGCCGTTGATCTCGACCAGGCCCTCGGCCTCGAGGCGCTTGACCATCTCCGACACGGCGGGACGGGACACGTCGAGCCGTTCGGCGATGCGTGCCTGGATCACCTCGACGTCGTCCTCGCGGAGCTCGAAGATCGCCTCGCAGTACTCCTCGAACGCCGGGTGGAACTCGGGGGTCTGGTAGTCGGCCACGCGACAAGGCTACCGGCGTGCCGTCCGCAGGCCGATGCGAACGGGGCGCGGCGCCGCCGGTCGGTCATCCCCGCGTCAGGCGGCGGGAGCGGTCAGGCGTCGAGGGCGAGGCGGGCCAGGCGCAGCTCGGGGCTGTCCTTGGTCGCGTTCTCCGGTGGTTCGCCGCAGACCAGGACGGGGACCCGCCGGTGGACGGCCACGGTGCCGGTGGCCCGGCCGGTCCTGCCGTCGGGCCACCGCCAGGCCAGGGCGACCTCGGCCACCTGGCCGGAGGGCTGGAGGTCGGTCGTGGCCCCGGTCACCTCGGCGTCGAGCCACGCCCATCCGACGTGTTCGAACACGGCCCGTTCGAGGGCCTGGCCCCAGTCGTCCAGGGCGGTGGTGCCGCGCTGGTGGCGGTGGAGGTCGGCGACGGGACCGGACCGGCCGACGATGCGGTCCAGCAGCCCGGCGTCGAGGTGGGCCCAGGCCCGCCCGTCGGGGAACGTGTAGCTGGTCGGGGCGAAGCGGTGGCCGCCGGTGTGCGAGCAGCGCCGGACCCGCACCCCGTCCCAGCGGGCGGCGACCTCGGCGTGCAGGAGCGTGCCGTAGCGCCCGCAGCAGGCGTCGCGCTTGCCGTGCGAGCAGATGAGGACGTCGGGCGGGGCGTCGCCCACCGCGGTGGGGCCGGCCAGGGCCGGGTCGGCCACCAGGGCGTCGAGCAGCCGGGGGAGCTGGGCGGTGTCGACCTCGTGGTCGGTCCCGGCGAAGCGGTGGGTGCCGGTGCGCCGCCACGCCGTGACGGCGGTGCGGGCGTGGGGCCGCTCGGAGTGCGGGGGCACGGCCAGGACCCGGGTGGTCCCTCCGGCCTCGGCGGCCCGGGCCAGCGCGGGGATCCCGCCGACGTCCTTGGGCCAGGGGAGGGGTGCCTCGACGAGCAGGAAGGCGTCGTACCGGCCGGCCGAGCCGATGGGGTCGACGCCCTCGGCCGCGGTCCAGGGCGAGCACCGGTGGTCGGCAGCTTCGGGCGCCTCGATGGCGGTGCCAAGGTGTGTCATCGGATCCATGGCCTGAGCCGGAAGGTAGGTCGGGCCCCGTCAAACGTACTGTGCGTCGTGGCGCTCCTGGACGAGGCGGCCCGGGTGGGTCTGTGCGGCGACGGGTCAGAGTGGTGCTTGGGCACGTCGACCCTCGGGGATCGAGACGACGGTCTCCGCCCCCAGGCGGCTCAGAGATATCGCCGTGATCTCCTCGAGGTGCTGGAGCCAGTGGGCCTCGGCCGCGTCGGCCTCTCCGGCCTCGATCATGTCGATGACCGCACCATGGGATGCCGAGGCCGATGCCGCGACATCCACCACGTCGTGGGGCCCGAGGCCCAGGAAGGTCGAGAATTCGTGTGCCTCGACGATCTCCATCAAGGTCTGGCCCATCGCTGCCAGCGTCCGGTTCTCGGTCAGCTCGACCAGTAGGTGGTGGAACCGCGTCGCGTGTCGTGGATATCGGGCCCTGTCCCCGATCAGCGTCGTCGTCTCGTCGTTGTGGGCGCGCAGGCGGGCGATCAGGCGAGGGTCCCGATGCCGGGCGAGCTGGCGGACCATGAACGGCTCGAAGTGAGCCCGAGCTTCCATCAGGTCGGCCAGCGTCACGTCACGGACTCGTAGGACCAGGCCGATCTGCCTGGCGGCCGCGCTCACCGAAGGCACGAGGATCCGAGCTCCACCCGACGATCCACGCCTGATCGAGATCAGCGACTCGCTCTCGAGGATGCGGAGTGCTTCCCGGACGACGGGCCGCGACACGCCGTGGAGCTCCGCCAACTGGCTCTCGCTCGGCAACACGTCACCCGGAGACGTCTCACCCGAGGCGATCCCAGCCCTGATGCAGTCGGCCACGACCGACGCGGCCTTGGGTGTGTTCATCGGTGCACCCCGGGCATCCCGCGATCGGCCCCCTCCTACCGGATCGGCTGCCACCATATCCGCCGACGACTGCCGATCCGGGATGTGGTGAGGCCCGGGGTGACGCGGGGCCGCGGTGGCCGGGGGCGACCTGAGCAGGACGGCATCGGCACCGTTCGGGGTCAGGACGGTTCTCCGGTATCTCGTCCCGACCTCATGACGCGGCCAGGAAGTCGGCCGGTGTACTCGGCCCGGTCCAAGACCTTGACTCCGTTCACGAAGACCTTCTCGACCCCGTCCGCCTCGGCGAAGATCCGGTGCGCGCCGCCCGGCAGATCGGCTCGGGTCCGGGCCGGCCGTGGGCCGACGCTCGTCTCGTCGAAGAGCACGACATCGGCGTGCCACCCGCTGAGGAGTCGCCCTCGATGGCGTAGCCCGTAGAGCCGTGCCGGTACGTCGGTCAGTTGGTGGACGGCTTGCTCGAGCGACAGGAGCCCCATCTTCCGCACGGCGTTGCCCAGCAGCGACGTGGAGTAGGTCGCACCACAGATCATGTCGAGGTGCGCGCCTGCATCGGAACCGCCGATCACGGTGTGGGGATCGCGCCAGACCTCGGCCCGGATCGCCCAGCTCTCGGGATCCTCGCCGGCACCGGGAACGATGAAGCGCGTGCGCAGCTCGTCGGACACCGCGATGTCGAGCATCGATGTGAAGGGGACGGTCCGCCTCTCGACGGCGATCTCGCCGAGGCGCTTGCCCTCGGCACCACGGTTCTGCGGGGAGAAGGTCTCTGCCACGACGAGGTCGTCCCAGTGGGCGAGGCGACCGAGCACCCCGCCGGAGCGAGCGACCTCCTCGGCTCCGGCCCGGAGGGCTTCTACCTGCCGGCCGTCCTGGAGGGCGGCGATCCTCTCTGGGATGGGCAACGACATGACCGGGGCCCAACCCGGCAGGGCATCGAAGAGGAAGCCCGAGGCCAGGGTCACCGACAGCCGTTGCACCTCGGGCAGCGTGAGGGCGACGACTCGGGCGCCGCGAGCTCGGGCGGCGACGGACGCTCGGAGGAGGCCGGGGTGTTCGTCGGGCGTCTGTGAGGAGAGGACGAGCAGGTTCCAGTTGAGAGGTCGGCCGGAGGCGAGCGACATGCCGACCATCAGGTCGACCGTGGCGTCGTCGAAGCTGTGGACGTCCTCGGGGATCATCTCCAACGATGTCCCCGGGTGGTCCTTGAGGCACGCGGCGAGCAGGAGGAGCTCGTCGGCGTCGCTCAGCCTCGACGGCACCGGACGTCCGTCTCCATCGCTGTGGGTCACGGACCGGGATGTGGAGAAGCCCAGCGCGCCGGCGTCGAGCGCCTCGTGCAGGATCTCGGACATCGCGACGAGCTCGCGGTCGGTGGCGGGGCGCTCGCCTGCAGCAGGGCCCATGGCGGCGCGGCGAAGGGTGGAGTGCCCCACCAGGAAGCCGGCGTTCAATGCGATGGCACCCTCGAACCTGTCGAGCCACGTCCCGAACGACGTCCAGTCCCAGGACAGGCCGTCCCGCAGGCTCTGGGCGGGCATGCCCTCGACCTTCTCGAGCATGCGGATCAGGTAGTCGGCGTCGCTCGGGTTCAGGGGTGCGACCCCGAATCCGCAGTTGCCGCCGATCACGGTCGTGACCCCGTGTTGCATCGACGGCGTCGCCATCGGATCCCACGAGAGCTGGGCGTCGTAGTGGGTGTGGATGTCCACGAAGCCCGGAGCCGCGATCAGCCCCTCGCCGTCCACGACGTTGCGGGCGGGCTCGTCAGGACCGACCTCCATGACGAGGCGGCCCTCGACGATGCCGAGGGCTCCCGCCGTCCGGGGTGTCCCGGTGCCGTCGACGATCTGGACGTCGCGGATCAGTGTGTCGAGCATCTGTTGCGGTCTTCCTTCCGAGTCCGAGCGTCGCCGTGCCCGGTCGCGCTAGGTGTCCAGGTCGAAGACGAGCTCGTCGTAGGTCGGAGCCGGCTCCGGCTTCAGCACGCCCAGGCCGACGAACACGTCGAGGGTCGCCTGGAACTCACGCTCGGGGATGTCGACGTCGAGGCCGTCGGTCGACCTCTCTCGGACCCGGGCCGCCACATCGGGCGTCGCACCCATCTCCTCCAGGAGGGCATCGACGACCTCGGCGTTGGCGTCATCCCGGAAGAAGGTGTTGGCCTCGTCGATCGCTTCACAGAACCTGGCCGCGAGCTCGGGGTTCTCCTGGAGCCAGGTCTTCGACGCGACGAACCCGCTGCCGTAGTTCTGCTGGTACGCGGCGTTGTCGCTCGGCATGAACATGAGCTCCTCGGCCTGGCCGCTGGTCACCAGCTGCGCCGTCAGCTGCGTGCTGGCCTGGACGATGTCGACGTCTCCGTTGGCGAGGGCAGTGGTGACGACCTGGGGCTGTACCCCGGTGTTCACGTACGTGACGTCGTGGACGCCCTCGGCCTCGATGGCTGCTTGGAAGAAGAGGTGCAGGCCTGAGCCGATGGGGGTCTGGATGCCGATGGTCTTGTTCGAGAGCGCCGCGTGCACCTCGCTGGGCGAGGCGCCGTCGGATACCGCGGGGAGATCGCTGCCGACCTTCGCCAACAGGCTCGTCTCGACGTATCGCTGGGACCCGCAGAAGAAGGCGGCGTCAGCGCCTGCCTGCCAACCCTGGGCCAGGGTGCTCGTCGCAACCACCCCGACGTCTGCACCCGTGGCCTGGAGGCCCTGGATCCCGGTGAGGTTGGTCGGCTGCGGAGTCTCCTCGATCTCGATGCCGCCGGCGGCGAAGAACCCCTGGCGATCGGCTATCAGGACGGGGATCCGGTACACCTGAGTGGGGAACATCATCACGGTGACCGTCTCGGTCTCCAGTGCCGCTGGCGCCGTGGTGGAGGTCTCGGAATCGTTCTCCGTGGTGCTCGACGTTGCCGCCGTCGACTCCTCGGGATCGTCACTGCAAGCGGAAGTGATCGCCAGAGCAATGAAGACGCACAGCAAGTTCCGGCCGCGGATGCGACTCATCCATCCCCCCTTTGTGAGATACGCCGTCGCCATATACGCACAGTCCCTCAGAAATTGCAAAATGCGCCTGAGGGGCTTCTCGAATGCGTTGATGGATGCATCGAATGGGTAGCGATCACGCCGATTGCGTTAGCGATCTGGATCCAGTCGGCGAGAAGATCGGCACACTCCGATGAGTCGCCTTGGCTCCTTGACTGGCATTTTGTTCTCCTCATATCCTCCCGAAGGGTTCGGGGGCGCAGTGCGGAATGCAATGTGCAGAGATCGGGCATTCACCGACACCATTCGCATCCGGATCGATCCTTGGACGACGTCCCGGAGGGATGCCTTGACGCAGCTCGAGTTCTGGAGGGTGGGCCGCGTCGGCGCTCGCGAAGTGGCCGAGCGATCTCTTCGTCTGGAGGAGGAAGGTTGGGACGGGGTGGGGTTCCCCGATTCCCAGAGCCTCGCTCCGGAGCCCTACGTCCTACTGGCGCTCGCTGCTGCGTCGACCTCGACGCTGAAGTTGACCACCGCGGTCACGAACCCGCGAACCCGGCATCCGACGGTCACAGCTGCGGCCTGTGCGACGTTGCAGGCCGCCTCGGGCGGGCGGGTCGAGCTCGGGATCGGGCGTGGTGACTCGGCGCTGGCGTTCAGTGGCCTGCCCCCGACATCCGTGGCCGCGATGCGGCAGCACCTCGAGTGCGTGCGGACGTTCCTCGCCGGAGGCGAGCTCGAACTGGATGCCACCGGGCACCTCGGGAGCGAAGGGGGCGAGGTGGTGGTCAGCAGCTTGCGATGGTGGGCGGGAGAAGCGACGGCGGTGCCGGTGAACGTGGTCGCGAGTGGTCCCCGCATGGTCGAGGTCGCCGTCGCGCTCGGTGATCACGTGACCTTGGCCATGGGTGTCGATGCCGAGCGTGTCGCGTGGGGCGTCGGGTTGGTCAGGAGCGCCGAACGACAGCGGGAGGAGGCGCGCAGGCCCGAGGTGGAGAGGAGGGTGGGAACCTACGCCTGCATCTTCGTGCACGACGACCGCAGCGTGGCTCGCGAGCGGATCCGGCCCTCGGTACCGACCTTCGTGCGCTTCGCGTCGATGGGAAGGGACGTCGTGGGGCCCTTGGCCGAGAGCAGCCGGGTGGTGGCGCGGGCGATGACCGACCGCTATCAGATGAGCCAGCATGCCGGCGAGGGTTCGGTGCAGTCGATGTTGCTCACCGATGACGTGATCGATGCCTTCGCCATCGCGGGCCCGCCGGGATATTGCGCCGAGCGCCTGTCCGAGCTCGCGGCGAGTGGCATCGAGAGGTTCTTCCTTCTCTCGCCTGGCGTCGGGGTGGATCCTGAGGAGCAGCAGCGATCCGATCAGGCGTTGGCCCGCCTGGTGCTGCCCCGGGTCAGGGAGCTGTAGCCATGCCCGACCGCGAGCGCAGAGATCCGATTGTCGGACGCCGAGTCTGGATCAGGAGACCATGACAGAATCAGCTCTGGTTCGAGCCCAATTGAGCCATCCCGTGATCGATATCGATGGCCACATCATCGAGCATCTCTCCGTTCTCAAGGATTTCCTGCGAGACGAGGGATCGGAGATGGTGCGTCGTTTTGAAGTGATGATGCGAGAGGACCCTCCGTCGGGTACCGGCAGCTACTCGCGTCGCGAGTGCAAGAGCGCGTGGTGGGGGCTCACCGCTCGGACCTTGGACCGTGCGACGTGCATGGCTCCTGGGCTCCTGCACGAGCGCCTCGACGAGCTCGGTTTCGACGTCTCGGTCCTCTATCCGACGTTCGGCCTGGTGTGCTTGACGCTCGCGGACCCTGAGCTGCGAGTCGCGGCGTGCCGAGCCGAGAACCGCATGAACGCCGAGCTCGTCGGACCCTACGCCGATCGGCTCGTTCCTGTCGCCGCCGTGCCCATGCACACGCCCGACGAAGCGCTGGAGGTCCTTCGCCACGCGACCGACGAGCTCGGCTTCAGGGCGGCGGTGATACCCCCCGGAGTCGGTCGACCGATTCCCCGCCTGGCCGAGGACGCGTTTCCTGTCGCCTCGTACCTCGACTCGTACGGGATCGACAGCCCACACGACTACGACGTCGTGTGGGAGGAGTTCAACAGCCGGGGCATACCGGTCGCATCTCATGGTGCGGCGGCTCTCCGCTACCTGCCGTCAGGGCGGAGATCGCCGTCGAACTACGTCTTCAACCACGTGGGAGCGCACGCCTATCAGCAGGCTGAGCTGTGCCGGGCGTTGATCATGGGCGGAGTGCCGAGCCGGTTCCCCGACCTGCGCTTCGTCTTCCTCGAGAGCGGTGTGTCGTGGGGGATGCAGCTCCTGGCCGACATGGTGGAGCACTGGGAGAAGCGGAACGGAGAGTCGGTACGCGATCTGGATCCGGCGCGGCTGGATTCGGAGGAGCTTGCCGGTCTGCTCCGGACCTACGGGGGTCGTCGTTTCGAGGATCTGGGCCAGTACGTCGAGGATCGGCCCAGCTCCTCGGTCGCCACGGCATGGGAGGACGAGTGGAGGGCTTCGGGGGTCACCTCGCCCGACGTCTTGCGACGGATGTTCGAGGAGCAGTTCTTCTTCGGCTGCGAGGCCGACGATCGTGGGATGTACACGGCGTTCTCTTCGACGAAGAACCCGCTCGGCGTCGAGCTCCAACCGCTCCTGGGCTCGGACATCGGGCACTGGGACGTGCAGCGCACGGAGGACGTGCTCGAGGAGTGCTTCGAGCTCGTGTCGGGCGACGTCATCAGCGGGGAGGAGTTCGAGAAGCTGACGTTCGTCAACCCGCAGCGCCTCTACATGCAGGGCCAGCCGACGTTCTTCGCCGGGACCACCGTCGGGGACGCGGTCGTGCGCTCCGGATCGTAGAGCTGCCAGACCGGTCGCTGAGGTCGGATCCCGCGGTCGTGGCCCGCTTGGCCCGGGGCGGGGGCCGGCCCCTACCGTCGGTCCGATGTGCGCCGTGCCGAGGTCGAAGGTCCGAAGGTGGCGCGCCCGCGCCGGGGCCGCCGTGCTCGTGGCCGCCGTGGCGTCGGGGTGCGGCGACACCAGCGGCGGCGACGACGAGGCGGCACCCGAGGTGCCCGAGGGCGCGGCCGCGGTGATCACCTCGAGGGACGTCCAGTTCGAGCCCTCGGAGGTGACGGTTCCCGCGGGCGAGGAGGTGCTCGTGGTCCACGTCAACGACGACGACGGCATGAACCACAACATCCACCTCAAGAGCGCGCCGGGCTCGCCCAAGACGCCGCTCGAGCGGGGCCGGGGCGTGCAGGAGCTGCGCGTCACCCTGGATCCCGGGGAGTACCCCTACACGTGCGACCTCCACCCCAACATGAAGGGCACCCTGGTCGCCGAGTGAGGCCGGGTGAGCGGCCGGACGACCCTGGTTCCCTGACGTCATCTGTCAGGGTCGACCCGTAGCCTCGATCCGTGGCCGAAGCCCTCGACGTCTTCTCCCCGGCCGTGCGGGCCTGGTTCGAGACGTCCTTTCCCGCGCCGACGGCCGCCCAGTCCGAGGGCTGGCCGGCCATCGCCGCCGGCGACCACACGCTGATCCTGGCGCCCACCGGCTCGGGCAAGACGCTCACGGCCTTCCTGTGGGCCATCGACCGGCTCGTGACCTCGCCGGCCCCGGCGGAGCGGTCGCACCGCACCCGCGTCGTCTACGTGTCGCCGCTGCGGGCCCTGGCCGTGGACGTGGAGAAGAACCTGCGGGCCCCCCTGGTCGGCATCGGGCTGGCCGCGGCGCGCCTGGGCCTGGCCGCCCGCGTGCCCGAGGTCGGCCTGCGCACCGGCGACACCCCCGCCGACGTGCGCCGCCAGCTTCTCCGCCAACCGCCCGACGTGCTCATCACCACGCCCGAGTCCCTCTACCTGATGCTCACCTCGGCGGCGCGGGAGACCCTGCGCGGGGTCGAGACGGTCATCGTCGACGAGATCCACGCCATGGCCGCGACCAAGCGGGGCTCGCACCTGGCGGTCACCCTCGAACGGCTCGACCACTGGGTCCGGGCCGGCGGCGGTCGCCCGCCCCAGCGCATCGGGCTGTCGGCCACGCAGCGCCCGCTGGACGAGGTGGCCCGCTTCCTGGCCGGGTTCGAGGGCGGTGCGGCCCGACCGGTGACGGTGGTCGACGCCGGCGTTCGCAAGGAGCTCGACGTCGAGGTCGTGGTGCCGGTGGACGACATGGGCGCGCTGGGCGAGGTGGTCGACGTGCCGGTGACCGGTCCCGCCGCGGCCGGCCCGGTCCGGTCCTCGATCTGGCCCGCGATGCACCCAGAGCTGCTGCGCCTCGTCGAGGAGCACCGGTCGACGCTGATCTTCGTCAACGCCCGGCGGCTGGCCGAGCGGCTCGCCACCCGGCTCAACGAGCTCCACTGGGACGGCGTGGCCCGGGGCGACGAGCAGGACGGCCAGCCCCCCGACCGGCCCGAGCTGGTCCGGGCCCACCACGGCTCCCTGTCGCGCGAGCGGCGCCTGCAGATCGAGGACGACCTCAAGTCGGGCCGCCTGAAGGGCCTCGTGGCCACATCGAGCCTCGAGCTGGGGATCGACATGGGCGCGGTCGACCTGGTCGTGCAGGTGGCGTCGCCCGGCGCGGTGGCCCGGGGGCTCCAGCGCATCGGCCGGGCCGGCCACCAGGTCGGCGCGCCGAGCCGGGGAAAGCTGTTCCCCAAGCACCGCCACGACCTGCTGGAGGCGGCGGTCGTGGTGCAGCGGATGCACGCGGGCGAGATCGAGCGCACGCGCTACCCCCGCAACCCGCTCGACGTGTTGAGCCAGCAGCTCGTGGCCATGTGCGCGCTCGACGAGTGGCGCGTCGACG
>JBFWTJ010000088.1:0-13102 GCA_050247895.1 Acidimicrobiia bacterium
TGGTGGTGATCGGGGCCGACGCGGCCGGCATGACCGCGGCGACCCAGGCCCGCCGCCTCCAGCCCTACATGGAGATCGTGGCCCTCGAGAAGGGGGCGTGGACCAGCTACTCGGCCTGCGGGATCCCCTACCTGGTCGGGGGCGAGGTCGCCGCGCTGGACGACCTGGTCGTGCGCACGCCCCAGCAGTTCCGCGAGCAGCACCGCATCGACGTGCGCACCCGCCACGAGGTCACCGGCATCGACCTGGCCGCACGCCAGGTCGAGGTCCACGACGACCTGCGCCAGCGGACGCTCACCATGGGCTTCGACCAGCTGGTGGTGGCCACCGGCGCCCGACCCGTGCGCCCCGACCTGCCCGGGCTGGACGGCGAGGACGTGCTGGGCGTGCAGACCCTGGGCGACGCCCAGCGCCTGCTCGAACGGGCCCGGCTCACCGGCGCTCGCCGGGTCGTGGTCGTGGGCGGCGGCTACATCGGCCTGGAGATGGCGGAGGCCTTCGTCCGCCGGGGCGCGTCGGTCACCCTCGTCGAGGCGTCCGACCAGGTCATGGGCACGCTCGACCCCGACGTGGCCGGCCACCTGCTCGGCCCCATGCGGAGCCTGGGCATCGACGTCCGGCTCGGTGCCGCCGTCGAAGGGGTGACCCCGGGCGAGGTCGCGACCAGCGCCGGCCCGGTGCCGGCCGACCTGGTCGTGCTGGGCCTGGGCGTGCGGCCCAACGTGGAGCTGGCCGCCGAGGCCGGCGTGGCACTGGGCCCGACCGGGGCGATCGCCGTCGACCGCCGCCAGGCCACCTCGGCCGAGGGGGTCTGGGCCGCGGGCGACTGCGCCGAGGCCGTGCACCTGGTGTCGGGCCGGGCCGTGAACGTCGCCCTGGGCACGGTGGCCAACAAGACCGGTCGCACCGCCGGCATCAACATCGGCGGCGGCTACGCCACCTTCCCGGGCGTGCTGGGCACCGCCATCACCAAGGTGTGCGAGATCGAGGTCGCCCGCACCGGGCTGACCGAGCGCCAGGCCACCGCCGAGGGCTTCCGGCCCGTGGCGACCACGATCGAGGCCACGCCGCGGGCCGGGTACCTGCCGGATCCCGGCCACATGTGGGTCAAGCTCGTCGCCGAGCACGGCACGGGCCGGCTCCTCGGCGGGCAGATCGTGGGGCGCACGGCCGACGGCGGGCCGGCGGCCAAGCGGATCGACACCCTGGCCATGGCCCTGCACGGGCGGTTGACCGTGGCCGACCTGCTCGCCGCCGACCTGGCCTACGCCCCGCCGTTCTCCTCGGTGTGGGACCCGCTCCAGCAGGCCGCCCGGAGGCTCCTCGAAAAGGTCGGCTGACCGGGGAACCCGTCCCACGGGTTAACGAAGTGGAAATGTCGGGAACCTGATCCAGTAACAAGCGATCGTCAAGCTGACGGCGTCTGTTCAGCCCGGCGAAAGGATCGTGCGTTGGTCCGAGGCATCGCCGGAACCGACCCGGGGCCCGCTCGCCGCGCGCGGCCGGACACCCCGGCCGACGTTGACCCTTGACGAGGAGGATCCGACGATGCCCAGCCTGATCACGGCGGTGGTCAAGCCGTTCAAGCTCGAGGAGGTGAAGACCGCCCTGAAGGAGGCCGGCGTCACGGGCATGACCGTGTCGGAGGTCCAGGGCTTCGGGCGGCAGTCCGGCCACACCGAGGTGTACCGGGGCGCGGAGTACCAGGTGGACTTCGTGCCCAAGGTCAAGCTCGAGATCCTCGTGGACACGGCCGATGCCGACCGGATCGTCTCGGCCATCGCCGACGCGGCCCGGACCGACAAGATCGGCGACGGCAAGATCTGGGTCACCGAGGTCTCCCAGATCCTGCGCATCCGCACGGCGGAGAGGGGCCTCGACGCGCTGTGACCCACCCGGCGCGGCGACCGCTCGGCACCCGAGGGTGCTCCGCCCGTCGGGGACCGAGGGGTCGAGCGGCGGGATGGCCCGGAGCCCGGAGCGCCCCCCACGCTCCGGGCTCGCCGCGTCGGCGCGGCACGCCCTGGTGAGGGGCCCCGGCCGGCGCGCGGTGGGACCGGCGTGGTGAACCTCGGCCCCGAGCGCCAGGCCCTGCTCGCCGATCCGGCCCTGGCCGGTGGCGACCTGTGCCGCGCCTACAGCGGCCTGGTCGACTCGTGGCTGGCCGGGCTGTTCGCCCGCGCCGTCGGGGACGACCCCTCGGGCGTCGCCCTGGTGGCCACCGGCGGGTACGGCCGGGGCGAGCTCAGCCCGCGCTCGGACATCGACCTGCTGCTCCTGCACGGCGGCCGCCGTGACGTGGGCACCGTGGCCGACGCCATCTGGTACCCGATCTGGGACGAGGGGCTGAAGCTCGGCCACTCGGTGCGCACCACCAAGGAGGCCCTGGTGCTGGCCTCCGACGACCTCGACACCGCCACGTCCCTGCTCGACGTGCGCCACCTGGCCGGCGACCCCGCCCTCACCGCGGAGCTGGCCGAACGGGCGGCACGGCAGTGGCGGAACCGGGCCAAGCGGTGGCTGGCCCAGCTCTCCCGGCGGGTCGCCGAGCGCCACGCCCGGGCCGGCGAGGTCGCCTTCCTGCTCGAACCCGACCTCAAGGAGGGCCGGGGCGGCCTGCGCGACGTCCACGCCCTGCGCTGGGCCGGCGCGGCCCGCACGCTGCTCTGGGAGGGGGACCAGTCGGCGCTCGACGAGGCCTACGCCCTGCTGCTGGCGGTGCGGGTCGAGCTGCACCGGCGCACCGGCCGCCCCGGGGACCGGTTGGTGCTCGAGGAGCAGGACGCGGTGGCCGCCGCCCTGGGCCGCCCCTCCGCCGACGACCTCATGGCCGAGGTCGCCGCGGCGGCCCGCACCATCGCCTGGCGCAGCGACGACGCCTGGCGGCGCATCGACGCCAGCCTGGCCGGGCCCCTGGGCCGGCTGTCGCGGCGCGACCGGCCGGTCGGCGACGGGCTGGTCGTCCGCGACGACGAGGTGCACCTCACCGGGGCGGCCGACCTGTCCGACCCGGCCCTGGCCCTGCGGGCGGCCGGCGCCGCGGCACGGGCCGGGATCGGGGTCCACCGGGACGGCCTGGCCCGCCTGGCCGCCGCCGACCCGCCCGTCCCCGACCCGTGGCCCGAGGGGCTGCGGGCCGCCTTCGTCGACCTCCTGCTGGCCGGGCCCCCGGCCATCGGCGCCGTCGAGGCGCTGGACCAGCTCGGCCTGTGGGTCCGGCTGCTGCCCGAGTGGCGACCGGTCCGCTCCAAGCCCCAGCGCAACGCCTACCACCGCTTCACCGTCGATCGGCACCTGGTCGAGACGGCGGCCAACGCGGCCGGGCTGGCCGGATCGGTCCGCCGGCCCGACCTGCTCGTGGTCGGCGCGCTGCTCCACGACATCGGCAAGGGCTACCCGGGCGACCACACCGAGGTCGGCATGGAGATGGTCGCGTCCATGGGCCCCCGGATGGGGTTCCCCGATGCCGACGTGTCCCAGCTGGTGGCCATGGTCCGCCACCACCTGCTGCTCCCCGACGTGGCCACCCGCCGGGACCTCGACGACCCGGCCACGGCCACCGCGGTGGCCGAGGCGGTGGGGGACCCGCTCACCCTCGAGCTGCTCGCCGCGCTGACCGAGGCCGACAGCCTGGCCACCGGCCCGGCGGCCTGGGGGACCTGGAAGGCCGGCCTGGTCCGCGAGCTGGTGACCCGGACCGCGCACGTCCTGGCCGGCGGCGCGGTCGAGGACCTGGCCGCCGAGTTCCCCACGCCCGACCAGCGGGTGCTGCTGCAGGCCCGCCGGCAGGTGGTGGAGGGCCTGCACGACCAGCTCACGGTGGTGGCCGAGGACCGCCAGGGACTGTTCAGCCGGGTCGCGGGCACCCTGGCCCTGCACGGCCTGGACGTGCTGGCGGCCAACATCGCCACCGTCGAGGGGATGGCCCTGGAGGTCTTCCGGGTCGAGTCGTCCTTCGGGCCGACCATCGAGTGGGACCGGGTCGTGGCCGACGTGGAACGGGCCCTGTCGGGCCGGCTGGCGCTCCACGCCCGCCTGGCCGAGCGGGCCCGGACCTACCGGGTCCGTCCGGTGCCCCAGGTCCGGCCGATCCGACCCGAGGTGCGCATCGACAACGACGCCTCGGCCGACGCCACCGTCGTCGAGGTCCACGCCGCCGACGGCCTCGGCGTGCTGTACCGCATCACCCGGGCCCTGGCCGACCTGGACCTCGACGTGACCTTCGCCCGGGTGCAGACCATGGGCCCCACCGTGGTCGACGCCTTCTACGTGCGCGATCCGGCGGCGGGCAAGATCGCCGACCCGGCCCTGCTGGCCGAGATCGAGCGGGCCCTGCTCCACGAGCTGGCCGGGCCGCAGGGGCCCGAGCGGGCCTGACCGCCTCGGCGCCTCGGACCGGCCGGCAGGGCGGTAGCTTCGGTCGGGTGACGGGTCGTCGGCAGGCGGATCACCAGGACCTCATCCGGTGGGCCGAGACGTTGTCGGGCATCGCCCGCACCGGCCTGGGCTTCACCGAGAGCCTGTACGAGCAGGAGCGCTTCCAGGAGATCCTCCACGTGGCGGCGGACATCCGCGCCGCGGCCGCGGCGGCCGACGACCTCAGCGCCGAGGAGTGGGTCGACGAGTGGATGAAGGGGGTCGGCCGGGGGATCGCCGGCTACGTCACCCCCAAGGTCGCCGTCGGTGCGGTCGTCCACGATGAGGACGGCCGGATCCTGCTCGTCCAGCGGGCCGACTCGGGCATCTGGCTCTACCCGACCGGCTGGGCCGACGTGGGCTACTCGGCCAGCGAGGTCGCGGTGAAGGAGGTCCAGGAGGAGACCGGCATCCACTGCGATCCGGTCCGGCCCATCGCCGTGCTCGACGGCCTGCGGCTCGGGTTCACCCGGGTGCCGCTCTACTCGATCGTGTTCCTCTGCCAGGCCACCGGGGGCGAGCTGGCCCCCCACCCCCTCGAGACCGCCGACGTCGGCTGGTTCGCCGAGGACCAGCTCCCGTCGATGACCGCGGGGATCTCCCAGTGGGGTCCCCACGCCTTCGCTGCCATCCGGGGCGAGGACGTCGGGGTGCTCTACGACGAGCCCCGCAACCCGCCCTGGCACCCCGGCGGGGACTGACCCGGTCGTCCGGGCCGGGACGGGCCACCGGCGCCGGTCAGTCCGGCCCGTCGCGCAGGAACCGCTCGACCTCCTCGACCAGCGAGGCGCCGGAGGGGAACGGGTCGGACTCGTCGTCGTGCCGGCTCTCCAGCGAGCTGACGTAGGCCGCGGTCTCCTCGTCGGCCCGGACCAGCTCGTCGACCTGACGCTCGTAGGCCGCGGTGGCGATCTCCAGCTCGGTGGTGGGGACCCAGGTGCCCAGCAGCGCCGCGGTCCGCTCGACCAGGGCCAGGGTGGCCTTGGGCGACGCGGCGGCCGGGACGTAGGACGGGACGGTGGCCCACAGCGAGGCGGTGGCCAGGCCGGCGTCGCGGCAGGCGGCGTGGAGCACACCGACGATCCCGGTCGGGCCTTCGTAGGAGGAGGCCTGGAGCCCCAGGGCCTGCACCACAGCGGGGTCCTCGGCCGTGCCGCTGACCGGGACCGGCCGGCTGTGGGGCACCTCGGCCAGCAGCGCCCCCAGCGTGAGCACCAGCCGGGCGCCCAGCGACTCGGCCAGCTCGGTCACCTGGCGGCAGTAGCCGCGCCAGCGCAGGTCGGGCTCGGTGCCCAGCAGGACCACCGCGTCGCCCACGCCCTCCAGGCCGGCGACGGCGTAGAGCTCGGTGTCGGGCCAGACGATCTCGCGGGCGCCCTCGGCGTCGTAGCGGACGTGGGGGCGCGTGGTGGTGAAGTCGAAGTACTCCTCGGCGTCGATGGCGGCGAACCGCTCGGCGTCCCACCGCTCCACCAGGAACCGGGCCGCGCCGCTGGCCGCCTCCCCGGCGTCGTTCCAACCCTCGAAGGCGGCGACGAGCACCGGGGCCTCGAGCGGCGGACGGGACGTGAAACGGACGTGCTCCACGGCTCCCACGGTACCTGGGGAACCAACCCGGGCCCCTCGACGACAACCGGCCCCGTGATCCGCAAGCTGCTCACCGCATCCCTCGCCGTGCCCGCCCTCGTCGTCGCCCTGGCCACCACGGCCGGCGCCCACGTGGGCATCGACCCCGAGGAGGCCACCGCGGGGGCCGTCACCACGGTGACCCTGTCGTTCCACCACGGCAAGGACGGCACGGCCACCACGGGCCTGTCGGTCCAGCTCCCCGAGGGCGCGTCGGTGGTGGCGATCCCGGCCAAGGACGGCTGGACCGCCCAGCAGACCGTCGAGGGCGGGCGCACGGTGGTCACCTGGTCGGGTGGGAGCGTCCCCGACGGGCAGGAGGGGGAGTTCCCCGTCGAGGTCAGGCTCCCGGCCACGCCGGGCGTCGCCCTGTTCCCGACCGTCCAGGTGACCGAGGCCGGCGAGCTGGCCTGGATCGAGGAGGGGGAGGGCGAGGGCGAGGACGCGTCGCCCGCGCCGCGCCTCACCCTGGTGGCCGACCCGGCCGCGACCACGACCACCGCGGCACCGACCACCACGACGACCGCGGCGCCCACGACCACCACCGCCGCGCCCACCACCACGGTGAGCCTGCCGGGGACGGTGAATCAGGCCGAGAGCCGGGACGACGGCGACCAGTCGCCCGCGCCGTGGCTGATCGGCAGCGGCGTGGCCGCCGCGGTGGCGATCGGCGTCGGGGGCTGGGTGCTCAAGCGGCGGTCCTGACCGGCCCGGGGGTGCGGGCCGTCGAGGCGCCGGGTCAGGCCCTCGGCCACCCACTCGGCCCGCTTGTGGCGGCCGACGGCGGAGCGGGCGTTGGCCAGGGCACCGCTGTTGCCCCACGACCGCAGCAGGAGGTCCCACGCCGACACACCGTGACGATCCCACCTCGACGTGACGCGGGGACAGCCGCGGTGTGAACGGGGTGTCAAACGTGGTTGACGGCTGGCTTGCCCCGGCGCGTCCGGCCGCTGCGGGCGGGACCGGTAGCGTCGGCGGCCATGGACGCCCCCGCCGCCGGTCCGGCCGCCTCCGACGCCGCGGTGGAGGTGGCGCCGCCGGGGCTGGAGGGCGTGGTCGTGACCCGCACGGCGATCGGCGACGTGCGCGGGGCCGAGGGCTTCTACCACTACCGCCAGTACGACGCGGTGGAGCTGGCGGCCAAGCGGCGGCTGGAGGACGTCTGGTTCCTGCTCTTCGAGGGCCACCTCCCGTCCCCGGTCGAGCGGGCCGGGTTCCTCGACGAGATCCGCCCGCTGCGCCGCATCCCCGACGCGCTGGCCCCCCTGGTCCCCGAGGTGGCCCGGTCCTCGCAGTCGATCGTCGAGGCCGTCCGCAGCCTGGTGTCGATGGTCGGCGCGGTCGAGGGCTTCCGGCCCACGCTCGACATCGACGCCGCGGCCCGCCGCCGCGACGCCCTGCGGATGTGCGCGGTGGTCCCGACCCTGGTCATGGCGGTGCACCGGACCCGCCGGGGCCTCGCCCCCCTCGAACCGCGCGACGACCTGGGCTACGGCGCCAACCACCTGTGGATGCTGACCGGGGAGGAGCCCGACCCGGACCGGGCCCGGGGCGTCGAGCAGTACCAGATCACCACCATCGACCACGGCTTCAACGCCTCGACCTTCGCCGCCCGGGTCATCGTGTCGAGCGGGGCCGACGTGGCCGCCGCGGTCGTCGGTGCCATCGGCGCCCTGTCCGGTCCGCTGCACGGCGGTGCGCCGTCGCGGGCGCTCGACCTGCTCGACGCCATCGGGACGGTCGACAACGCCCGGCCCCACCTGGTCGACGCGGTGACCCGGGGCGAGCGGATCATGGGTTTCGGCCACCGCGTCTACCGGACCGACGACCCCCGCTCGGTGTTCCTGCGGGGGGTGGCCGAGCAGCTCGGGGCCGAGAGGTTCGAGCTGGCCGCCGAGGTCGAGCGGACCGTGGTGGAGGTGCTGGCCGAGCTGAAGCCGGGCCGGCACCTCTACGCCAACGTCGAGTTCTACGCCGGGGTGGTCATGGACCACTGCGGGCTGCCCCGGGAGCTGTTCACGCCGACGTTCGCGTCGAGCCGGGTGATCGGCTGGTGCGCCAACCTGCTCGAGCAGGCCGCCGACAACCGGATCATCCGCCCGTCGGCCCTCTACGTCGGCGAGCCGCCGCCCCAGCCGGTTCCCGACGATCCGGACCTGGTCGGGGCAGGAGGTCGCTGAGATGGGCGTGCGCGTCGAGATCGCCACCGAGGTCACCGACGAGCTGGTCGAGGCCTTCGCCCGCCTGGTTCCCCAGCTGAGCCGGTCCAACCCGCCGCCCTCCCGGGAGGAGGTGGCCGAGATCGTGGCCGCGCCGGTCACCGACCAGTTCGTGGCCCACCTCGACGACGGCCGCATCGCCGGCCTGTCGACGCTGGTCACGTTCCGGATCCCGACCGGGCTGCGGGCCTGGATCGAGGACGTCGTGGTCGACGCCGAGGCCCGGGGCCAGGGCATCGGCGAGCTGTTGAACCGGGCCATGCTCGACCGGGCCCGCGAGCTGGGCTGCACCACCGTGGACCTGACCAGCCGGCCGACTCGCGAGGCGGCCAACCGCCTCTACCAGCGCATCGGCTTCGAGGCCCGCACCACCAACGTCTACCGCTACGACCTGAAGCCGTCCTGACGGCGCGTCGGCCGTAGGGCTGCGGTGGTCAGCCGTCTGGTTCGTCCGCAGGCTCGATGCTGGCGAGGAGTCGTTCGGCTGCCTCGACGAGAGGCGGCAGGTCGTGGTCGACGGTGGCTCGGACGACGGCGTGCTCGGTGTCGAAGTAGCGGTGGGCGAGGTGGTCCCGCATGCCGGTGACGTCACGCCAGGGGACATCGGGTTCGCCGGCGAGCAGCTCGGGATCGATGTCCTTGACCGCTTCGCCGATCTCGATGAGCCGGATCCGGACGGCGTCGAAGACGAGTCCGTCGCTGAGATCGCCCCGACGCAGGTGCGTTCGGACCGCCTCGGCTGAAGCGAGGATGTCCAGGAGGCGTTCGTCGTCTCGCCGACTCACAGCGGTACGGCCTCGTCGAGCACTCGTGACCGGATCCGGGGCTTGAGGCTGCGGGCTGGAACGACGTCGACGCCGACGCCGAGCATCTCGGTCAGGTCTCGCTGCAGCCCGACGAGGTCGAAGAGGCCGACACCCTCGTCCAGGTCGACGAGCAGGTCGACGTCGCTGGTCGCGGTGTCCTCTCCGCGAGCCACGCTGCCGAACAGGCGGACGTTGTGGGCGCCGCGTCGCGCCGCGGCCTCGATGATCGCCTTGCGCCTCCGCCGCAGTCGGCGCCCGAGCGTCGTGTCGGGCAGCCCGAGGACCCGCTCGGCAGAGGCGTGGAGCTCGAGGGACAGGTCGTGGCCGGTCGCCTCGATGAGCTTGGTGAGCGTGCGCACGCTGGGTTCGCGGCGGCCGGACTCGTACGCGCTGATCACGGACTGGGCGACACCGGCGCGTCGCGCGACGTCGGACTGCGACAGCCGGGCTCGTCGCCGGGCTTCGTGGAGCAGGCTTCCGGGGCTGGTGGCCACGCGAAGATCCTATAGCGGATCGTCTATGTCATCGAGGGAGCGACGAGATCCGGGCGTCGATCGGCCGACGGACGTCTGCCGCTACGACCTGAGCGGCCGGTAGCACGGCGTTTCCGGGCGCGGGCGGGTCGGGGTTACCTTGGCCGACCCCGTCCCGTTACCCAGAGGTCGAGTCGTGGTCACCAAGCTGTCACCGGTCGAAGCCCACCGCCAGCGCCTGGAGGAGCTGCGCGCCACGTCGGTCGAGCGGCTGGCACGCCTGCGGGCGGACTACGACGAGCTGGCCGAGGTCGGCGAGGACGTGGGCGCCGGCGAGGACGAGGGCGGCTCGCAGGGCGATGGCACCTTCGTCGAGCGGGACCGCCTGCGGGCCCTGGCCGCCGAGGAGACCGCGACCATCGAGGCCGTCGACGCGGCCCTGGCCCGTGCCGAGGGCGACGACTGGGCGACCTGCACGGGCTGCGGCCAGCCCATCGGCGACGACCGGCTCGAGTTCCTGCCGACCACCGACGTCTGCGTGGCCTGCAAGGCCCGGACGAGCCGCTACTGAACCGGTCCGGCCGCGGCCGGACCCTCCCCGGCGGGCAGGTGGAGGGGGAGCCCGAAGCCGGCGAACAGCGAGGGGTCGACGAAGTTGTGGTGGGCCACGATGCGGTCGCCGTCGGTCTCGATGACCTGGATGGCCCAGGCCGAGTGCCCGCCGGCCGGATCGGCGTGGTACGAGCCGTACGCCGGGCAGCCGTTGGCCCACGTGGGCACGAGCCGCGAGCCCCGGCAGACGCTGCCGTGGCCGAGGAACCACTCGGCCATGAGGTCGGGGCCCTCGATCCAGAAGTCGAACGGCGGCATCGACATGATGGCGTCGTCGCGCAGCAGGCCGACCAGCGAGGTGATGTCGTAGCGCTCGAAGGCGTCGACGTAGCGGGCCAGCAGCGCCTGCTGTTCGGGGTCCTCCAGCGCGGGCGCGGGCGGTGCGGCGGCCCGGGTGGCCAACGTGGCCCGGGCTCGTTGGAGGGCGCTGTTGACCGCGGCGACGCTGGTGTCGAGCAGGTCGGCGACCTCGGCCGCCTGCCAGCGCAGCACCTCGCACAGGATCAGCGCGGCCCGCTGGCGGGCCGGCAGGTGCTGGAGCGCGGCGACGAAGGCCAGCCGGATCGACTCGCGGGCTGCGGCGGCCTCGGCGGGGTCGGTGGCATCGGACAGGACCCGGTCGTCGGGCACGGGCTCGAGCCAGGCGTGGCCCGGGCGGGTCTCGCCCCGGAAGGCCTCCGGCTTCGACGACGGGCCCAGGTCCATGGGCGTGGCCCGGCGCTGGCGGCCGCGCAGCATGTCGAGGCAGACGTTGGTGGCGATCCGGTAGAGCCAGGAGCGCAGGGCGGAGCGGCCTTCGAACCCGTCGAGGTTCTTCCAGGCCTTGACGATGGTCTCCTGCACCGCGTCGTCGGCCTCGCTGGCCGAGCCGAGCATCCGGTAGCAGTAGCCGGTCAGCTCCTTGCGGTGGCGGTCGAGGTCGTCGATGCCGACCTCGACGCCGGCGATGGTGCCTGGGCGGGCGGTCACGGGGCAACAGCCTAGGAGCAGGTCCGCCCCCTGGCGACGGCCTGCCGTGGAGCGGCGGCCGGGTAGGCCCCCGGTGCCCGGTGCCCGGTGCCCGGTGCCCGGTGCCCGGTGCCCGGTGCCCGGTGCCGAGGGTGTGGCCGGGCGTGGCCGGGCGTGGCTCGGGCCGAGCGTGTGGCCGGGCGGTCGGGTTGGTCAGCCGGTCCGGGGGTTGGTGGCCAGGTACTGGTCGACGGGGATCCGCTCGGTCGTGGCGTAGCCGACCGGGAGGAACACGTCGCCGGCCGCGGTGCGGTACCAGACGCCCCAGTTGTAGGCCGCGGGCCAGGCGCCGGGGTGCTCGCCGATGGCCTGCGCGTAGAGCTCGACGCCCCGGACGTAGTGGTCGCTGTGGTTGTAGTGCCACAGGGCGTTGGCCATGTCGGCCGGCCCGCCGTTGGCCTGGAGGTAGCGGGCCGCAGCCCGGACGGCCTGGCGGTGGTCGTTCACGTCGCCCTCGCCGTAGGCGGCCCAGGTGGCCGGCATGAACTGCATCGGGCCCTGGGCGCCGGCCACCGAGGTGCCCCGGATCCGGCCCATGCCGGTCTCGACGAGGTTGATGGCGGCCAGGTAGGGCCAGGGGATCCCGAACTCGGCCTCGGCCTCCTGGAACCAGGCCAGGAGCTGCTCGGGCGGCGCGGGGGCGACCACGTTCCACGCCGGCATGCTCTCGACCGGCCGGGAGCTCAACGACATGAACTCGCGCCGGGCCGCGGTCTGCCGCTGCACGCCGGGGACGATGTCGGCCGGCAGGGCGGCCAGGACGGCGGCGTCCCACTCCGGGTGGTCGCCCAGCTCGCGGTAGGCGACCTGCTGGGTCAGCGCGGCGGCGGCCACGTCGCCGGCGGGCGCGCCGGGGGTGCGCAGGGTGGCCTCGGCGCTGGCGATCCGGGCGGCCAGGGCGGCGGGCTCGCCGGTCGGTGCGGGCGGGCGCAGGGCGTGCACGTCGACGGGCACCGTGGTCGTGGTCGTGGTCGGCGCCTCGGTCGTGGTCGGTGCGGCCGTGGTGGTGGCCGGCACCGTCGTGGTCGGCGCCGTCGTCGACGTCGGGACCACGGTCGTGGTGGTCGTGGCCCGGGGGGCGACGTCGGCCGCGTCGGTCCGCGTCGCGCAGGCGGCCAGCGCGACCAGCGCGGCGAGGCAGGCGAGCGACCCGGTCCGACCCACGGCGGTCAAGGCTAGGGGGTCGGCGCGTCGCGCCTCCCGCGGGGCTCGCACCTACGCTGGCGCCGGTGTCCGGAGGCGCCCGCACGGTCCACCTGGAGGTCGACGAGGGCGAGGTCGAGCTGGCGTCGGACGCCCTGTGGGCTGCCGGTGCGTCGGCGATCCAGGAGGTCGACCTCGGTGGGGGACGGGTCCGGCTGGAGGCCGACCCCCGGGACCTGTCCGGGTTGGCCGGCTGGGCCTTCGACGTGGTGGTCCTCGACGGCGACGGCTACCTCGACGCGTGGCAGCGCTTCGCCCGCCCGGTGCGGGTCGGGCGGGTCGTCCTCCAACCGGACTGGGTCGCGCCGGTGGCCACCTCGGCGGACGACGTGGTGGTCGAGCTGGCCCCCGTGCGGGCCTTCGGGACCGGCTCGCACCCCTCGACCCGCACCGCGCTGGAGGCGCTGGTGGCGCGCGTCGGCCCGGCCACGACGGTGCTCGACGTCGGCTCGGGGACCGGCGTGCTGGCCGTGGCCGCGGTGCTGGCCGGCGCGGCGCGGGCGGTGGCCGTGGACGTCGACCCGGTCGCGGTCCGGGCCACCGCCGCGCTGGCCCGCCGCCACGGCGTGGCCGACCGGCTCGTCGCGTCGGGCACGCCCGTGGCGGAGGTCGAGGGGACCTTCGACCTGGTCGTGGCCAACATCGGCGCCGGGGTGCTGCGGGCGATGGCAGGAGTCCTGCGTGCTCGCCTGGCTCCCGGGGGCCACCTGGTGCTGGCCGGCGTGCTGGCCGGGCAGGC
>JBFWTJ010000089.1:0-12914 GCA_050247895.1 Acidimicrobiia bacterium
GCAGGAGGTCTGGGAGCGCATGGGCATCGACGCCCGGCAGGTCGTGCCCCTCGTCATCCAGGACCCGACCCGCGCCGTGTTCCAGCAGATGCTGTTCTCCAAGATCGTGCCGAACTGCAAGAAGCTGGGGCTGCTCGATCGCAACGGCCAGTGGCTGCGCCGCCGGTTCGAGGAGCTGAACGTGATCCAGTTCGAGGACTGGGCCGACACCAGCGAGGAGTACGCCCTGCTCGACGAGGTGGCCAAGGACCGAGCGGCGACCGGCTGAACCTGGCGGGCGGGGTCCCGGGTGGGTCAGCCGCCCTCGGTGCCGAGCGAGAACATCGCCTCGAGGTCGTGGCGGGAGTAGGCCTGGAAGGCGATCGAGGTGCGGGTGTGCACGACGCCGTCGAGGCGGGCGATCCGGCCGGTGACGACCTCGGCCAGGTCCTCGTGGTGGCGGACCCGCACGACGGCGATCAGGTCCTCCTCGCCGGTCACCGAGTAGACCTCGGAGATCCCCTCGATGTCGGCCAGCTCCGACCCGAGGTCGGCGATCCGTTCCGGCTCGGCGTGGATGAACACGAACGCGCTCAGCATGGCCAGACCCTACGCGCATGCCCACGGGGGCACGCCGGGGCCTCATGCGGCCACCGCCGCCGGTCGGGTCCGCTCGGCCACGGGCTCGAAGCCCCCGACGGCGGGGAGGGCGGACCACAGGCCGTGCTCGGCCTCCACGATCCGGATCCGGCCGGCGTTCTGGTCGAGCCAGTGCGCGACCGCGGCGAGCTCGTCGAGGTGGGCCCGGTCGAGCGGGCCGCGCGTGGGCACCTCGGGTGCCGCCGCGGCGTCGTCGAGCGCCATGGCGAGCTGCTCGGCACCCCGTGGCCGGCCCCAGCTGCGGACCAGGGCGCCGTTGCGCAGCTCGGCGCCGCTGCCGTCGGCCAGCTCGACGACCAGGCGCCCGGCCGCGCGCAGTGCGTCGAGCCGTCGCTGGCGGCGCAGGGCCCGGGCCAGGGCACCGGCCCGGTCGCGGACCTCGGCCGCCTCCTCGAAGCGCTGGTCGTGGGCCAGCCGGGCCATGCGGGCCCGGAGCGGGGCGAGCAGGACCTCGGGATCGGTCGACCACCCGGCGACGACGGGATCGACCGCGACGGCCCGGTAGGTGGTCTCGTCGATGCCGCCGGCGCAGGGGCACAGGGCCGCCCCCAGCTGGGCCGACGCGCAGGGGGCACCCCGGGCCTGGCGGCGGGGATCGGCGTTGCAGCGCCGCACCGGCACCGCCGACTGCACGGCGTCGACCACGAGCTGCGCGACCCGGCCCGAGGGCAGGGGGCCCAGCAGGGGTCCGGTCCGTCGTCCGCTCGTCGTGCGCACGACCGAGAGGCGGGGGAACGCCTCGTCGGTGAGCTTCACGTAGGCGTAGGCCCGCCAGTTGCGGAGCTGGCGGTTGTAGCGGGGGAGCAGGGCGTGGATGGTGCGCACCTCGAGCACGGCGGCCTCCAGCGGGGAGCTGCAGCGCACGTGGTCGATCGACGCGGCCTCCCGCAGCATCGGCCCGATCTTCCGGCGGTCGTCGCTGGAGAAGTAGGAGCGGACCCGGGTCCGCAGGTTGGTGGCCTTGCCGACGTAGAGCGCCCGGCCCTGGGGGTCGCGGAACGTGTAGACGCCCGGCGCCCGGGGCAGCCGGTCGGTCAGGGCCAGCTTGGCCACCTGCGGGTGCCCGCCCATCCGGGGCAGGGCCAGCAGGTCGTCGAGGCCGGTGACGCCGAGGCGACCGGTCCGCTCGATGAGCACGTGGAGCAGCTCACCGGTGGCCAGCGCGTCGTCCAGCGCCCGGTGGGTGGGGCGCCGGGCGAGGCGGAAGCGCTCGGCCAGGGTCGACAGGCGCAGGTCGGGCACCTCCTCGCGCACCAGCCGGCGGGCGAGGGCGGCGGTGTCGACCCAGCGGTTCGAGATCCGGGGCCGGCCGGTGCGGGCCAGCGCGGCGTCGAGGAAGCGCAGGTCGAACCGCACGTTGTGGCCCACGACGACCGCGTCGCCGATGAACTCGAGCAGGCTGGGCAGCACCTCCTCGATGGGGGGCGCGGGCAGCACCATGGCCTGGGTGATGCCGGTGAGCACGGTGATGGACGGGGGGATGGCCCGGCCGGGATCGACCAGGGTCTGCACGGTGCCGAGCTGCTCACCGCCCCGCAGCTTCACCGCGCCGACCTCGGTGATCCCGCAGGTCGCCGGGGACCCGCCCGTGGTCTCCAGGTCGACCACGACGAAGGTCACGTCGTGCAGGGGGGTGCCGAGGTCGTCGAAGCTGCGCTGCACTCGGCCGACCGTAGCGAACAGGTGTTCGATGCGCAAGGGGTGGTGGCAGTGGGCCCGGTCCCCCTCGGGCCGCGCCGCCCGGCGCCGCTACCCTCGCCGCCGTGCCCCTCTACCGCTGCTCCGCCTGTGGCAACGTGACCCGCTTCGACGTGACGTCGACCCGGCGGACCCGGGCCTTCCACCACTACACGGTGGGCGGCGAGCTGTCGGTCGAGGAGGTGGAGGTCCTGGAGGACCGCGTCGACGAGGTGCTGTGCCGCTGGTGCGGCCACGGGACGGCGGTGGTGGAGCTGACCGACCGGGACGCCTGAGGTGCCCCCGGCGCGCGACCCGCTGCGCCCGGCGCTCGAGCTCGCCTTCGAGGTGGCCCGCATCGGGGCGATGACCCGTCCGCCCCTGGTGGCCCCGTCCGCCCTGCGGCCCTACCTGCGCTTCACCCGCCTGACGCCGCTGGTCCTCGACGCCGTGCGACGGGTCGTGGACGACGACGACGGGTTCCGGGCCCGGGTCGCGGCGATCGCCACCGAGGACGACGTCGGCCGGGCCGGCGTGCTGTGGCTCGCCCGGCCCGAGGGCTGGCGTGACGAGCTCGAGGCGCTGTCCGCGCCCGGGGTCGCCGGGGAGGGGTCCGGCACCGGTGGCGGGCCGGGGACCGGGACGGGCCGCCGGCGGGGCCAGGACCGGGACCACGACCGGGAGGCCCGCCGCCGGCTCGACGACCAGCTCCGGACCGAGCGGGCCCGGGCCGAGGAGCTGCGGGCCGGCCTGGCCGAGCAGCGGGCCCTCAGGGAGGCGCTGGAGGCGTCCCTGGTCGAGCTGCGGGCCGAGCGGGACCGGCTCGAGGCCGAGCGGGCCGAGGCGGTGCGCAGGCTCAAGGCGGTGGAGGCCGACCTGGTCGAGGTGGCCACCGAGCGCAACGCCCTGCGCCGGCGGGTCCGCGATCTCGACCGTGCACCCCGCCCGGCGCCGGGCTCGGCCGTGGCCCGCGCCGGGCCGGCCGGCCCGGACCCGGTCGCCGCGCTGCGGGCCGAGCTGTCCTCGACGGTCGGGCGGGCGTCCGCCGCGCTGGGCGAGCTCGACGCCGCGCTGGACGAGCTGCGTGCCCTCGGCGCGACCCCGTCGGGCCGTCGCTCCGACCCGGCACCGGGCCCGGGCGTGGTGGCCGACCGGGTCCGCGTGCCGCTCGACCTCCCGCCGGGCCTGGCCGAGGACCGCCCCGAGGTGGCCGACCACCTCCTGCGCTCCCGGGGCGCGGTGCTGGTCGTCGACGGGTACAACGTGACCAAGGCGGCCTGGCCCGACCTGGCCCTGCCCGACCAGCGGGCGCGGCTGGTGCAGGCCCTGGGCGAGCTCTCGGCCCGGACCGGGATCGACGTGGAGGTGGTCTTCGACGGTGCCGCCGTCGTGCCTGCCGCGCCCCTGCCCGCGCCCCGCGGGGTCCGGGTCCGCTACAGCGACGAGGCGGTCGAGGCCGACGACGTGGTGGTGGCGCTGGTCGGCGACCTGCCCGCGTCGCGCCCCGTGCTGGTGGCCTCCAGCGACGAGGCGGTGCGCCGGGGCGCCCGGGCCGGGGGCGCCAACGTCCTGCACGCCCGCCAGCTCCTCGCCGTCATCCGCCGCTGAGCCCACCGGCTCCTCGTGCCGCCGGCCGTCCCGCCGGGGGAGGGAGGCCCCACGGCCGCGGTCAGCGCAGGAGCGACCGGGCCAGGTCGGCGCGGTGGGCGGCCGGGTCGTCGCCGACGTCGAGGATCCGCAGCACGACCTGGTCGGCCCCGGCGGCGCGGTGCTCGGCGAGCCGGGCCGCGATGGCGTCGGCGTCGCCCCAGGCGACGATGCCGTCGAGCAGCCGGTCGCTCACGCCGTCGATGTCGGCCTCGCCGAAGCCCAGCCGCAACAGGTTGCGCCGGTAGCCGCCGGTCGCGGTGAGGAAGGCCAGTGGGCCGGCGGCGGCTCGGCGGGCGACCTCGCGGTCGGTGGTCGGGGCCGTCATGACCAGCACCGCCAGCAGGTGCTCCGGACCCAGCACGGCACGAGCCCCGGCCACGTACGACGGCGTCACGAGGTACGGGTAGGCGCCGCTGGCCCGGTCGCGGGCGAGCGCGAGCATGTTCGGTCCCAGCGCGGCGAGGACCCGCGCCTCGGTGGGCACACCGGCGTCGTCGAGGGCGTCGAGGTACGCCCCGAGGGTGCGCAGGGGGTGTGCGTCGTGGGCGCCGCCCAGCCCGACCAGGAAGCGGCCGGGCCGGTCGCGCTCCAGTGCGTGGTAGGCCGCGGCGACCTCGGGGGCCGCCACGTTCGACACGGCGATGATGCCGGTCGCGACGGGGATGCGCTCGGTGGCGCGGACCGCCACGTCGACCATCGGCAGCACGCCCGAGCGCCACAGCGTCACGAAGCCGAGGTCCTCGGCCTGCCGTGCCTCGTCGGCCACCAGCGTCGCGTCGTCGGTGAACGGCGTGCTGCTCGCGAGGCCGATCCCTCGGAGGTCTCCCCGGGTGAGCGCCATGGCACGAACGGTACGGCCTCGATCGCCCGGCGCCTCGCCCGCCGGCCCACGGCGATCCTGGTTGTCACAGGGCGTCCGTAGGTTGCCCGTCGGGTGGAGCCCACGCCGCGACCGGGAGGACCGATGGAGGACACCGACACCCTGCGCATCTCGTGCGACGAGTGCGTGATGCAGCACACCGCCGCCTGCGAGGACTGCGTGGTCACCTACCTGTGCCGGCGGGAGGCCGACGACGCCGTCGTGGTGGCCATGGGCGAGGTCCGGGCCCTCCGGGCCCTCCAGCGGGCCGGCCTGGCCCCCGCGCTGCGCCACCGGCCCCGCACCGGCACCGATGACGCGTGAGCCACCACCCGGCGCGACCATGGCCCGATGCCCGAGGTGCCCTCTGCCGACGAGCTCGCCGCCGTCGGCGCCGCGCACGGGCTCGACGCGCTCGGCATCGCCCCGGCCACGCCGTTCGCCTCGACACGGGCCGACCTCGAACGGCGCAAGGCCCAGGGCCTGCACGACGGGATGGGCTTCACCTACCTGCGCCCCGAGCGCTCGACCGACCCCGAGGCCGCGCTGGCTGGGGCCCGTGCGCTGGTCGTGGCGGCCCGCTCCTACCTGGCCCACGAGCCCGACCGTCCGGCCGGACCGGCGGGACGCGTCGCCCGCTACGCCTGGAAGGACCACTACGCCGACCTGCGGGCCGGGCTCACCGCCGTCGCCCGCCACCTCAAGGCCGCGGGCTGGCGGGCCCGGGTCCTGGCCGACGACAACGCCCTGGTCGACCGGGAGGCCGCCCGCCGGGCCGGCCTGGGCTGGTACGGCCGCAACGCCAACCTCCTCCTGCCCGGCAAGGGGAGCTGGTTCGTCCTCGGTGCGGTGGTCACCACCGCACCCCTGGCCCCGGCGGGCACCGAGGCCGACGACCGCTGCGGCACCTGCACCCGCTGCCTGGACGCCTGCCCCACCGGCGCCATCGTCGCCCCCGGGGTCGTCGACGCCCGGCGCTGCCTCTCCTGGCTCCTCCAGCGCGGAGGCCCGTTCCCCCGGGAGCACCGGGTCGCCCTGGGCGACCGCATCTACGGCTGCGACGACTGCCAGGAGGTCTGCCCGGTCAACCGGCGCTCGCCCGTCGGCGCCGCGGCCGGCGCCGGCCGGGCCTGGGCCGACCTGTCGGTCCTGCTCGACCCCGACGACGCCGTCACCCTGTCGATCGCCGACCGCTGGTACATCCCCCGGCGCGAGGTGCGCCACGTCCGGCGCAACGCCCTGGTCGTGCTGGGCAACGTGGGCGACCCCCGCGACCCCGCCGTGGTCGACCTCGTCCGTCGGCACCTCGCGCACGCCGACCCCCTGCTGCGGTCCCACGCCGTGTGGGCCGCCCGCCGCCTCGGCCTCGACCACCTCCTGGTCGCGGTGGCCGAGGACCCCGACCCTGCCGTGCGGGCCGAGCTCGCCGGCGACGTCGTCGCCCGGCCCACGCCGGTCGGTGTCGGATGACCGGCCGCCACCTGTTCGTCACCAACGACTTCCCGCCCAAGGTCGGTGGCATCCAGACCGTCCTGTGGGAGCTCTGGCGCCGCCTCGACCCGGCCTCGTTCGTCGTGCTGACCACGCCCCACCCCGACGCCGCCGCCTGGGACCGCGACCAGCCCTTCCGGATCGAGCGGGTCGAGGCCCCCGTCCTGCTGCCCACCCCCGGCCTGGTCCGGCGCATCGACGCCCTGGCCGACGAGATCGGCGCCGAGCTCGTCGTGGTCGACCCGGCCCTGCCCCTGGGCCTGGTCGGCCCCCGCCTGGCCCGGCCCTACGCCGTGGTCGTCCACGGCGCCGAGGTCACCGTCCCCGGCCGGCTCCCCGCCTCCCGCAGCGCCCTGGCCCACGTGCTGCGCGGCGCGGCGCTCGTCGTGGCCTGCGGCGGCTACCCGCGGGTCGAGGCCGAGCGCGCCGCGGGCCGCGCCCTGCCCACCGTGGTCGTCCCGCCCGGCGTCGACCCGACCCGGTTCCACCCGCTCGACCCGGCCGAGCGCGAGGCGGCCCGGACCCGCCTCGACCTGCCCACCGACGCCCGGCTGGTCACCAGCGTGAGCCGGCTCGTCCCCCGCAAGGGCATGGACGTCCTGGTCGACGCGGCCGCGCTGCTCGCCCCGGCCCGGCCCGACCTCGTGGTGGCCATCGCCGGGGCCGGGCGCGACCGGGCCCGGCTCGAACGCCGCATCGGTCGCACCGGCGCGCCCGTGCGCCTGCTCGGCCGCGTCGCCGAGGACGACCTGCCCGACCTCTACGGCTGCGGCGACGTGTTCGCCATGCTGTGCCGGAACCGGTGGGCCGGACTGGAGCAGGAGGGCTTCGGGATCGTCTTCCTCGAGGCCGCCGCGGCCGGCGTGCCCCAGGTCGCCGGGCGCAGCGGCGGATCGGCCGAGGCCGTCGCCCACGGCACCACCGGCTACGTCGTGGACCACCCCTCCGACCCCACCGCGGTCGCCGAGGCCCTGGCCCGCCTGCTCGACGACCCCGAGCGCCGCGCCCGCATGGGTGCCGCGGCACGACGGCGGGCGGTCGAGGAGTTCGACTACGACCGCCTCGGCGCCCGTCTGGGCCAGGCGCTGGCCGCCGTCGGGACCCCGTCGTGAACCAACCCGTCCCCGCCGGCCCGGGCGAGGGGCTGCTGCGCGCCGACCTGGCCGCGACCGCCGTGCTGGTGGCCACCAGCGCCGCGGCCGCGGCGGCGCCCGACGCCCTCGGCCTGGTCCACGCCGTGGTGTCGTGCGTGGCCTTCGTCGTCGGCGCGCTGGCCTACCTGTGGGCCTTCTCCCTCGGGGTCAACCGGAGCCGCACGGAGCTGGTCACCATGGGCGGCCTCTTCTTCGCCGCCGGCGACGTCGCGCCCCGCCCGGTCCAGCTCCGCCTGTGGGGCGCGCTGGCGGCCCAGGTCGTGGCCGTGGTCGTGGCCGCGTCGGTCCGGCCCTACACCGAGGTGGCCTTCGGGGTCCTGGCCCCCCTGCTCGGCCTGGGCCTGTGCGCCCTTTGGAGCGGTCGCCACGGGTCGTTCCCGGAGCGGGCCGACACCCCCTGACCGCCCGCTGTGCCACCATGCCCCCGATGTCCGACCAGGCGACCGAGACGATGGTGGTCGACGCCACGCCGGCACGGGTCTACGACGCCATCACCGACTTCGAGTCGTACCCGTCGTGGGCCCGGGACCTCAAGGGCGTGACCGTCGAGGAGACCGACGACCAGGGCCGTGGCGTGCGGGTCACCTTCCGCGCCGCGGCCATGGGCCGCAGCACCGAGTACACGCTGCGCTACGCGTACGCCGAGGACCCCACCACCGTGTCCTGGACGCTGGAGTCGGGCGACATCATGCGCCGCCTCGACGGTTCCTACGTGCTCGAACCGGCCGACGGGGGTGCCCGCACCGAGGTCACCTACGACCTGGCCGTCGAGCTGGTCATCCCGCTGCCGGGCTTCGTGCGGCGCCGGGCCGAGTCCAAGGTCGTGCACACCGCGCTGCGCGAGCTGCGCGCGCACGTGGAGCGGTAGGCGAGCTGCCGGCGCCCCGCATCCTCCTGTTCACCGGCAAGGGCGGCGTGGGCAAGACGACGACCGCGGCGGCCACCGCGCTGCGCTGCGCCCGGGCCGGCCTGCGCACGATCGTCCTGTCGACCGATCCGGCCCACAGCCTGGCCGACGCGCTCGACCACCCCCTGGGCGACGAGGTGTCCGAGGTCCTGCCCGGCCTGTGGGGCCAGCAGCTCGACGCCGCGGACCGGCTGGAGGAGGCCTGGCACGAGGTCCGCGAGTGGATGGTCGAGGTCTTCCGCTGGGCCGGGGTCGAGGGCCTCGAGGCCGAGGAGCTCTCGGTCGTCCCCGGCCTGGACGAGATCTTCGCCCTGGGCGACATCAAGGCGTGCGCCCGCTCGGGCCGCTGGGACGTCGTCGTGGTCGACTGCGCGCCGACCGCGGAGACCATCCGGCTGCTGTCGCTGCCCGACGTCCTGTCCCGCTACATGGAGCGGCTGTTCCCGGTGGGCCGCCGGGTCAACAAGGTGGTGGCGCCCGTCCTGTCCCGGGTGACCAGCCTGCCGGTGGCCGGCGACGGCGTCTTCGCCGCCACCCAGCGGGCCTACGAGCGCCTCGACGGGGTCCGCGAGCTGTTGGCCGACGCCTCGACCACCAGCGTGCGGCTCGTGGTGAACCCCGAGCGGATGGTCGTGGCCGAGGCCCGGCGCACCTACACCTACCTGTCGCTGTTCGGCTACCGGGTCGACGCCGTGGTGGCCAACCGGGTGCTGCCCGCCGCCGTCGACGACCCGTGGTTCGCCGGGTGGCGGGCCGCGCAGGCCGAGCAGCTGGCCACGATCCGCGAGGGCTTCGCGCCCCTGCCGGTCCTGACCGCCGAGATGGCCCCGGCCGAGCCGATCGGTCCCGACGCGCTCGACGCCTTCGGCGCCGCCCTCTACGACGGGCGGGACCCGGCCGCGCTGCTGCACCGGGGCGAACCGCTGCGCATGCGCACCCGCGACGGCCGCACGACGCTGTCCATGGACCTGCCCTTCGCCGGGACCGACGACCTGGAGCTGTCCCGCCGGGACGACGAGCTGCTGGTCCGCGTCGGGCCCCACCGCCGGGCGGTCCTGCTGCCCACCACCCTGCGCCGCCGGCCCGTCCTGGACGCCCGGCTCCGGCAGGGCACACTACGGGTCGTCTTCGACGTGGAGGAGCACCCGAGATGACCGAGGACGGCACCGCCGGCGGCGAGGCCCGCGAGGGCGTGGAGCACCTCCAGGCCGCGGCCCGGGAGCTGATCCGGGCCGCCCGGGCGGTCCTGGACGTGGCCGAGGAGCTGGTCGAAGACCCGGCCGCGGTCCAGTCGCTGGTCGGCGGGCTCGGGTCCCTGGCCACCTCGGCCCTGGGCCGCATCCGCGCCGCCGCCTCGGCCGTGGGCGACCCGACCGGCGACGACCTCGGATCGGCGCGATCGGCCGGCGACGACCTTGGCCCGACGCGATCGGCCGGCGAGGACCTTGGCCCGACGCGATCGGCCGGCGAGGACCTTGGCCCGGCGGGATCGGCCGGCGAGGACCTCGGCCCGGCGGGATCGGCCGGCGACGACCTCGGATCGGCGGGATCGGCCGAGCGCCGAGGAGCATCGGCCGAGCGTCGACGGGGATCGGTCGAAGGTGTCGGAGGGAACCGATCCGCCGACGGCGAGGGCGTCGGGCCAGCCTCCGTCGAGGGCGTCGCGGCGGGCCCGGCCGGGGGCGGTTCGGCCGGCGCAGGCCGTCGGCGGTCCGCGGCCGCGGCGGGCGCGGTGCCCCGCGACGGCAAGGTCCGCCGGATCAAGGTCTCCTAGGACCGGTGCGGCTCCTCCAGATCCCGGTCGGTCCCGACCTGGTGGTCGACCTGCACCCCAACATCAGCGTGGTCCGGGGGCTCGACGCGGCCACCGCCGAGCTGGTGCGGGCGACCGTCGCCGGGCTGCCCGCCGGCCAGGTGCCCGTCGAGGGCGGGCTGGTCGAGTCCCACGGGGTTCTCCTCGACCTGTCGCCCGAGGTCCTCGGCCTGCTCGACATGGCCCGGCCCGACGTGGTCCCGGTGGTGGAGCGCGGCGACCTGGGCGACCTCGACGGCGACGCCCCGGACCCGGTCGGCGACCTCGCGGCAGGGCGCGCCGCGTCGGCAGCCGACGGCCCCGCCGCGCGGCGCCCCGGTTCGGCTGGTGACGACCCTGCCGCGGGGCGCCCCGGTTCGACCGCCGGCGATCCCGCGGCAGGCCGCGCCGCGTCGGGAGCGGGCGACCCCGTCGCGGGCCTCGGCCGGTCGGCCGGCGACCCCGTCGCGGGCCTCGGCCGGTCGGCCGGTGATGCCGCCGCGGGCCACGCCGGGTCGGTCGGCGGCCCGGGTGGGGCCGGCGCCGAGTCGGGCGCGGGTGGCGGCGTGGCCCGCATCCCACCGGGGGACCAGGTCGAGTGGCACCTGCTCAGCCGGATGGCGTCGCAACGGGCCCTGTCGTTCGCCGGTTCGGTGCCGCTCCTGCTCGACCACGCCCTCGACGGGCTCGACCCGGCGCTGGTCCGCCAGGTCCTCGACCGCCTCGAGCCGATGGCCGACGCGGTCCAGCTCGTGGTCCTGTCCGAGGATCCCACGGTCCTCGCCTGGGCTCGCGCCGCGGGATCGCGGCGGGCCGCGGTGGTCGCGCCGGGTCCTCCCGAGCCGGTCTGACGCCGCCGCCGGGGCGCCGGGGATCCGCCCGGCCGGGAGGGCTACAGTCCCGGGATGGGCTCGTCCTCTGGAGGTGCCGTGGCCGCGATCAGCGAAGCCGCCATCCGGGAGCTCGCCGGCGTCAGGGGGGTGAAGGCGCCGATCACGTCGATCTACCTCGACGTCGACGGCCGCCGGGCGCCCCGCCCGCAGGACGTCGAGGTCGAGCTCGAGTCGGTGCTGCGGGTGGCCAAGGCCCGGGCCGACGGCCACCCGTCGGTCCAGGACGACCTCCGCCGGGTCGAGGCCTACGTGCGGGGCGGGCTCGACCGGTCCCGCACCCGGGGCCTGGCCTTCTTCTCCTGCACCGCCGACGGCCTGTGGGAGGTCGTGCCGCTGCCGTTCCGCGTCACCAGCCAGGCCGTGGTGAACCACGCCCCGGCGGTGGGCCAGCTCGAGTCGATCGTGCAGGACCGGGAGCCCATCGGCGTCGTCCTGGCCGACCGCCAGCGGGCCCGCCTGTTCGTCTTCGAGCTCGGCGCGCTGGCCGAGCACAGCGAGCTGATGGGGGAGCTGCCCCGCGACCTCGACGTGCGGGGGCTGCGGGAGCGGGGCACGCCCGAGGCCCACGGCGAGGAGATGGTCCAGCAGCACCTGCGCCAGGTCGCCGCGGCGGCGTTCTCGCTGTGGCGGTCCCACCCCTTCGAGCACCTGGTGGTGGGTGGCCCCGACCCGGTGGTGGCCGAGCTCGAGCGCCTGTTCCACCCCTACCTGCGGGATCGGCTCTGCGGGCGCATCCAGGTGCCGACCACGGCGGACGGCCCCGAGGTCTACGCCGCGGCCGAGGCGGTCGAGCTCGACGTGGAGCGCCGGCGGGAGGCGGCGGTCGTCGAGCGCCTGCGCGAGGCGGTGGCCACCGGCGGCCGGGGCGTCGCCGGGCTGGCCGACACGCTCCAGGCCCTCAACGAGCACCGGGTCGAGCGCCTGGTCGTGTCCGAGGGCTACCAGGAGGAGGGCTGGCGCTGCCCGAGCGGCGCGCTGTTCGCCAAGGGCCCGACCAGCCCGGTCACCGGCGAGGCGATGGAGCGCGACGACGACGTCGTCGAGGACGCCATCGAGGAGGCGCTGAGCCAGGGCATCCCGGTCACGATCTGCGTGGGCAACGCCGACCTGGACGTGGCCGGGCGCATCGGGGCCCTGCTCCGCTATTGACCCCGACGCTCGAGGGGGCCGTGGTCGTCGGCCTGGACGTCGGGGGGACCAAGGTGCTCGGCGTCGCCGTCGACGCGTCGGACCCGGCCGTGGCCCGGGCCGAGCACCGGATCCCGACCCCCGAGGGCCCCGACGCCCTCCTGGCGGGCCTGGAGGAGGTCGTGGCCGCCCTGGCCGCCGAGGTGGGCCGGCCGCCCCTGGCCGTCGGGGTCGGCCTGCCTGGCCTGGTCGACCTGGGCGGGACCCTGCGGACCGCGCCCCACCTCCCCGGGGTGCAGGACCTGGCCGTGGCGGCCCGGCTCTCGGCCCGCCTCGGGATCCGGGTCGAGGCCGACAACGACGCCAACTGCCACGCCCGGGCCGAACACCGGATCGGCGCGGCCAAGGGGGTCGACGAGGCCTTGGTGGTGACCTTCGGCACCGGCATCGGCGGGGGCGTGGTCACCGGTGGGCGCGTGCTGCGCGGCGCGGTGGGCGCGGCGGGCGAGCCGGGCCACATGGTGGTCGACCCGGCCGGGCCCCGCTGCGCCTGCGGGCGGCGGGGCTGCTGGGAGATGTACGGGTCGGGGACCGGGCTGGCCCGCCTGGCGGTGGAGGCCGCGTTCGCCGGGCGGATCGACGCCGCGGTGCGCCTGGCCGGCGGCCGGCCGGAGTCGGTGCGGGGCGAGCACGTGGCCGAGGCGGCCCGGGCCGGCGACGCCGG
>JBFWTJ010000090.1:0-12889 GCA_050247895.1 Acidimicrobiia bacterium
TGAGCAGGGGCTCGGTCAGCGGCACGCCCCCCAGCAGCAGGGCCCGGGCCGGCCCGTCGGCGGTGACGGCCAGCTCGTCACGGCCCTGGCCGAGGTAGGCCAGCCGGCCGGGCACGACCGGCGTGCCGTCGACCACGACCTCGCCCTCGGCCACGACCAGGGCGACCTCGAAGGTCGGGTCGAGCGGGACCACCGCGGTGCCCCGCCCGAGGGCCAGGTCCACGCCCACGTGGTCCGAGTCGCGCCGGGCCGACGAGGCGACGCCGTCGACCTCGCCCACCAGCACGGTGGCCTCGCCGTTGCCCAGCGCGAAGCGGGGCAGCTCGGCGTGGTGCTCGAAGGCCGGATCGCCGTGCCGGGTGGCCTCGGGCTGGGCGACCCACAGCTGGATGCCGTGGACGTCCCCCCGGTAGCCCGAGGTGGACTCCTCGGCGTGGGACACGCCGTTGCCCGCGGTCATCAGGTTGAGGGCGCCGGGCCGGATCGGCTGCTCGGAGCCCAGCGAGTCCCGGTGGAGCAGCTCGCCCGCCAGCAGCCAGGTCACCGTCTGGAGCCCGATGTGGGGGTGCGGGCCGACGTCGGCGCCCTCGCCGGGGGACACGGCGAGGGGCCCCATGTGGTCGGCGAAGCACCAGGCGCCGACGCTGCGCCGAGCCCGGCGGGGCAGCGCCCGGCGCACGGGGAGCCGCCCGACCCGGGCCGAGTGGCTCTCGATGATCTCGACCTCGGGCGCGGTGGGCACCGCGCCGGTCGGCTCCGTCGGGACGTCGACCTGTTCCACCGGACCGCTCATCCTTCCTCCCCGCAGCGGCGCCCGACGCGGGGGTTGGGTCGCCTCGCTGCGCACCGGCGCCCAGTCTGGCGGGCGCGGGCCGCGGGTGCGCCCCCGGGGCGGCGTTAGCCTCCTCCCGTGACGCTGTTCGGCACGCCGGTGCGCCGGATCGAGGACCGCAAGCTGCTGACCGAGGGCGGCGAGTACGTGGCCGACCTCGACCTGCCCGGTGCGGCCAGCGTCGTCTACGTGACCTCCCCGGTGGCCCACGGCCGCATCCTGGGCGTCGACCTGGGGGACGCGGCCGCGCTGCCCGGCGTGCTGGCCGTGGTCACCGCCGCCGACCTCGACGTGGGGCCCGACGCCCCGGTCGAGGGCAGCTACCCGCCCGAGATGCGTCGACCCCTGCTCGCAGCCGACGTGGTCCGCTTCGTGGGCGAGCCGGTGGTCGCCATCGTGGCCGAGACGACCACCCAGGGCCTCGACGCGGCCGAGCAGGTCTTCGTCGACGTCGACCCGCTGCCCGCCGTGGTCCGGGTCACCGACGCCCTGGCCGACGAGGTCCTGCTGTTCCCCGAGGCCGGGACCAACGTGGTGTCCCGGGCCGCGGGCGGCACCGACGAGGTCGACCCCGGTCGCTGCGAGGTCGTCGTGGAGGCCACCTTCGACAGCGCCCGGGTCGCCCCTTGCCCGATCGAGGGCCGGGCCGCGGCGGCGCGCTGGGAGCCCGACGGGCGCCTCACCCACTGGTCGAGCTGCCAGGGGGCCCACCCGGTGCGGGACCGCCTCTGCGAGGTCCACGGGCTGGCCCCCGACCGGGTCCGGGTCATCGCCCCCGACGTCGGCGGCAGCTTCGGAGCCAAGGCCCGGCCCTACGTGGAGGAGCTCCTCCTGCCGTGGCTGGCCCGCCGGGTGGGCCGGGCCGTGCGCTGGGTGCCACCACGCTCCCAGGACATGGTGGGCCTGGGCCACTCCCGGGTGCAGGTCCAGCAGGTGCGCATCGGCGGCCGCCGCGACGGGACCATCCAGGCGCTGACCGTCGACGTCCTGGCCGACTCCGGCGCCTACCCGATCAGCGCGCCCTACATGGCGGTCTCGACCGGTCGGCTGTCGGCCGGGCCCTACCGGATCCCCGCGGTGCGCTGGACGACCACCTCGGCGGTGACCAACACCACGCCGGTGGTCGCCTACCGGGGTGCCGGACGACCCGAGGCCACCGCGCTGCTGGAGCGGGCCGTCGACCTGTTCGCGGCCGAGGTCGGCCTCGACCCGGTCGAGGTCCGCCGGCGCAACCTCGTCGCGCCCGAGGAGTTCCCGTTCGAGTCCGCCACCGGCCTGACCTACGACAGCGGCACCTACGAGCAGGCCCTCGACGCCGCGCTCGCCGCCGTCGACTACCCGGCGCTGCGGGCCGAGCAGGCCGCCCGGCGGGCCGCGGGGGCCCGGCGGCTGCTGGGTGTGGGCGTGGCCACCTTCATCGACCGGACCGCGGGCGTCGGAGGCACCGAGTACGGCGGCGTCGAGCTGCGTCCCGACGGATCCCTGCTGGCCCGGACCGGGGCCACCCCGTTCGGCCAGGGCCACGCCACGTCGTGGGCGATGCTCGTCGCCTCGCGCACCGGCGTGCCCATGGAGCGCATCGAGGTCGTCCACGGCGACACCGACCGGGTGCCCCGCGGTGCGGTCACCGGTGGGTCCAAGACCATCCAGCGGGCCGGGTCGGCGCTGGCCGCGGCCACCGACGAGCTGGTCGGCCGGGCCCGGGCCCGGGTGGCCGACCTGCTCGAGGCCGCGGTCGACGACGTCGTGCTCGACCTGGACCGTGGCGGCCGGTTCCACGTGGCCGGGACCCCGGCCCGGTCCCTGACCTGGGCCGATGTGGCCGCGGCCGAGCCCGCCGGCGGCGAGGACCCCGGCCGGGCCCTGGCCTGCGAGGCCGACCTGGGCAGCGGCTCGACCTACCCGTCGGGCGCGTACGTGGCGGTGGTCGAGGTCGACGTGGAGACCGGGCACGTCGAGCTGGTCCGCCTGGTGACCGTGGACGACGCCGGGCGGATCCTCAACCCGATGCTGGCCGAGGGCCAGGTCCACGGCGGGGCGGCCCAGGGCGTGGCCCAGGCCCTGCTCGAGCGCTTCGTCTACGACGAGGCGGGCAACCCGCTGACGGCCAACTTCGCCGACTACCCGGTGATCTCGGCCGCCGAGCTCCCCTCGTTCGAGTCGGCGCTGCTCGAGACCCCCTCGCCCAACAACCTGCTGGGAGCCAAGGGCATCGCCGAGTCCGGCACCATCGGCGCCCCGCCCGCGGTGCAGAACGCGGTGGTGGACGCCCTGGCCCACCTCGGCGTCCGCCACATCGACATGCCCTGCACGCCCGAGCGGGTCTGGCGGGCCCTGGGCGGCCCGGGCGACGCCGCGGCGTAGGGATGGCGCCCGCCGCCGAGCGCGTCCTGTTCGGGACCCTGGTCGACGTCGACCTGCACGACACCGGCCGGTGGCACCCCGAGCGCCCGGAGCGGCTCGACGCCGTCGCCCGGGGCCTGGCCGACGCCGGGCTGGCCGAGCTGCTCGTGCCCTTGGAGGGCCGCGCCGCCACCGACGACGAGATGGCCCGGGTGCACGACCGGCGGCTGCTGCGCTCGGTCGAGGCCCTGGCCACCTCGGGCGGTGGCGACCTCGACCCCGACACGCCGGTCTCGCTGGGCTCGTGGGACACGGCCCGGCTGGCCGCGGGGATGGGCCTGGCCGCGCTCGAGGCGCTCCGGGCCGGCGAGGCGGGCTCGGCCTTCGTGGCCGTGCGGCCGCCCGGCCACCACGCGACCCGGGACCGGGCCATGGGCTTCTGCCTGGTCAACAACGTGGCGGTGGCCGCCGCCATGTTGGCCGACGCCGGCGAGCGGGTTCTGGTCGTGGACTGGGACGTCCACCACGGCAACGGGACCCAGGACGCCTTCTGGGACGACGATCGGGTGCTGTACGTGTCCACCCACCAGTGGCCGGCCTACCCCGGCACCGGCCGGGCCGACGAGGTCGGCGGGCCCGGGGCGCGGGGCCTGGTGGTCAACGTCCCGCTCCCGGCCGGCGCGACCGGCGACGTGGCCCGGGCCGCGCTCGAGGAGGTGGCCGCGCCGGTGGTCGAGGCGTTCGGGCCGACATGGGTGCTGCTCTCGGCCGGCTACGACGCCCACCGGGCCGACCCCCTGGCCGACCTGGCCTGGAGCGCGGGCGACTACGCCGACCTGACCCGGCTGGTCGCGGCCTGGGCGCCGGGACCGGGGCGGCTGCTGGCCTTCCTCGAGGGCGGCTACGACCTGGATGCCCTGGCCCGGTCGGTGGCGGCGACGGTCGGCACCCTGGCCGGCCACCACGCCCACCCCGAGCCGCCCACGACGGGCGGTCCGGGCCGGGTGGAGGTGGCCGTGGCGCGCGCCCTGCGGGACCGGGTCCTGCGCCGGGGAGCGTGACCCCCGGCACGTCTGTGTTAGGCACCCCTAATGAGATGCGGCTAGCCTTCCTGGCATGACACAGCTCGGGGATCCTCGGGAGGCCGTGCAGGGGTGGGGCCGGTGACGCCGGTCGGCCTCGTGCCGCTCCGCCTCACCGCCACGCTGGCCCACGGACTGCCGGGGATCCGCCTCCGGCTGCGCGACGGGCAGGCCACCCTGCTCGAGGTCGTGCCCGGGCCCGGGGGGACCGACGGCGGCCGCAGCGTGACGCCGTGCGCCTTCCGGGGCGCCGTGGCCCGGGCCCACCACCAGATCCAGGAGGGCGTCCGCCTCCGGTTCCTGGGCCTGCCCGAGGGCGACAGCCCGAGCATCGACGTCGGCGTGCGCAACGGCGACCGCATCCACCCGTGCGGGGTCTACGAGGTCGCCACGCCCGACGGTCGCATCGAGGCCTTCGCCACGACCCTGTCGCCCCGGGCCTGCCGGGACGTGCTGGCCGACGTCGCCGGGCCCGAGGAGGTGCGGTTGCACCACGACGTGGGCACCGAGGTGACCCTGGTGCACACCGTCGGCCCGCTCCCCCGCACTCCCGGCGGCGCCCCGGTCCTCGAGGACGCCGTGCTGGCCTGCGCGGTCGAGGAGGTGTGCCGGGCGCCCCTGGTGCTCGGCCCCTGAACCGTCGGCCCCGCCGCCACGTACTCCCCACGGCCCACGGCCGCGTCCGGGGCCTCCGTGCCCGGCCCGGAAGGCTGTGCCCCAGGGTACAGCCGGTTCACAGCGGGCTCACAGGCGACCGAGGGAGGATCCACGGCCATGGGATGGCGATCGATCGTGCGGAACCGGCGGACCTGGCTGATCGGGATCCCCGTCGCGGTGGTGCTCCTCGTGGGCGTGGGGCCCTTCGTGTACTTCAACCTGATCCAGGACGACCCCCCGCCCCGGCTGGCCTTCGACGACGCGGAGGACGCCGACAGCGACCAGGGCGCGGGATCCTCGTCGACCACCTCGGCCGCCCCCGCCGGGGGTGGCCAGGCGGCCGGCGGCGACGTCGAGGGACGGTGGGTGATCGGGGCGGGGAGCCTGGCCGGGTACCGGATCGACGAGCAGCTCTTCGCCGCGGCCACGACCGCGGTCGGGCGCACCGAGGACGTCACCGGCGAGCTGACCATCGAGGGCACGACGGTCGCCACGGCGACCTTCACCGTCGACATGACCACGGTGGAGAGCGACGAGTCGCGGCGCGACGGGCAGTTCCACGGGCGGATCATGGACACCGCCACCTACCCGACGGCCGAGTTCTCCCTCACCGAGCCCATCGAGCTGGGCGACCTGCCCGCCGACGGCGAGGAGGTCACGGTGCAGGCAACGGGCGAGCTGACCGTCCGGGGCGTCACCCGCGAGGTCAGCTTCGACCTGCTGGCCCGGCGCAACGGCGCCGACCTGGAGGTCAACGGGTCGATCCCCTTCGAGCTGGACGACTTCGACATCCCCGACGCCAGCTTCGGCCCGGCCGTGGTGGAGGACCACGGCGAGATCGAGGTCCTCCTGGTCCTCACCGCCGCCTGAGGCCCGGGTCCGGTGCGGCCGGGCCCCTCACCCCTCGGCGGGCCGGACGGCGCGGACGGGGTGGCGGGCCAGCACCCCGAGCAGCTCGCCGTAGGCGGCGTGGGGCACCGCCAGGCGCAGCCGCTGCACCGGGTGGTGCAGCTCGGCCTGTTGGCCCCGGAACGACACCGAGGTGGTCCAGGTCTCCTCGACCGCTTCGACGACCTCGGCCACCCCGGCGAGCTGGGCCCGGGTCACCGCGGCCAGGGCCGCGTCGACCACGACGTCGACCAGGCGGGGACCCGGGGGCTGGTCCGCCTCGCGCCGGGACCGGCCGGCCGCGGCCGGCACGGTGGCGGGCGTCCCGGGACCGATCGGCGGGCTCGGCGCCGCGGCGGTCGGGGCGTCGTGGAGGCCGTGGCGGGCCAGGACGGCCGCCGTGCGGGCCGCGATCGCCCCCACGTCGACCCCCGGGCCGAGCGTGCCGTGGATGCGGGCCGGGAAGGGGCGCACCGAGTGGCGGGTCCCGCGCGTCGGATCGGGCCGGGACCAGTCGATGGCCGACGACGGCGGGGGTTCGGGCCGGACGTCCTCCCATCCCAGCGCCCGCAGGTCGGCCAGCAGCGGTTCGGGCGGCGCCGAGCCGTCGTAGTCGACCTCCAGCACCGGTGGTCGTGCCGCGCCGCCCCGCACCCGCGCCCTGACCGGGATCGCCTCGTCCGGCCCTGCCATCGCGGCATGATCGCCGATCGGCCCGCCCCCGTGGCCTCCGGGGCGCGTACGGCTTCGTGAACATCTGCTGACCGGGTCGCGGCCCCCGGCCACCCATTTGTGAGGGGTGCCTTACATCAGTGACGCGGCACCGCTACTGTGGCTCCTCGCATCGCCCGCCCGCGCCCGAACGGCGCCGTCCCACGAGGTCCGCCACGATGTCGATCCGCACCCGTCTCCGCCCGCTGGCCGCCGGCGCCCTGGCCGCCCTCGTGCTCGCGGGCCTGGCCGCCTGCGGCGACGACGACGGCGACGCCGTCCGGGAGATCGGCGACGGCTGCGCCAGCGCCTCCGCCTCGGGCGGCTCGGCCTCGGGTGGGGCGTCGGCGTCGGGCGGGTCGTCGGCCTCGGGCTGCGGCTCGGCCAGCGCGTCGGGCAGCGCCTCGGGCATCCAGGCCAGCGACATCGACGTCGAGGTCGACAACCAGCTGATCATCGACGCCGTCGACGACTACCGCGACTACGTGGCCGGCCAGATCGACGAGATGATCACCGCGACCAAGGCCTTCACCGACGCCGTGCGGGCCGGTGACGTGGAGGAGGCCAAGTCGCTCTTCGCCGTGTCGCGCACCCCCTGGGAGCGCATCGAGCCCATCGCCGGGCTCATCGAGGAGATCGACGGCGCGGTCGACGCCCGCGTCGACGACTTCGCCGACGAGGACGACCCCGAGTGGACCGGCTGGCACAAGCTCGAGTACCTGCTCTGGGAGGAGGGCGACGTCAGCGGCGCCGCCGAGCTGGCCGACAAGCTCGACGAGGACCTGGCCACCCTGAAGGCCGAGTTCGCCGACCTGGAGCTCCCCCCGGCCGCGCTGGCCGTGGGCGCGACCGAGCTCATCCAGGAGGTCTCCGAGGGCAAGATCACCGGCGAGGAGGACCGCTACTCGCACACCGACCTGTGGGACTTCCAGGCCAACGTGGAGGGATCCGAGGTCCTCGTCGACGCCCTCCGCCCGGCCCTGGAGGAGGCCGACGCCGACCTGCTGGCCGACATCGACGAGGGCTTCGAGGAGCTCTACGACGCCCTGGACGAGCACCGGTCCGGCGACGGCTTCGTCCTCTACACCGAGCTCTCCGAGGCCGACATCGACGCCCTGACGGCCCGGCTGGCCTCGCTGTCGGAGGACATGGCGCTCATCGCGGGCACCCTGGGCCTCGAGTAGGCGACGATGTGTCGATGACGACCGGGATCTCGCGGCGGGCGCTGCTCAAGGGCGTGGCCGTCGCGGGTGCCGCGTCAGCGGTCGGCGCCGCCTGCGCCGACGGCGAGGACCAGGCCGGTGGGTCGTCCCCCGGGGCAGCGGACCCCGGAGGTGCGGCGCCGGTCCGCCTGCCCTTCGACGGCCCCCACCAGGCCGGGGTGGCCCAACCGGCCACCCCGGTCGGTGTGGTGGCCAGCCTGGACGTCCAGGTCGACGACCGGGAGGAGCTGGCCGAGGCCCTCCGGGCCCTGTCCGACGAGGCCCGCCGCGTCATGACCGGCGAGCCCCCCGAGCCCCGCGCCGGCGCCTTCCCACCCATCGATTCCGGCGTGCTGGGGGCCGAGCCGCCCCCGCTCGACCTGTCGGTCATCGTGGGGTTCGGCGCCTCCCTGTTCGACGACCGGTTCGGCCTGGCCGACCTCCGGCCCCGCGAGCTGGTCCAGATGCCGTTCTCGGCCAACGACCGGCTCGACGCGGCCCGCAGCCACGGCGACATCAGCCTCACCGTGTCGGGCGTGCACCTCGACGCCGCCATGTTCGGCCTGCGCCAGCTGCTGCGGGCCACCCGCGGCGCGTGGGTGCTGCGCTGGATGCAGGAGGGCTACAACTCGCCGGTGGCCGACCCCACCGAGGGCGGGGCGCCGGTGCGCAACCTGCTCGGCTTCAAGGACGGCACCAACAACCTCGACGCCACCGACGACGAGCTGCTGGACCGCTTCGTGTGGGTCCAGCCCGACGACGGCGAACCGGCCTGGACGGTGGGCGGCACCTACCAGGCGGTGCGGATCATCCGCATGTTCGTCGAGTTCTGGGACCGCACCCGGCTGTCTGAGCAGGAGGCCATCATGGGCCGCCACAAGGCCAGCGGCGCGCCCCTGGGCCGGGAGGTCGAGACCGACGACCCCCGCTTCGCCGCAGACCCCGAAGGCGAGCGGATCCCGCTCGACAGCCACATCCGGCTGGCCAGCCCCGACGTCGCCGGCCAGGAGGCCAGCCGGATCCTGCGCCGCGGCTTCAGCTACTCCAACGGCTTCGACGGTGCCGACCAGCTCGACCAGGGCCTGCTCTTCAGCGCCTTCCAGCGCAGCCTCGACCGGGGCTTCCGTGCCGTGCAGGCCCGCCTCGACGGCGAGCCGCTCGAGGAGTACATCCGCCCCGTCGGCGGCGGGTTCTTCTTCTGCCCGCCCGGGGTGGGCGATCCCGACGGCTTCCTCGGCGAGGGGCTGTTCCGGCTGGGCTGACCGACGGGCTCAGCCCAGCACCACCAGCGCGTCGCCGGCCACGGCCCAGCCGTCGCCCACGACCAACGGGTTGACGTCGACCGACACCAGGTCGTCCCCGGCGGCCAGGGCCAGGGCGCGGAGCCGGTCGACCACGTCGAGCACCACGTCCAAGGGCGACTCGGCCCACCGGTGGCTGGAGAGGACACGGCCGACCGGTGCGGCCAGGATCCGCTCCCGGGCGAAGCCGTCCGGCGCACCGACGGGGACGACCACGGTGGCGTCGAGCTCCTCGGCGAACACCCCGCCCAGGCCCACCACCACGAAGGCCCCCAGCGCCGGGTCCCGGGTCAGCCCGACGAGCAGCTCCGTGCGGCCGCGCAGCATCTCCTGCACGATCACCCGGCCGCCGCCCTGGGCCTCGACGGCCTGGTGGACCGACAGGTAGGCCTTGGCCACCGCGTCGGGGGTGGCCAGGCCGACCTCGACCAGGCCCAGCTCGGACTTGTGCGCCACGCCCGGGACCACGCCCTTGACCACCGTCGGGGTCCAACGGGTCGCGGCGGCCCGCGCCGCCTGCTCGTCGGCCACCTCGGTCCACCCGGCCACCGGGACGCCCCAAGCGCCGAGCAGGTCGAGGCTGGCCGGCTCGGTGAGGGGTCCGGGCGGCCCCGGGCGCGACCAGGCCGGTCCCTCCCCCGCCGCGGTCCGGTCGCCTCGGGGCGACGGGGCCGGGGACCGCGGCACCTCGGTGGCCCGGGCCGCGGCCAGCGCCTCGACGGCCGTGGCCGTGTCGCGCACGATGACCGCGCCGCCGTCGCGCAGGTCGTCCTCGACGCCGTCGAGTCCCCCCGGGACCAGCACCACCAGGCGCCGGTCGTGTGCCGCGGCCGCGGCGACGAGCGCCTGGGCGGTGGCCAGGTTGGCCGGACGGCCGCCCATGTCGTGGGGCATGCCGACGAGGTCCGAGACGCCCTCGTCGGCGGCCAGCAGGTCGAGCACCTCGGCGGTCCGGCTCGGGTCGCCCACCGCGCCGATGTCGACCGGGTTGACGATCCGGGCCAGCCGGGCGTGGCCGTCCAGGGCGGCGCGCGTCCCCGGGCCGAGCTCGGCCAGCGGGACCCCGACCCGGGCCGCGGCGTCGGCCAGGATCGATCCGGCCGCGCCCGACATCGTCCAGGCCCCCACGCCCGCGGGTGGCCGTCCCCGGCCGGCGGCCACCATCGCCGCGGCCACGATCAGCGCCTCCACGCTGGTCACCCGGCCGACGCCGAGCGCCTCGAGGAAGGCGTTGGTCACCCGGGACGCGCCGGCCAGCCGGCTGGAGTGGGCCACCGCCGCGGCGGCGCCCGCGGCCGACTCCCCGAAGCGCAGGGCCAGGACGGCCTTGCCCCGGGCCCGGGCCGCCTCGCACAGCTCGGCGAAGCGCTCCCCGTCGGAGATCCCGTCGACCACCAGGCCGAAGACCCGGGTGGCGTCGTCGTCGAGCAGGAAGGCGAACACGTCGAGCACGTCGAGGTCGGCCTCGTTGCCGACCGAGACGAACTTGGACAGGCCGACGTCGTGGTCGAGGCTGCGCCGGGCCAGCGAGGTGAACAGGGCCCCGCTGTGCGAGAGCAGGGCCAGCGGCCCGGGCCGCAGCGGCCAGCCGTGCGCCGTGTTGAACCCGATCGGCACGCCGTCGGTCACGTTGTAGAGGCCGGTGCAGTTGGGGCCGACCAGGCGGATCGGGTGGCGCCGGCAGATCTCGACCAGCTCCTCCTGGCGGCGGTGGCCCTCCTCGTCGGGCGTCTCGGCGAAGCCCGCGGCGGCGATCACCGCGTAGGCCACGCCCCGCTCGGCGCACTGGCGCACCGCCTCGACCACCCGCCCGGCCGGCACCAGCACGTAGGCGACGGTGGCCGGCTCGGGCAGGTCGGCGGGGGTGGCCACGCTGGGCCGCCCGGCGACGACCTCGGCACGCGGGTTGACGGGGAAGACCGGGCCGGAGAAGCCGGCCGCGTCCAGGTTGCGGATGATCCGGGAGCCGGTCTTGGTCGGGTCGTCGGTGGCTCCGACGACCGCGATCGACTCCGGGCGGAACAGCCGCCCCAGGTCCGGCCGGTCGACGCCGGCCCGATCTCCCACCTCCACGTGCCCTCCTCGGCTCAGCCGGTGTAGCCGACGATCTTGTTCCAGTTCTCGACCAGTGCGGTGGTGTCGCCCCGGCTCGAGAGGTTCGGCCACCAGATCTTGATGTCGCTGGTCGGCGGGACGAGCTCGTTGTCGGTCGGCGGGGTGTCGTCACGGATCGTCCGTTGGAGGCAGCACTGCTCGTGCACCTGCTGGCCCCGCTTGGACAGGACCCAGTTGACGAACAGCCGGGCCGCGTTGGGGTTCTCGGCCTTGGCCGCGACGCCCATGTAGCTGACCCCACCGATGACCCCGTCCTTGGGGTAGACGAGCTCGACCGGTGCGCCGTTGGACTTCTGGGTGACGGCCACCGACTCGCCGACGATGGCGGTGGTCAGCTCGCCCCGGGCCAGGCCGTCGGCGACGGTGACCGTGGACGGGAAGATGACCGGGTCGGCCGCGGCGAGCTTCTCCAGGTACGCGTCGCCGCCGAGGACCTCGTCCTGGAAGGCGGCCATGCCGATGCCGGTGCCGCCCACGCCGGCCGGGGTGATCCCGACCTTGCCCTTGACCCGGGGGTCGAGGATGTCGTCCCAGTCCTCGATCTCCAGCCCGTCGGGCAGCACCGCGCTGTTGTAGGCGGGCACGTAGACGTACGAGCTGAAGGGGAAGTAGGTGAAGTCGTCCTGGATCTCGTCCGGGTTGAGGAAGTGGCCCTCCCCGACGGGGAGCTCGTAGCCGGCCAGCAGGCCCAGGTCCCTGAACTTGGCCATGTCGGTCGGGCCCGACTGCTGGATCACGTCGAAGGCGTGCACGCCGGCGTCGTTCTCGGACAGGACCCTCTGGGTCAGCTCGGCGCTGGGCGCCCGGAAGAGCGTGAAGTCCACGCCGGTGTCCTCGGTGAAGGCCTTGCCCTGCGCCTCGCCGAACTCCTGGGAGGTCATCGAGTACAGGGTGAGGCCGCCCTCCTCGCGGGCCGCGTCGAGCAGCTCCTGGTCGGCCACGAGCTCGTCGAGCAGGACCAGGCCCTCCTCGACCTCCTCTTCCTCCTCGGCGCCCTCGTCGCCGCTGCCCCCGCTGCCCTCGCCGGCGGGATCCTCGGTGGCCTCGTCGCCGTCGTCGTCGCCGCCGCAGGCCGCGCCGAGCAGCGCCAGCACGGCGAAGGCCGCCAGCCAGGCCCGGGTCCGTGACCTGCGCCGGGATGTGGTGGTCGATCGCATCCTGTACCCCCTTGTCGGTTCCATCTGGTCGGGTCGCACGGCGGCGACCGCATGTCGTTCCGGCCCGCCGGCGGCGGGTCGGCTCACCTGTTCCGCCACACGGGCGTGCGCTTCTCCACGAAGGCGGCCACGCCCTCCTTGCGGTCCTCGCTCAGGTACGGGTTCGGCCCGACGTCGAGGCGCACCGCGGCGGCTAGCGGCAGGGTCGCCGACTTGACCGCCATCTCCTTGATCCGCCGGACCGACACCGGGGCGTTCGCCGCGATGGCCTGGGCCAGCTCGGCCGCGGCGGACTGCACCTCGTCGGGGGCCACGGCCCGGTTGACCAGGCCCCACCGGGCCGCCTCGGCGACCGGGAGCGGCTCGCCGGTGAAGAGCATCTCCAAGGCGATGGCCCGGGGCAGCAGCCGGGGCAGCACCACCGACGCGAAGTTGGCCCCCATCCCCCGCTTGGCCTCGGGCAGGCCGAAGAAGGCCCGGTCCGAGGCGACGCGCAGGTCGCAGGCCAGGGCCAGCTCGCAACCGCCGGCCACGGCCGGGCCGTTGATCGCGGCGATGGTCGGCTTGGGCGCATCGGCGATGAGCTCGAACAGGATGCGCC
>JBFWTJ010000091.1:0-12881 GCA_050247895.1 Acidimicrobiia bacterium
AGGCGGGCGCTGGCCCAGCCGAACTCCTCGTAGCGGTCGCTGTGGTGGCCGACCATGGCGTCCAGCGTGTTGGCCGCCCGGTAGGTGGTCGCCCCGGCCGCCCCGCCCAGCGCGGCCCACAGGGCCGGGGCCACCACGGCGTCCACCGCGTTCTCGGCCACCGACTCCACCACGGCCCGGCTGATGCCGCCCTCGTCGAGGACCGACGGGTCCCGCCCGACCAGGGCGGGGAGCCGGGCCCGGGCGGCCTCCAGGTCCCCGGCGGCCAGCGCGCCCCGCACGTCGTGCGCCGCCGCGCCCAGGCCCCGGCCGGCCACGCTCACGTACGACGCCACCGCGGTGGAGCGCAGCAGCCGGCCCCCGATCAGGCCCAGGGCCGCGCCGGTCACCGCGTGGCGGATGCCGGCCTCGCGGGTCGGCTCGTAGGCCCGGTCCTCGATCAGGCCCATGGCCCGGCCGAAGCCGGCCACCGGGTGCAGGAACGCCGGCGGCTCCCCCAGCACCCGGTCGGCCACGATCCCCACCACCGTCCCGGCCATGTGGCGGGACAGCCGGGCGGCCAGGCTCACCAGCGGGCCCCCGCGACCACGAGCGCGACCGTCTCGACCACCACACCGGTGGCACCCAGCACGTCCCCGGTGATCCCGCCGATGCGCACGACGGCCAACCGTAGGACGCCCGCACCGGCCACGGCACCTGCGACCAGGCCGACCAGGCCGGCCCCGCCGCCCCCGACCACGACCAGCGCGGCCGCGGCCACCGTGCCGGCCACCACCGGGACCAGCAGCGACGGACCGCCGGTGAACGCGGCGGCCAGCCCGCCGGGGCCCCGCACGTAGGGGATCCACGCCACGGCCGCGACCATCGCCGTGCGCGCCGCGCACCACAGCCCGGCGACCAGCAGCGGATCCGGTTCGAGGGCGGCGAACCCGGCCACCCGGGCCAGCAGGGCGAGGCCGACCACCGCGGTGCCGAAGGCCCCCGTGTCGGGTGCCGACATGATGGCCAGGCGGCGGGCCCGCTCGACCGGCGGCAGCAGGCCGTCGGCCGAGTCGGCCAGGCCGTCGAAGTGGAGCATGCCGGTCAGGGCCAGGTCGAAGCCGACCGCGACGACCGCCGCGACCAGCGGCGAGAAGGCCTCGCCCGCGCCCCACCAGGCCACGCCGACCGCCGCGCCGACCAGCGCGCCGGCGGCGGGGAAGCCCCGCAGCGCCCGCGGCCCGGGCACCGAGGCCCGTCCCAGCACGGTGAGGAAGGCCAGCGCCTGGCGCACCGGGCTCACCCCAGGCGCAGGGTCCGGCCGGCCACGACCAGGACCACCTCGTCGGCCACCGCGGCCACCGCCTGGTTGACCTCGCCGAGCACGTCACGGAAGCGCCGGCCGACCTCGGTGGCGGGGTGCACGCCCCAGCCGACCTCGTCGGAGACCACCACCGTGGTCCCCGCCCGGGCGACGAGCGCGGCGAGCACCGGGGCCGGATCGGGGTCCAGGTCGTCGTGGCCGGCGACCCAGGTGCCCAGCGAGTCGACCAGCACCGTCCCGGTCGCCCGGGCCAGGATCGGGCCCAGCTCGGTGCCCCATGCCTCCAGGGTGGTCCACGAGGCCGGGCGCCGGGCCCGGTGGGCCTCGATGCGGGCCGCCCAGTCGGCGTCGTCGGCGAGCGGCCGGGCCGTGGCCAGGTAGGTCACCCCGCCGCCCGCCTCCCGGGCCCGGGCCTCGGCCACGGCCGACTTGCCCGAACGGGCGCCGCCGAGCACCAACGTGATCACCGGGACGACCCTACGCCGCGGCTTCGGGTTGTCCCCCACCCGGGATCCGGGGAGGCACCGTGGCCGTGGGCCGGCACGTTCCGTACCGTTTGCGGCCATGACCGGCCTGCTCCTGCACCCGTGGCGCTCCGGGCGCCTGTGGCGCTCGCTGGCCAACTGCGTGCTCGACCTGCCCGTCGGCCTGCTGACCTTCGTGCCCACGGTGGTGCTGCTGGCGCTCACCCTGGGCCTGGCCATCACGCTCCCCCTGGCCCTGCTGCCCCTGGTCGGCCTGCTGACCTGGACCTCCCTCATGGGCCGCGTCGAGCGCAGCCGGCTCGCCGCGCTGACCGACACCCGGCTGGAGAACCCCATCCCGCGCCTGCCGAGCGGGTCGCCCTGGACCAAGCTCAAGGCCGCCGTGTCGAGCCGGCCCCGCTGGAAGCACATCGCCTACTGCCTGGTCCACCTGATCCCGGGCACCGTCACCTTCGCCGTGGTCGTCGCGGCATGGTCCGGCTCGCTGGCCCTGGTCGGGCTCCCTGCCTACGTCGGCGCGCTCCCCCGGGACACGGCCCAGTTCGGCCTCTTCGGCGCCTCCCAGGGCCCGGCGACGATCGGGCTGGCCCTGGCCGGTGCCGTCGGCCTGGCCGTCATCGCCCCGTGGCTGACCCTGCTCGGCGCCCGCGTCGACGCGCTGATGGCCGGCTGGCTGCTCGCCCCGGGCCGCGACCGGGAGCTCACCGAACGGGCCGAACGGGCCGAGACCGGGCGCACCGCGGCCATCGACGCCGCCGAGGCCGAGCGCCGCCGCATCGAGCGGGACCTGCACGACGGCGCCCAGCAGCGCCTGGTCGCGCTGGCCGTCGACCTCGGCGCCGCCCGCGAACGGCTCGACGCCGACCCGGCCGGCGCACGGGCCCTGGTGGCCGAGGCCCACGAGGAGGCCAAGGCCGCGCTGCGGGAGATCCGCGACCTGGTCCGCGGCATCCACCCGGTCATCCTCGAGGACCGGGGCCTCGACGCCGCCCTGTCCGCGGTGGTGGCCCGGGCCCCCGTGCCCGTCGAGCTCGACGTGCAGCTCACGACCCGGCCCCCCGACGCCGTCGAGAGCGCCGCCTACTTCGTGGTCTCCGAGGCCCTGGCCAACGTGGCCCGCCATGCCGGCGCCACCCGGGCGCACGTCAGCATCGTCCAGTCCGGCGACCGGCTCGTGGTGGAGATCCGCGACGACGGCCGGGGCGGCGCCGACCCCTCCCGGGGCACCGGCCTGCGCGGCCTGCACGACCGCGTCGTCGCCCTGGGCGGCACCATGGACCTGCTCAGCCCGCCGGGCGGGCCGACGACCCTGCTGGTGGAGCTCCCGTGCGGATCCTGATCGCCGAGGACTCGGTCCTCCTGCGGGCCGGGCTGACCCGGCTGCTCATCGACGCCGGCGAGGACGTGATCGCCTCGGTCGGCGACGCCGACGCCCTGCGCACCGCCGTGGACCGCCACCGGCCCGAGCTGGCCGTCGTGGACGTCCGGATGCCCCCGACCAACACCGACGACGGGCTGCGGGCCGCGCTCGACATCCGGGCCCGGCAGCCCGAGGTCGGCATCCTGGTGCTGAGCCAGTACGTGGAGGAGCGCTACGCGTCCGAGCTGCTCGCCGGCGCCTCCTCGGAGGGCACCGGGGGTCTCGGCTACCTGCTCAAGGACCGGGTGGCCGACGTGGCCGAGTTCCTCGCCGCGGTCCGCCGGGTCGGCGACGGCGGCACGGCCCTGGACCCCGAGGTCGTGGCCCAGCTCCTGGCCCGCAGCCGTCGCCGCGACCCGCTCGCCGCCCTGTCGCCCCGCGAGCGCGACGTGCTGGGCCACATGGCCGAGGGGCTCACCAACGCCGCCATCGCCAAGGCCCTCGTCGTCAACGAGAGCACCGTGGAGAAGCACGTGACCAACATCTTCACCAAGCTCGACCTGCCCCCCACCGACCACGGCCACCGCCGGGTGCTGGCCGTGCTGCGCTGGCTGGGGGCCTGACGTGCGCCACGTCTGGGTCGCCGTCGGGAGCCTCCTGGCCGTCGCCGCGCTCGGCTGGGGGACCTTCAGCACCGTGAGCCTGCTCGCCCACGAGGAGCAGGACGCCCGCCACGCCTTCCCCGCCGAGGCCGTGAGCGGGCTCGAGGTCCGCAACGACGACGGCACCGTCGAGGTGACCGGGCGCGACGTGGACGAGGTCACCGTCGAGGTCCACGTGGACCACGGCCTACGCCGCACCTCCGAGCGGGCCGAGCTGCGCGACGGCACGCTGGTCCTGCGGGGCGACTGCCCGACCGGCCCCAGCGTCTGGTGCTCGGTCGACTACCGGATCGTGGTGCCCCGGGACCTGCCCGTCGAGGTGGAGAGCGCCAACGGCCGGATCACCCTGCGCGACCTGGACGCCGAGGTCGTGGTGGCCGGCAGCAACGGCCGGATCGAGCTGGCCCGCATCACCGGCCCCACCCTCGACGCCCGCACCAGCAACGGCCCCATCGAGGGCCGTGGCCTGTCGCCCGACACGGCCACGCTGCGCACCAGCAACGGCCCCATCGAGGCCGCCTTCGCCGAGCCGCCCCGGGTGGTGACCGCCACCACCAGCAACGGCCCGGTCGAGCTCGTCCTGCCCGACGACCGCACCACCTACCAGGTCGACGTCCGGGCCGGCCACCTCGGTTCGACCGACGTGGCCGTGCGCACCGACCCCTCCAGCGACCGCACCCTGTACGCCCGGACCTCCAACGGGTCCGTCACGGTCCGCTACCCGACCGGCTGACCGGCCCCGAGCCCGCTCCACGCACGTCCGTCCGACGTGGCCTTCGCGCCGCGCGCCCCGAGAGGAGACCCCCATGCCCCTGCACACCACCCTCGACGACCGCCGACGGGTCGACCGGGCCGGCACCGTGGCCGCCCGGGCGGTCGACGCCGTGAAGGTCTACGGCGACGGCGACACGGCCGTCCGGGCCCTCGACGGCGTCACCGTCGACATCCCGACCGGCGCCTTCACCGCGGTCATGGGCCCGTCGGGCTCGGGGAAGTCGACCCTCATGCACTGCCTGGCCGGCCTCGACACGCTGACCAGCGGCCAGGTGCACGTGGGTGACGTCGAGCTCGGCTCCCTCGGCGACCGCGCCCTGACCCGGCTGCGCCGCGAGCGCCTCGGCTTCGTCTTCCAGTCCTTCAACCTCATCCCGACCCTCACCGCCCGGGAGAACGTGCTGCTGCCCCTGACCCTGGCCGGGACCCGGCCCGACCCGGACTGGATCGACCAGGTGGTGTCCACCGTCGGGCTCGGCGACCGGCTCGGCCACCGGCCCAGCGAGCTCTCCGGCGGCCAGCAGCAGCGGGTCGCGGTGGCCCGGGCCCTGGCCAGCCGGCCCGCGGTGGTGTTCGCCGACGAGCCGACCGGCAACCTCGACTCGCGCACCGGCGGCGAGGTGCTCCGGCTGCTGCGCGAGTCGGTCGACCGCTTCGGCCAGACCATCGTGATGGTGACCCACGACCCCGCCGCCGCGGCCTGGTCCGACCGGGCCCTGTTCCAGGCCGACGGCTGCATCGTCGACCACCTCGACCGGCCCAGCGCCGAGCGGGTCCTCGAGCGCATGAAGGGCTTCGGGGGCTGACGATGCTGCGCACCACGCTCGCCGCGGCCTGGAGCCGCAAGCGCCGCCTGGCCGGCACGACCCTCGCCGTCGTGCTCGGCATCGCCTTCCTGTCGGCCACGCTGGTCCTGTCGGACTCGGCCCGGGCCGGCTTCGCCACCGCCTTCGCCGAGGCCAACGAGGGGACCGACGCCCTGGTGCGGTCCGACGCCGCGCTGACCGGGGGCGACGCCACCGTCCGCCCATCGGTCGACGCCGCGCTGGTCGGGCGGATCGCCGGCCTCGACGTGGTCGCCGCCGCCGCGCCCACCGTCGAGGGCACCGGCCAGGTCCTCGACCCCGAGGGCGACCCGGTCGGCGGCGGCGGGCCGCCGACGGTCGCCGCGGCCTGGATCGACGACCCGGACCTGACCGGTTGGGACCTGGTCCAGGGCCGGGCGCCGACGGGCCCGGGCCAGGTCGTGGTCGACCGGGCCACGGCCCGCGACGCGGACGTGGGCCCCGGCGACGTCGTCACGGTCGTGCTGCCCGACCCGGTCGAGGCCGAGGTCGTCGGGGTCGCCGCCTTCGGCGACCGGGACAGCCTGGGCGGGACCACCTACGTGGCCTTCGCCCCCGACGAGGCCCAGCGCCTGCTGGTCGGGGGGACCGACCGGGTGTCGGGCGTGGTGGTCGCCGCGGCCGACGGCGTGGAGCCGGCCGAGCTCGTCGCCGCGCTCGAGGAGGTCCTGCCCCCCGGCGTGGAGGCCATCACCGGCACCGAGCTGACCGCCGAGCAGGAGCGGGAGATCGAGGGCGACTTCCTCGGGTTCCTGACCACGGGCCTGCTGGTGTTCGCCGGGGTGGCCCTGCTCGTGGCCGCCTTCAGCATCTTCAACACCTTCTCCATCCTGTCCGCCCAGCGGACCCGGGAGTCGGCCCTGCTCCGCTCGCTGGGCGCCTCCCGGGCCCAGGTCCTGTCGTCCACCCTGGTCGAGTCGGTCCTGGTCGGCCTGGTCGGCGCGGCGCTCGGTGCCGCGGCCGGGGCCGGGCTGGCCGCGGGGATGCTGGCCCTGATGGAGGCGGCCGGCTTCGGCCTGCCCACCGAGGGCGTGGTCGTCTCGGCCGGGACCGTGACCGCCGCGGTGGTGGCCGGGATCGTGGTCACGGTCGCCGGGGGCCTCGTGCCGGCCTGGCGGGCGTCGCGGGTCGCGCCGCTGGCCGCGCTGCGCGACGCCGCGGTGGACGAGTCGGGCGGGTCCCGGTGGCGGGCCGCGCTCGGCGTGGTGGTGACCGGCGCCGGGGTGGTCCTGCTCGTCGGGGCCGGCGGGGCGCTGGGCCGGGCCGGGCTGGCCGCGGTCCTCGTGCTGGTCGGCATGGTCGTCCTGGGCCCGGTCGTGGCCCGGCCGGTGGGCAGCCTGCTCGGCGCGCCCCTCGCGCTGCGGGGCACCAGCGGCGACCTGGCCCGGCGCAACGCGGTGCGCAACCCGCGGCGCACGGCGTCGACCGCGGCGGCCCTGCTGGTCGGCGTGGGCGTGGTCAGCCTGTTCACGGTCTTCGGGGCGTCGGTGTCGGCGTCGATCTCCGACGAGCTGGACCGCAGCTTCGGCGGTGACCTGGTCGTCACCCCCTCGGGCGGCTTCGGCGGCGCCGGCCTGGCCCCGACGACGCTGGCCGCGATGGCCGAGCGGCCCGAGGTGGCCCACGTGGCCGGCCTGGGCGGCGGCCCGGCCCTGCTCGACGGCGAGCAGCGCTGGATCGGCTTCACCGACCCGGCCGAGCTGGGCGCGGTGGCCGACCTCCAGGCCGTCCACGGCGAGGTGGCCACGCTGGGCGACCAGGAGGTGGCCATGGCCGCGGCCTTCGCCGAGGAGGAGGGCCTGGCCCCCGGCGACGTCGTCGAGGTGACGTTCCCCGACGGGGCCGTGGCACGGCTGACCCTCGCCGTCACCTACGACCAGCGGGCCCTGGGCGGCGAGGTCCTGGTCGACGAGGAGCTGTGGCAGGCCCACCAGGCCCGCCCGGCCTACGACGTGGCCCTGGTCGAGCTGGCCGACGGGGTCAGCCTGGACGAGGGCCGGGCCGCGGTCGAGGCCGTCACCGGCGAGCGGGGCGCGGCCGACGTGATGGACCGAGACGAGTTCCTCGAGTCTCAGGCCGCGGCGGTGGACGCCCTGCTGACCGTGGTGTACGTGCTGCTCGCGGTGGCCATCGTGATCGCGCTGATGGGGATCGCCAACACGATCTCGCTGTCGGTGCACGAGCGGACCCGCGAGCTGGGCCTGCTCCGGGCGGTCGGGCAGAGCCGGGGCCAGCTCCGGGCCATGGTCCGCTGGGAGTCGGTCATCGTGGCCGCCTTCGGCTCGGTGGGCGGCATCGGCCTCGGCCTGTTCCTGAGCTGGGGCCTGGTCCGCACCCTGCAGGCGGCCGAGGGCTTCGGCACCTACGCCGTCCCGTTCGCGGCGCTGGCCGACGTGGCGGTGGTGGGTGCCCTGGCCGGCGTGCTGGCCGGTCTGCGCCCGGCGTGGCGGGCCAGCCGGCGCGACGTGCTCGCCGCGGTGTCCGCCGAGTGAGGACCCGTTCCGGTCCGCCGTCCTGCCGGGCCGCCGGGCCGGGGCTCAGGACGGCGGGTCGGGGCGGGCGTTGAGGGCGTTCATGGCCCCGGCCAACCCGTCCCGCACGATCAGCTCGACCGCGTCGGCGGCCTCCTCGACGACCACGTCGAGCTCGGTCCGCACCGCCTTGGTCGGCCGGCGCAGGACGTGGTCGGCGCCCTTGTCCTTGCCACCGGGGGGCTTGCCGATCCCGATGCGGATCCGGGCGAAGTCCTGGGTCTTGAGGTGGGCGACGATGGACCGGAGCCCGTTGTGCCCGGCCAGGCCGCCGCCGACCTTGACCTTGAGCCGGCCCAGGGGCAGGTCGAGCTCGTCGTGCACCACGACGAGCCGGGCCGGGTCCTCGATGCCGTGGCGGCGGACGAGCAGGGCCACCGACTCGCCCGAGAGGTTCATGTAGGTCTGGGGGAAGGCCAGGGCGACGCGCTTGCCGTCGATGCGGACCTCGTCGGACAGGGCCCGCTCCCGGCCCTGCCGCAGCTGGCCGCCGTGGCGCCGGGCGAGCAGCTCGACGACCTCGGCCCCCACGTTGTGGCGGGTGCCGGCGTACTCGGTACCGGGGTTGCCCAGGCCGACGACCAGCAGGTCCGACGGGGTCCCCCGGCGCGCCTCGCCGTCGCGCCGCCGGCCGAGCGGGCCCATCAGCCCTCGGCGTCGCCGCCCTCGGCATCGCCCTCGGAACCGCCGGCGGCCGGGGCCTCGCCGCCCTCCCCGCCCTCACCGGCCGCGCCGCCTTCGGGCACGTCGGCGAACACGACCGAGGTGGTCACGACCGCCTCGTCGGGGTCGACCGCGGTGACCACCCCGGCGGGCAGGGCCAGGTCGCCGACACGGATGGTGTCGCCCACCTGGAGGCCGCTCACGTCGACCACGAGCTGGGCCGGGATCTGGTCGGGCTTGGCCGAGATGGTCAGCGAGGTCAGGACCTGGTCCACCACGCCACCGGTGGTCCGCAGGACCTCGATCGCCTCGCCCTCGAGGTGGATGGGCACGTCGGCGTCGACGGGCTTGGACAGGTCGACCCGCAGGAAGTCGACGTGGATCACGTCGCGCCGGACCGGGTGCCGCTGGAGCTCCTTGACCAGCGTCGGGGCGACCTCGCCGTCCACGTCGAGGTGGATCACGGCGTTGAGGCCCTGGTCGGTGACCAGCGCGGCCCGCAGCTCGCGCCACACCACGGTGACCGGCACGGGCGCGCCGCCCACGCCGTAGACGACGCCGGGCACCTTGCCCTCGGCCCGCAGGCGGCGGGAGGGGCGGGTGCCGTGCACGGGGCGCGGCGTGGCCGTCAGGGTGATCTCAGCCATCGGAGGACTCCTACGTCTGCGATCGCGCCGGAGCGCAGTCGGTACGGTTCGATTCGGTCGGGCAACGCTACCGGCGGCCCGCCGCCGGCCACCAGTCAGGCCAGGTTGGCCCCGCCGAAGATCTCGCTGACCGACGTGTCCTTGAAGACGGCGTCGATGGCGTCGGCGATGATCCGGGCCACCGAGAGCACCTCGATCTTGTCGATCTGCTTCTCGGGCGGCAGCGGCAGCGTGTTGGTGATCACGCACCGCTCGATCACCGAGTTCTTGATCCGGTCGACGGCCGGTCCCGACAGCACCCCGTGGGTGGCCGCGGCGTAGACCCGGGCCGCGCCCCGCTCGACGAGCTGCTCGGCCGCGGCGCACAGGGTCCCGCCGGTGTCGACCATGTCGTCGATGAGCACGCACGTGCGGCCCTCGACCTCGCCCACGACCTCCTTGGCCTCGACGGTGTTCTTGGCCCCCTTGACCCGGCGCTTGTGGACGATGGCCAGGTCGGCGTGCAGGGCGTTGGCGTAGCGCTCGGCCACCTTCACCCGCCCGGCGTCGGGCGACACCACGACCAGGTCATCGCCCAGGTGGCCGGCCAGGTACTCGACCAGGACCGGCATGGCGGTGAGGTGGTCGACCGGGCCGTCGAAGAAGCCCTGGATCTGGCCCGAGTGCAGGTCGACCGACACCAGCCGCGAGGCGCCGGCCACCGTGAACATGTTGGCCACCAGCTTGGCCGTGATGGGCTCGCGGCCCTCGGACTTGCGGTCCTGGCGGGCGTAGCCGTAGCAGGGGATCACCGCGGTGATGCGCTTGGCCGACGCCCGCCGGGCCGCGTCCACCATGATCAGGTGCTCCATGATGGCGTCGTTGACCGACATCTCGGCCGTCGTCCCGTGGGTCTGGACGATGAACACGTCCGAGCCGCGGACCGACTCGCCGAAGCGGGAGTGGATCTCCCCGTTGGCGAACTCGGCCAGGTTGGCCTCGCCCAGCGGCACGTCGAGCTCGGCCGCGATCTCCTCGGCCAGCGCCAGGTTCGCCCGGCCCGACAGGAGGTGCAGCGTCTTGCGGGTGACGAGCTCCATGCCGTGCTCCTGCCGGGGGTCTGGGTTGGGTGCGGTTCAGGCTGCCGGGGAACCCGGCCCGGCTCCGCCCGGTCCGCCAGCATAGAACGGCCCGGTACGGGTCCCGGGGGGCACCCTGGTGCCGGGTTCGAGGGTGGCATAGGGGCCGACGACGGCGTCGTCGCCCACCTCGGCCAGGTTGCCCACGGTGTGCTGGAGCACGACCCGCTCCCCGACCGTGCAGTCGACCAGGCGGGACGACGGGCCGACCTCGGACCCGGCACCGACCGAGGTGCGGCCCTGGAGGATCACCCCGGGGAACAGGGTGACGTCGGGGGCGAGCTCGACGGTGGTGTCGACGTAGGTCGTGCGGGGGTCGACCATGGTGACCCCCCGGCGGAGCCAGCCCAGGTTCGTCCGGCGGCGCAGCTCGGCCTCGGCCAGGGCCAGCTGGGCCCGGTCGTTGACGCCGTGCGTCTCGCCCTCGTCGGCCGCCACCACGGTGGAGACCGGGTGACCGGCATCGGCCAGCACCGCGACGACGTCGGTCAGGTAGTGCTCGCCCTGGCTGTTGTCGGGGCTGATCATGCGCAGCGCCGGGGCCAGCAGGCTGCGCCGGAAGCAGTAGATGGACGTGTTGACCTCGTGCACCTCGAGCTCGTCGGGCGTGGCGTCGCGCTGCTCGACGATCCGCACCACCCGGCGGTCCTTGCCGGCCCGGACCACCCGCCCGTAGCCGGTGGGGTCCTCGAGCACGGCGGTGAGGATCGTGCAGGCCGAGCCCGAGCGGCGGTGCTCCTCGACCAGGCCGGCGATCGTCTCGGCCCGCAGCAGCGGCGTGTCGCCCGGCACGACCAGCACGTCCTCGTCCTCGTCGAGCCCGTCGTCGGCCAGGGCCGTGAGCCCCACCGACACCGCGTCGCCGGTGCCCCTCTGGACCCGCTGCTCGACGAAGGACAGGCGCAGCCCGCCGGCCTGCTCGGTGAGCTTCTTGGTCACCCGCTCGGCGCCGTGGCCGACCACCACGACGGTGCCGGCCAGCTCCGCGGCGGGTAGCGCGTCCAGCACGTAGAGGACCATCGAGCGCCCGCACAGCAGGTGGAGGGGCTTGGGCCGGCTGGAGCGCATCCTCGTGCCCTCGCCCGCGGCGAGGACGATGGCCGACAGGCGACGGGGGGGCATGGGACCTGTCTACCCGATCAACCCGAGAGCACCTCGGGCACCCCGGCGGCGTCCACGTCGGCGTCGAGGGTGGTGACGTAGAAACGGCCCTCGATCCCGTCGGCCTCGACGGTGTCGAGCACCACCGGCTCGCCCGGCTCGACGGGCACCGCCACCCGGGTCGCGCCCTGGGGCGCCCTGCCGAACAGCACGGTCACCTTGCCGTCGTCGAGCGTGTCGTCCTGGGCGGTCACGTCGCACGAGCCGGTCGACTGGTCGCCCCGCACGTAGATGAAGGTGCAGACGTCGCCCTCCACGTCGCGCACGGCGTCGACCCGCCAGCCGCCGGCCTCGGTCCCCCGGGCCAGGGTGACGTGGCGCTCCTCGTCGCCGTCGTCGGTCCGGGACGCCAGCGACCCGCCGACGAACCCCACCACGAGCACCAGCGGCAGGGCCACGGCCCAGAACAGGCAGCCGAAGGGGCGCCGGGGGGCGATCGCCGGCGGGGGCGGCTGGTCGTCGTCGGCCATGCGGCTCGGGGGGCAGGGCTCGAACCTGCGACAACCGGCTCCAAAGGCCGGCGTTCTACCAACTGAACTACCCCCGACTGCGGGTGGCCCAGCCTAGGGCGGGGCGGTCACGGCCCGACCCGCAACAGCGCCTCGCCCCGGGCCGCGGTCGCCGACCACCCCGGGTCGAGGCCCGACGCGACCAGCCGGGGCGGGTCCGTGCCCGGATGGGGCTCCAGGTCCCAGAGCAGGGCCGGGCGGGCCCCGTGCCAGCGCACGGCGTAGCCCAGGCGCCCGGCCGCGGTGGGCAGGCCGTGGACCTCCCACCCCTGGCCCTCCCAGGCCGCGGGGACCTCCGGGGCCACATCGAGCGTGCCGGGGGCGGGCTCGGCGACCAGCAGGGCGCGCATCGCGGTGGCGAACGCCGCGCCGGTGGCCGCGTCGTGGCCCTCGGTGCCCGAGGCCCAGGTCCAGGTGGGCGAGGCCCGCTCCACCAGCCGGGCGACCAGGGCACCCGGACCCTCGGCGCCGCCGCGCGGGCCGGTCGGCCCGTGACCGGCGACGGGCCGCGCCGCCAGGTCGGCCGCGGCACGCCGCTCGCCCACCGCGGCCAGCGCCGCGCCCAGCTCGGCCAGGACGTGGGCCCCGGCCGGGCCGGCCGACGCGCCGACCTGCTCGGCCAGGCCGGCCAGCGTCGGGACCAGCGCGGCGACGAGCTCGACGTCGCGGTCCAGGGACCAGCGGCCGACCAGCGCCTCCAGGACCCGCAGCGCCGCGGCGCCGGCCAGCGCGGGCACCACGGCCAGGTCCACGGCCCAGGCCGACGCCTCGACGGACAGGCCCCAACCACCGGCGGCCAGGACGACCGCGGCCCGGGCCCGGG
>JBFWTJ010000092.1:0-12842 GCA_050247895.1 Acidimicrobiia bacterium
CGTGCACCAGGGCGTGGTGCTGGTCGAGGTGGCCCTGGCCGCCTCGGGCAGCTACGTGCGCGAGGCCGAGGAGGGGCTCGAGGTCGGCGAGTCGGCGGTGGTGGCCGGCCACGAGGTCCGCTACCTGGGCCTGGAGACCGTCGAGGAGCCCAACCGGACCGTGACCAAGGCCCGGGTCGAGGTCGACGGCGGCCGGGTCTACGAGCCGCGCCTGTCCCGGTTCCCGAACTTCGGCTCGCCCATCCCGACCCCGTCGGTGCGCACGGGCTTCGTCGAGGACGTCTTCCTGTCGATCACCCAGCTCCCCGAGGACCCCGACGGGGCCCTGACCCTGCGGGTGATCGTCCAGCCCCTGACCGTGTGGCTGTGGATCGGCGGCGGCGTGATGGCGCTGGGCACGGTGCTGTCGGCCTGGCCCGGTCGCCGGCGCCGGCCGACCGACCCGGCCTCGGCCCTGCCCGCGGCGGGCGGCACGGCACCGCCCGACGACGGGGCCGACCTGGCCCCGCCGATCCCGGCCGAGCCCCGGCCCGAGCCGGTGGGGGTGGACTGATGGAGGCGGTGGACGACCCCGGCCTCGACGTGCCCCGGCGGGGCCGCACCGCGCTGGTCTCCGCCGCGGTGGTGGCGGTGGTGGCGGTGGGCCTGATCGGGTTCCTGGCCACCCGGAGCCAGGGCAGCGAGCGGACGGCCGCCAGCCCCGTGGTCGGCCAGGTCGCGCCGGCCGTCAGCGGGACCGACCTCGACGGCGCCCCGTTCGACATCGACCGCCAGCGGGGCCGCTGGGTGGTGGTGAACTTCTTCGCCACCTGGTGCGTGCCCTGCATCGAGGAGCACCCCGAGCTGGTCGAGTTCTCCTCCCGCCAGGGCCCGGGCCACGACGCCACGGTGGTCAGCGTGGTGGTCGAGACCCCCGAGGCCGAGGCCCGGGAGTTCTTCGCCCGGGAGGGCGGCGACTGGCCGGTCGTCCTGGACCCGGAGGGGCGCACGGCCCTGGAGTACGGCATGGTCAAGGTGCCCGAGACCTTCGTCGTGGCGCCCGACGGCACGGTGGTGGCCCGGCTCCTGGGCGGGATCACCGCCGACCAGCTCGACGCGGTCATCGACCGGGTCACCCGGGGCGCGTCGTGAGGACCCGGGTCCTGGCCTGGGTGGCGGTGGCCGCCGCGGTGGTCGGCTCCCTGGGGATCGCCGCCTTCGGCGACACCGGGCCGCGGACCCGCGAGGAGCGGATCCGGGCCGTGGCCGAGACCATCCGCTGCCCGGCCTGCGCGGGCCAGTCGGTGGCCGACTCCGACACGCCGGCGTCGCGCAACATCCGCACCGACATCGCCCGCCGCATCAGCGAGGGCGAGTCCGACGACCAGATCCGGGCCGCGATCGCCGACCGCTTCACCGACGTGGTCCTGCTCGAGCCGGGCCGCAGCGGCCTGGCCGGGGCGGTGTGGGCCATCCCGGTGCTGGCCCTGGTGGTGGCCCTGGCCGGGCTGGCCGCGGTGTTCGCCCGCTGGCGGCGGACGCCGGTGGTGACGGCCAGCGCGCAGGACCGGACCCTGGTCGACGACGCCCGGCGGGGCCCGTGACCGACCTGGCCGAGCCCCGTGACGGCGAGCTCGACCCCGACCTGGTCGAGGCGCTGGAGGAGCACCGCGACTTCCTGCTCCGCTCGCTCGACGACCTCGAGCGCGAGCACGAGGCCGGCGACGTCGACGACGCCGACTACGAGGCCCTCAAGGACGACTACACGGCCCGCGCCGCCCGGGTGATCCGGGCCATCGAACGGCGCCGGGCCCGCTTCGTCGCCCCCCGCCCCCGAGCGGCCGGTCACCGGGGCCGGACGGTGGCCTGGATCGTGGGGGTGGTGGCCTTCGCCCTGCTGGCCGGGGTCATGGTGGCCCGGGCCGCCGGTCGCCGGGACGTGGGCGAGGTGGCCTCGGGCGACGTCCGCCGCAGCGTCACCGAGGACCTGAACCGGGGCCGCAACCTGGCCGCGGCGGGCGACAGGGCCGGGGCGGTCGAGGTCCTCGACGGGGTGGTCGAGCGGGCGCCGGACAACCCCGAGGCCCGGACCTACCGGGGCTGGTTCCGCTACCTCGACGGGGACCAGCAGGGCGGACTGACCGACCTGCTGGCCGCGGCGACCGCGCACCCCGACTACCCCGACGTGCACGCCTTCCTGGCCATCGTGTTCTACCGGGGCGGCCTGGTGGCCGAGGCCGACCGGGAGCTGGCCCGCCTCGACGCCCTCGATCCCCCGGCCGAGCTGCTCGGGCTCCTCACCGAGCTGCGGAACGACATCGAGGCCGACCTGGCCGAGGCCGGGGCCGGGGCCGCCACGACCACGGTGGCCCCGACGGCTCAGCGGGGCGGGGGGACGTAGGTCCCCGAGCGGGGCCCGCTGCGGCCGCCCCGCAGCACCCAGGTCGACGCCTTCTGCCACTTGCGCCGGGCCGGGAGCTCGACGCCCCGTTCGGCCAGCGCGTCGAGCAGGTCCGGGATGACGTCGCCGTGGCTGCACACCGCGGCGGTCTTGCCGGCCAGCTCGGCCACCAGGGCCAGCACGTCGGCGACCGCGCCGCCCTCGGCCAGCCGCCCGTCGACTTCCACGTCGAGGTCGAGGGCCTTGCCCAGCGGGCGGAGCGTCTCGACGCAGCGCACCGCGGGGGACGACACCAGGCGCCGGATCCCCCGGTCGGCGAGGACCTCGGCCAGCCGCTCGGCCTGGCGGGCGCCCCGGGGATCCAGGGGGCGCAGTGCGTCCTCGCCGGGCCAGTCGCGCCGGCTGCCGGCGTGGGCGTGCCGGACGACGAAGAGATCGGCCACGGTCGCTGCAGCGTAGCGGGGCGTCAGCCCCGCGCCGCGAGGGCCCGGAGCTCGGCCAGCACGGGGGGCAGGGCGTTGGCCAGGGCGTCGGCGTCGGCGTCGGTGCTCGACCAGCCGACCGAGATCCGCAGGCTGTGGTGGGCGTCGACGCCCATGGCCTCGAGCACCGGCGAGGGCTCCAGGCCCTCGGACGCGCAGGCCGAACCGGAGTGGACGGCCAGGCCGGCCCGGTCCAGGCCCAGGAGCACGGCCTGGGGCTCGACGTCGTCGACCCCGAAGCAGGCCAGGTGGGGGAGGCCCCCCGCCGGGTCGCCGTAGACCCGGGTGCCGTCCAGGGCGCCGACCTCGGCCAGGATCCGGTCCCGGAGCCGGCGCTGCCGGTCGGCCTCGTGGTCCAGCCCGCCCGACAGCAGGGCGGTGCACGCCGCGCCGAAGGCCACCGCGCCCAGCACGTGCTCCATCCCGGCCCGCCGGGCCCGCTCCTGGTCGCCGCCGGCCAGCAGCGGGCGCAGGCGCAGGCCACGGCGCACGAGCAGGGCACCGGTGCCGGGCAACCCGCCGAGCTTGTGGGCCGACACCGACAGCAGGTCGGCGCCCAGCTCGTCGAAGTCGATCGGCACCCGCCCCGCGGCCTGGGCCGCGTCGACGTGGACCGCCACACCCCGCTCGCGGCACGCGCCGACGACCTCGGCCACCGGTTGGAGGGTGCCGACCTCGTGGTTGCCCCACTGGAGGTGGACCAGGGCCGTGTCCGGTCGCACGGCGGCGAGCAGGTCGCCGGGGTCGACCCGGCCGTCGGCGTCGACCCCCACCACGGTGACCTCGCCGTGCGCCGCGGCCGACAGGCGCACGGCGGAGTGCTCGACGGCGGTGAGGACCTGGTGCGCCCCCCGCTCGGCCGCACCCCAGCAGGCGGCGGCGATGGCCTCGGTGGCCCCCGAGGTGAGCACGACCTCGCGGGGTCGTGCCCCGAGCAGCTCGGCCACCGCGGCCCGGGCCTCCTCGAGGGCCACCCGGGACGCCATGCCCTCGCGGTGGATCCGGCCCGGGTCGCCCCCCGGCTCCTCGAGCCAGGCCCGCGCCGCGGCCACGGCCTCGGGGCGGGGCGGGCTGGTCGACGCGTGGTCGAGGTAGTGGCGGGCGCTAGTCGACACCGATGCTGGTGACGCAGCGGTCGGCGCCCATGGGCCGGCTGGCGCGGGTCTCGGTGCCGGCCTCGCCGTAGAGGGCGCCGAGCATGCCCCGGACCAGGCCCCGGTCGACGGCGCAGATCACCGGGTGCTCGATGGCCGTCTCCCCGAAGGGGCAGTGCTCCGACACGATCCGCAGCTCGCCGCGGTGCCGCTCGGCGTGGGCCGCGAAGCCGTGGGCCGACAGGGCGTCGGCCACGGCGTGCAGGGCGGCCCGGAACGAGCGGTGGAGGTCGCCGCCCATCGAGGAGGCCACCCGGCGCCCGTACTCGACGCCGACCTGCTCGGCCATGGCCTCGGCCTGCTCGTGGGGCAGCATCGAAAGGGTCCGGCCCAGCAGGGTGACGAGCAGGTCGTCGTGGCGGATGGGCAGCTCGAGCGAGACGTCGGGCTCGGCGCACCGGTAGCGCTTGGAGGGGCGGCCGGCGCCGCTGCGGCTCCGCTCGGTGCCGACCTCGACGTGCCCGCCGCCGGCCAGCTTGTCGAGGTGGTGGCGGGCCACGTTGGGGTGCAGCTCGAACGCCTCGGCCACCTCGGCCGCCGTGGCGCCCACGCCGCCGTCGCGGGATCGCTCGTGCACGAACAGGTAGATGTCGCGCCGGGTCGGGTCGCCGAAGGCGGAGGTGATCGAGGTCACCGCGGAGGAGAACTCCTGCGGGGAGAGGGTCGCTCGATCCACGGCCGGTATTCTACCTATGCCGGTAGTGGTAATCCCCGCCGCACGCACCCTGCCAGGAGCCCTTCCACCGATGCCCCTCTCGCCCGATGCCGTCGTCGATGCCCTGCGTCCCGTGGAGGACCCCGAGCTGCACCGCTCGATCGTCGACCTCGGCATGGTGCGCGACGTGCGGGTCGACGGGTCCCGTGTCGGGCTCCAGGTGGCCCTCACCGTGGCCGGGTGCCCCCTGCGCAACGAGATCGACCGGCGGGTCCGCCACGCCCTGACCGAGCTCGGCGCCACGGCGATCGACCTGGACTTCGGTGTCATGACCGACCAGGAGCGCCAGGACCTGCGGGTCAAGCTGCACGGCGACCCGGCGTCCACCGCGGGCACCCACGCGGCCCACGGCCACGCCGAGGGCCGGGCCATCCCCTTCGCCGACCCCGCGTCGCGCACCCGCGTCCTGCTGGTGGCCTCGGGCAAGGGCGGCGTGGGGAAGTCCTCGGTCACCACGAACCTGGCCGTGGCGCTGGCCCGGCGGGGCCGTGACGTGGCGGTGGTCGACGCCGACGTGTGGGGGTTCTCCATCCCGCGGATGCTCGGCGTGGCCCGCCCACCCGTGGTCATCGACGACATGCTCGTGCCGCCGACCGGCGCCGGGGGGGTGCGCTGCATCTCGATGGGCTTCTTCGCCCAGGAGGACCAGCCGGTCATCTGGCGGGGCCCGATGCTGCACAAGGCCCTCGAGCAGTTCCTCACCGACGTGTTCTGGGACGACCCGGAGCTGCTGCTCATCGACCTCCCGCCCGGCACCGGCGACATCTCCCTGTCGCTGGCCCAGTTCCTGCCCCGGGCCGAGGTCTACGTGGTGACCACGCCGCAGCCCGCGGCCCAGCGCGTGGCGCAGCGGGCCGGCTTCATGGCCCGCAAGGTCAACCTCGAGGTCAAGGGCGTCGTCGAGAACATGAGCTGGTTCACCGGCGACGACGGCAAGCGCTACGAGCTGTTCGGCGCCGGGGGCGGCGACGACCTGGCCGAGCGCCTGGACGTGCCCATGCTCGGCCAGATCCCGCTGGTGCCCGAGCTGCGGGCCGGGGGCGACTCGGGCCGTCCGATCGTGGAGACCGCGCCCGACGGCGAGGCGGCCCAGGCCTTCGCCGCGATCGCCGAGCGGATCGACGTCGAGCTGGCCCCGACCCGTCGCTCCCACCCCGAGCTCCGCATCGGCTGAGCCGGCCCGGCCCGGGCTCGTAGGATGCCGGCCCAGAGACCGCCCCGACAGGAGACCCCGTGGACGTCCGCATCGGCTTGACCCAGACCCCCAAGGAGCTCGAGGTCCACCTCGCCGACGACGCCGACCCGGCCGTCGTGCGGGCCGAGGTCGAGGGGGCCATCGCCGCGGGCTCGACGCTGTGGCTGACCGACCGCCGCGGTCGCCAGATCGGCGTGGCCGGGGCCAAGGTGGCCTACGTCGAGATCGGCACCCCCGACGAGGCCCGCCGGATCGGCTTCGGCGGCTGAGGCCCGGGGGTCGGCGCCCGAGGTGGTCGACCTCCTCGACCGCCGGCTGCTGTTCGTCACCGGCAAGGGTGGGGTCGGCAAGAGCACGATCGCCGCGGCCCTTGCTCTGCTCGGCTCCCAGCAGGGCCGGCGCACCCTGTTGTGCGAGGTCGACGCCAAGGGCGACCTGGCCGACCTGTTCGAGGCCGGCCCGCTGCGCTTCGCCGAGCGGGAGATCAGCCCCGGCCTGTGGGCCATGGCCATGGACACCGAGGAGTCGCTCAAGGAGTACCTGCGGCTCCAGCTGAAGGTCCCGCTGCTGTCCCGGCTCGGCCCGCTGGCCCGCACCTTCGACTTCGTGGCCAACGCCGCGCCCGGGGTCAAGGAGATCCTCACGGTGGGCAAGCTCTGCTGGGAGGTGCGCGCCGCCCACTACGACCTGGTCGTGGTCGACTCGCCGGCCAGCGGCCACGTCGTGGGCCAGCTCGCCGCACCCGAGGCCATCAGCGAGCTGGTCAAGGTCGGGCTGGTCCGCGAGCAGACCGGGTGGATGCTCGACATCCTCGGCGACCCGACGGCCACCGGGGCGGTGGTCGTGGCCGCCCCCGAGGAGATGCCGGTCAACGAGGCCGTCGAGCTGGCCGGCCGGCTGCGGGACGAGACCGTGGTCGACCTCGCCGCGGTCGTGGCCAACCGGGTCCTGCCCGAGCTGTTCGGACGGGGCGAGGAGGAGGTCTTCGACGAGCTGCGCCGACCCGAGGTGGTGGCCCGGCTCGAGGAGGCGGTGGGCGGTCCGGTGGCACCGCTGATGCAGGGTGCGGCCCTGGCCGTCACCTTGCGCCGGACCCGGGCCGCGCACCTGGCCCGGCTGCGGGCCGAGCTCCCGCCGGCCACGCCGCTGCTCTACGTCCCCTACCTGTTCCAGCGCTCCCACGGGGTGCGCTCGACCCGCCAGGTGGCCGAGAACCTGGCCGCGGAGCTGGGCCTGTGACGTCGCTGGAGCAGCTCCTGGCGGCCAAGGAGATCGCCATCCACTGCGGGGCGGGGGGCGTGGGCAAGACGACCACCGCGGCGGCGGCCGCCGTGATGGCCGCGACGAACCTGGGCGGCAAGGTGCTGGTGGTCACCGTCGACCCGGCCCGCCGGCTGGCCAACGCGCTGGGCCTGGAGGGCTTCGGCAACGTGGAGACCCCCGTGCCCGAGGCCGCGTTCCTCGCCGCGGGCGTCGAGCCCCGGGGCGAGCTGTGGGTGGCGATGCTGGACACCCGCCAGTCCTGGGACGACCTGATCCGGCGCCACGCCCCCGACGCCGCCACCCGCGACGCCATCCTGGCCAACCCCCTCTACGAGAACATCGCCGGCCGCTTCGTCCACAGCCACGACTACATCGCCATGGAGCGCCTCTACGAGCTGCACTCGTCGGGCCGCTACGACCTGATCGTGGTCGACACGCCCCCGACCCGCAACGCGCTGGACTTCCTCGAGGCGCCCGAGCGGATGGCCGACTTCTTCTCCTCGCGCCTGTTGCGCTGGCTCACCGCGCCGGCCCGGTCCCGCGTGCTCAACCTGGCCTCCAAGCCCTTCTACACGGTGGCCGACCGGATCCTGGGCTCGATGTTCCTCCAGGACATCGCCGAGTTCTTCCTGCTGTTCCAGACGATGCACGCGGGCTTCGTGGAGCGGGCCCGGGCGGTGACGAGCCTGCTGGCCGACCGGCGCACGACCTTCGTGGTGGTCTCGACGTTGGAGTCGGCGCCGCTGCGCGAGGCCGAGTTCTTCGTGGACGCGCTGGCCCAGCGGGGCTTCCCCCTGGGGGCGGTGGTGCTCAACAAGGTCCTGCCGCCCCTGTTCCTGGAGCGCGGGACCACGACCGCGGCCCGGGCGCTGCGGCGTGACGGGCCGGCGCTGGCCGAGGCGGCCGCCCTGCCCGGGCGCGACCCGGCCCAGGTGGCCAGGGTCCTGGCCGAGGTGGGCGAGAGCTTCCTCAACTTCCAGGTGGTGGCCAAGCGGGAGGCCGAGACCCGGGCCGAGCTGTCCGCCGCGCCCGAGGTGGTGGCCACGGTGCCCTACCTCGACGACGACGTGTACGACCTGGCCGGCCTGCTGGCGCTGGGCGAGTCGCTGTGGCGGACCTCCCCGTAGCCTCGGTCCGATGGCATCCCTGAGCGAGCTGGCCCGCTACCACACCCCCCTGGAGGGGCCGGCCATCGCCCACATGCAGAGGCTGGTGGCCGGGTGGGGCCTGCTGGCCGACTTCTGCTTCGCCGACCTGTTGCTGTTCGCCCCCCTGGCCGGAGGCGACGAGCAGTTCATCGTGCTGGGCCAGGTGCGGCCCACGACGAGCCAGACCGTCTACCGGGCCGACTGGATCGGCACGGTGGTCGACACCGAGGAGCGCCCGCTGCTGGCCCGGGCGTTCCGCCTGGGCGAGATCATCGAGGGCGAGATCACGATCTCCGCGCTCAAGGAGCGGGTGCGGGTGCTGTGCATCCCGGTCCGCTGCCGGGGCGAGGTGGTGGGGGTCATGACCCGGGAGTCGGCGCCGTCGTTCGGCCGCCAGCCCGGCGAGCTCGAGCGCACCTACGTCGACGTGTTCAACCGGTTGGCCCGGATGATCGCCAACGGCGACTACCCCTTCGACGCCGAGAGCTCCGAGCCCGAGGAGGCGCCCCGGGTCGGCGACGGCGTGATGCTGCTCGACCCGGCGGGACGGGTCGAGTACACGTCGCCCAACTCGGTGTCGGTCCTGCACCGGATCGGCGTGCACGCCAACGCCGAGGGCCTGCGCTTCGGCGAGCTGGGCCTGGACGAGACGATGGTCCGCACCGCGTTCACGATGGGCGCGCCGGTCACCGAGGAGATCGAGCGGGGGAACGCCACGGTGCTGATCCGCTGCATCCCGCTCAAGGACCACGGCGTGGTGACCGGCGCGGTGGTCCTGTCCCGGGACATCTCCGAGCTGCGCCGCCGGGACCGGCTGCTCATGTCCAAGGACGCCACGATCCGCGAGATCCACCACCGGGTGAAGAACAACCTCCAGACGATCTCGTCGCTGCTGCGGCTCCAGGGCCGGCGCCTGGAGTCCCAGGAGGCCAAGAGCGCGATCGAGGAGTCGGTCCAGCGGATCCGGTCGATCGCCCTGGTCCACGAGACCCTGTCGCGCGAGGGCGGGGCCGACGTGGCCTTCGTCGACATCGTGCGGCCCCTGGTGCGGATGGTGGAGGAGGGGATGGGATCGCCGGACCGCCCGCTCGAGTTCCGGGTGCTGGGCGACGCCGGGGAGCTGCCCGCCGCGGTGGCCACACCCCTGGCCGTGGTGCTCAACGAGCTGCTCCAGAACGTGCTCGACCACGCCTTCCCCCGGGGCGTCGACCTGGACGGCGAGAAGGGCGCCGTCACGGTCCACCTGTCCAACGACGGGGAGACCCTCCAGGTCTCGGTGGCCGACACCGGGGTGGGCCTGCCGGGGGGCGCCGACCTGGCCTCTGTCGCCGGCCTGGGCCTGTCGATCGTCCGCACGCTGGTCGAGTCCGAGCTCGGGGGGACGATCCGGTCGACCTCGGGCGGGGGGAGCCCCACGCGCCCGGGCACCGTGATCACCCTGGCCGTGCCGGCGCAGGTGGCCGAGGCCTGACCCCGGACGCGAAGCGGCCCCCGGAACGAGCCGGGGGCCTCCGTGGTTCGCCCGGGGGGCGGAGCGTCAGGCGCTCTTGCGCTGCCGGGCGAGGTACTGCTTGCGGAGCTGGCGCCGCTCCTCCTCGGAGGTCCCGCCCCAGATGCCCGAGTCCTGGTTCGTGATCAGCGCGTACTCCAGACAGAGGGACTGGACCTCGCACTGCGAGCAGACGGCCTTGGCGTTCTCGATCTGCTCGATGGCCGGACCGGTGGTGCCGACCGGGAAGAACAGGTCGGGGTCGGTGTCACGGCACGACGCCAGGTCGCGCCAGTCATCGCGTTCGAGGGTCAGGGGGAGCGGCTGGGCGAGGGCCACGACAACCTCCACGGCAGGGTCTGGTCACAAGTTCTTGTGACGAAGTTCACATGCCGCCCCAATCAGGGGGAAAGGACGAGTGCGGCTGTGAAGCCCGTTAACCGTAGCGAAACCTTCCCGTCGGCGGCAAGGACTTTTTTCATTACGAAAAGGAGGTCTTCGCGCCCCCGGCGTCCGCCTCCGCGCGCACCGGCACCACCAGGTCCAGCACGTCGGGCCGGTGCCGGATCTCCAGGCGCTCGACGTCGCCCAGGTGGTCGCCGTCGACCTGGTAGGGGAACGGTCCGTAGCCCTCCACGACCAGCTCGGACACGTCGGCCCGGTAGTCGGTCCAGCGCGACGCCCGCAGGTGGCGGCCCGAGGCCAGGGCCGAGGCGATCAGGCCCAGCGTGCGGCCGAAGTCCAGCGTGCGCAGGGTGAGCACGGCCAGGGGCCGGTCGAGGCCGGCGTCGGGGGCCAGCTCCAGGGGACGGTTGCCCAGGAAGGTGTAGGGGTTGGTGTTCAGGCAGATCGCCTGGTAGCCGTCGTCGACGACCGTGCCGTCGGCGTGGTGGACCGCGAACCGGGGCCGGTGGCGGTCGTAGCCGCGGAGCCAGGTGGCGAAGGCCGAGTAGACGAACAGCGGGTGGCTGGCGTAGCGCTTCAGCCCGGACCGCCGCTCGACCTGGGCCACCACCGCGGCGTCGAAGCCCAGCCCGACGTGGAACAGGAAGTACCGGCCGTTCACCCAGCCCAGCCCGACCCGGCGGACCCGGCCCCGGGCCAGCGCGTCGAGCAGCACGCCGGTGGCCTCGATGGGGTCGTTGGGCAGGCCGATCGTGCGGGCGAACACGTTGGTCGACCCGCCGGGCAGCACGCCCAGGGCGCAGGCCGTGCCGGCCAGCCCGTTGGCCGCCTCGTTGAGGGTCCCGTCGCCCCCGAGCACCACGACGGCGTCGACCCCCGAGGAGGCCGCGTCGAGCGCCAGGCGGGTGGCGTGGCCCCGCCGGCTGGTCTCGGCCACCGCCACCTCGTGGTCGGCCGAGAGGGCCTTCTGGATGACGACGCGGCCCCGGGCGGTGACCGAGGAGGCCGAGGAGTTGACCAGGAGCAGCAGGCGCACCGCGGAGAGCCGCCTACCAGATGCAGCGGACGTCGCCGGCCAGCCGGGCGTGGTCCCGCAGCCGTCGGTCCTTGGTGGCCAGGGGGAGGTCGAAGGTCCGCGCCGTGGCGTAGATGAGGCTGTCGGCGGTGTCGCCGGGGAAGCCCTGGCCCGGCAGCATGCCCGCGGACGTGGCGATGGCCGGATCTATGGGGGTGATGGTGACCCGCTCCTTGGTGCACAGGCCGTGCATCCAGACGTGGACGTCGCGGTCGAGCTCGATGCGGCCGATGGCCACCAGCTCGGCGATCTCCCAGCAGGTGGCGGGGGAGATGTGGATGCGCTCGCTCGTGGCCAGCTCCCGCACGACCCGGGGTGAGATGCGCGACGGCTCGGTCGCCCACCAGAGGGCGACGTGCGTGTCGAGCAGGATCACCGCGGCCCGGGCCCGCCGCCGCGGGTCGAGAAGAGCAGCTCCTCGTCGTCGACCACGAAGGTCACGCTGCCCTCCAGCGGGCGCCGGGGCTGTTCGTCGATCGGGACCAGCTGGGCCACCGCCCGGCCGTGCTTGGACACGACGATCGTGGCGCGCGTGCGCTCCACCTCGTCGAGGAGCCGGAGGCAGGTGGCCTTGAAGGTCGTGGCGGGCACCGTGCGCGAGCTCATGCGGTCGAGCATAGGAGTCTGACCACCCCGGTGGTCAGGGGGCGCGTGAGATTTGGCGGGTGCTTTCCGCGGCTGTCACGATGCCCCGATGCACGTCGTCGTCTGTGTGAAGCAGATCCCGGATCCGGCCGAGCCCGGCAAGCTCGAGGCGGACCACACGCTCGACCGCAGCGGGAAGCTCATCCTCGACGAGTCAGACAGCTACGGCGTCGAGATGGCCCTCCAGCTGGTCGACAAGGCCGGCGGAGGCGAGGTGACCCTCGTGTCGATGGCCCCCAACGGCGAGACCTCGGGCCTGCGCACCGCCCTGGCCATGGGCGCGGCCAAGGCCATCCTGGTCTCCGACGACGCCCTGTCGGGCGCCGGCGCGCTCGACACCGCCAAGGTCCTCGCCGCCGCCATCAAGCGGGCCGAGCCCGACCTGGTGCTGGCGGCCACCGAGTCGTCGGACGGCTACACCGGCACCGTGCCCGAGCAGGTCGCCGCGCTGCTGGGCCTGCCCTCGGTCACCTTCGCCAAGGACATCCAGGTCGAGGGGGGCCAGGTCAAGGTCCAGCGCCAGACCGAGGCCGGCTACGACGTGGTCGAGGCGCCCACCCCCGCGGTCGTGTCGGTCACCGCCGGGGTCGTGGAGCCCCGCTACCCCTCGTTCAAGGGGATCATGGCGGCCAAGTCCAAGCCCGTCGACCAGCTCACCGTGGCCGACCTCGGCCTCGACGCCGGGCAGGTGGGCAGTGCCGGAGCGGGCCAGCAGATCGTGACCGTCGAGGACGCCCCGGCCCGCGAGGCCGGCGAGATCGTCGAGGACGACGGCGAGGGCTTCCAGAAGGTCGTGGCCTTCCTCGAGGGCCTCAAGGTCCTCTGAGAGCGCCGGAACCAGGAGAGGGAGAGATGGCTCTGAACCGGATCTGGGTGTTCGCCGAGCAGGTC
>JBFWTJ010000093.1:0-12792 GCA_050247895.1 Acidimicrobiia bacterium
GACCCGGGAGAGGGCCGGGAGCGCGACGGCGCGCCCGGCGCCCAGGAGGCCTCGACAGCTCGACCGCCACCGGAACGGCGGTCGAGCCGCCGGCGGGCGATCGTGCGGGCCGTGCTCACCCTGGCCTTCGGGGCCGGCGTGGCGGTCGCCGCGCTCGGGCCGCTCGGCACGGTGGAGGGCGAGGCCGGCCCCGGCCGGGTCGAGATCCAGGCCCGGGCCACCGGGCAGGGCCGCACGGTCGTCGAGCTACCGCCGCTCGGGCGCATCACGGCCCGGACCCACCGGGCGCCGGTCGCGGTCACCGCCCGGGTCACCTCGGTCGACGTCGAGGGCGTGCAGTCGGTGGCGGTGGGACCCCAGCCGCTCGACCGCCTCCGGAACGACATGGAGGCGGACGTGGGCAACCTGCTCCGCCGCTTCGCCGGGCGCGTCGCCCTGGTGGCGGTCGGCGCCGGCGCGGTCGCCGGGCTGCTCGTGCCGGGTCGCCGCTGGTGGGACGCCCTGGTCGGCGCGGCCGGTGGGATCCTGGCCGTGGGCGGGCTCCTGCTGTCGGTCTGGGGGCCCTACGACCTCACCGCGTTCCGGGAACCCCGCTTCGAGGGCGCGCTCGAACGGGCCCCGGGCATCCTGCGCTCGGTCCAGCAGAACCTGGGCGACCTCGACCAGGCGGTGGCCGACCGCGTCGCGGTCCTGTCGGGCCGCCTGGCCGACCTCTACGCGGCCAGCGCCGACGAGCTGCCCGGGGGCGCGGCGGGCGAGACCGCCATCCTCCACGTGAGCGACATCCACCTCAACCCCCTGGCCGTGGAGCTGGTGGACCGGCTGGCCCGCGACTTCGCGGTCGTCGCGGTCCTCGACACGGGTGACCTCACGACCTTCGGGGTGCCCTTCGAGGGCCGCATCGGCGACCTGGTGGCCCAGGTCGGCGTGCCCTGGTACTTCGTGCCGGGCAACCACGACTCCACCGCCGTGCGGGCCCAGCTCGCGGCGGTGCCCAACGTCGTGCTCCTCGACGGCGAGACGGTCGAGATCGGCGGCGTCCGGGTCCTGGGCGTGGCCGACCCGACGTTCACCGCCAGCAACGAGGTCTCCACCGAGGAGGCCAACGAGCGCAAGGAGGCGTCGGCGCCGATCGTCGCGGCTCTGGTCGCCCGCGACGAGCCCGACGTCCTCGCCGTCCACGACCTGCGCCAGGCCGCGGCGTCGGTGGGTCGGGTCCCCCTCGTGGTGGCCGGCCACGTCCACGCCCGCAGCGAGGCCGTCGAGTCCGGGACGCGGCTGCTCACCGTCGGGTCGACCGGCGCGACGGGGCTGGGCACCTACACCGTGGACACCGGTGAGCGCTACGAGGCGGAGATCCTGCGCTTCTTCGGTGGCACCCTGGTCGCGGTCGACTACCTCACCTTCGAGGGCCTGGGCGGCGCCTTCACCGTCGACCGCCAGCTCTTCGGGCCCCCGGCCGCGGTGCTGAGGTTCGACCCCTCCGCGCCCTGGCGGGTCTTCGGGTCGGGCTGAGGCGCCCGGCTCAATCGAGGAGCCGGAACACCAGCCCGGTCTTGGGCTTGGGGTGGAAGAAGGTGGTCTTGGGCGGCATGCGCTCGCCGCCGTGGGCGGTGGCCTCGATCTGGGCCACCGTGGCCGGGCGCAGCAGCACCCCGGCGTCGGCCGCCCCCGAGGCGACCGCGGCGCGGACGTGGTCCACGCCGTGCTGGTAGGTGACCGTGACGCCGTCCAGTGCGGCCAGGGCGACGTCGAGCCGGCTCGAGTCGAGGTCCCGGGTGCCGGCCAGGGCCTCGGGTCGGGGGCGGACGAGCACCTCGCCGCCGGGTTGCACGACGGCCAGCGCGCCCTGCGCGACCAGCGCCGCGGTGACCTCGCCGCCGGCCGGGGCCGGGCCCAGCGGCTCGCACCACGGCTCGAGCGCCTCGCCGCGGTCCGACCCGGCGGGCTGGCCGGTGAGCCGCCGGTGGACCGCCCGGACCTCGAGCTCGTCCTCGACGCGCTCGACGACGTAGGTCATCGCGGCGGTGGCCGGGCCGGGGTCGCCCTCGGCCGCGGTGCGCTCGGCCTTGTAGGCCAGCGAGGTCTCGTAGCGGTGGTGGCCGTCGGCGATCACCACCGGTGCCCCGGCCACCGCGGCCGAGATCCGGGCCAGCGCCTCGGGGTCCTCGATCCGCCACACGGTGTGGGTCACGCCGCCGTCGTCGGCGAAGCGGGCCAGGGGCGGCTCGGCCGTGGGCAGGAGCTCGGTCAGGCCCCGAGCCAGGGACAGGCCCCAGATCGACGAGAGGTTGGCCCGGCAGGAGCGGAGCAGGTCGAGGCGGTCGGTCCGGGCCTTGGGGGTCGTGTGCTCGTGGGGGAGGATGTCGGTGCCCGGCTCGGTCAGCTCCAGCGCACCGACCACCCCGGTGGTGTGGCGCTCCCGGCCGGCGTCGTCGACGTAGCTCATGCGGTGGACGGTGAAGGTCGGCTCCTCGTCGCGGACCAGGGTGCCGTCCTCGAGCCAGGCCGCCAGCAGGTCGTGGGCCACCTGGTAGCGGTCGACCCCGCCCTCCTCGACGGGGAGGTCGATCCGCACCGCGCTGCGGTCGTGGCGGGCGGCCAGCGCGGCACGCTCGTCGTCGCCGATCACGTCGTAGGGCGGGACCGCGACCCGGGCCAGCTCGACGCGGTCGGCGGCGTAGCGGACGGCGGGGAAGGGATCGAAGCGAGCCACGGGTCCGATCCTTCCAGGAATCGGCCGGAGGCTCCCACCTGGCATGCTGCGCCGGTGGGTTGGGTCCTCGATCTCGACGGCGTGGTGTGGCTGGGCGAGGTGCCCCTGGCCGGGGCGGCTGCGGCGGTGGCCGAGCTGCGGGCCCGGGGGGAGCAGGTCCTGTTCGCGACCAACAACTCGTTCCCGACCCTGGCCGACCAGGAGGCGAAGCTGGCCCGAGCCGGCATCGACGCGGCGGGGTCGGTGGTCACCTCGGCGCTGGCCGCGGCGACGCTGGTCGAGCCGGGCGAGCGGGTGCTGGTGTGCGGCGGTCCGGGCGTGGTCGAGGCCGTCGGGTCGCGGGGCGCCACGGTGGTGGCCACCGGTCCCGCCGAGGCGGTGGTGGTCGGGTTCCACACCGACTTCGACTACGACGGGCTGCGCAGGGCGTTCCGGGCCGTGGAGGCCGGTGCCCGCCTCGTCGCCACCAACACCGACGCCACCTACCCGACCCCCGAGGGCCCGATCCCCGGCGGCGGCGCCATCGTCGCCGCGGTGGCCTACGCGACCGGTGCCGAACCCGTGGTGGCGGGCAAGCCGTGGTCCCCGATGGTGGACCTCGTGCGAGCCCGCCTCGGACCCGAGGCCACGATGGTGGGGGATCGGGCCGAGACCGACGGCGCCTTCGCCCGGGCGCTGGGCTACCGCTGGGCGCTGGTGCTGTCGGGGGTGACCGGGCCGGGCGACCTGCCCGTCGAGCCGGCCCCGGACGTGGTGGCGGTCGACCTCGCCGCGCTCGTGCGGCGGGAGGCGCCGGTCGACCTCGGCCCGACCTAGTGCGCACCACAGACATGCACTTGCGTACTTTTGCAAGCAGTGGGGGTGGGCCCGTAGGCTCCGGGCATGGCCGACAAGGACCTCCTCAGGAAGTACCTCGACGCGGGCATGGCGTTGACCTCGATGACCCAGGCCCGGGCCGAGGCCATCGTCAAGGACCTGGTCCGGGCGGGCGAGGTCCAGACCGAGCAGGCCCGCGAGGCCGCGGCCGACCTGCTCGAGCGCAGCCGGCAGAACACCGAGAAGCTCACCGCCACCGTGCGCAAGGAGATCCGCCAGCAGATCTCCAACCTCGGGCTGGCCACCAGGGACGACATCGCCCGGCTGGAGCGCAAGATCGCCAAGCTCGACGCGTCGGGCGCCGCGCCCCGCAAGGCCGCGGCCCGCAAGGCCGCCCCTCGCAAGGCCGCGGCGGGCAAGGCGGCTCGCAAGGCCGCCCCCGAGGCCACCGACCCGTCCTGACCGGCACGGCCGGGTAGCCCGGCCGTGCCGCGCCGAAGGCTCGACGTCGAGCTCGTCCGCCGCCGGCTGGCGACCAGCCGCGAGGAGGCCCGGTCCCTGGTCGACGCCGGGCGGGTGCGCGTCGGTGGCGTGCCCACCACCAAGGCGTCGCGCCTGGTCGGGCCGGACGAGGCCGTGGTCGTCGAGGGCCCGGCCCGGCGCTTCGTGGGCCGGGGCGGCGAGAAGCTCGACGCCGCGCTGGAGGCCTTCGCGGTCGAGGTGGCAGGGCGACGTGCCCTGGACCTGGGCGCGTCCACCGGGGGGTTCACCGACTGCCTGCTCCAGCGCCGGGCCGCCGGGGTGGTCGCCCTCGACGTGGGCTACGGCCAGCTCCACCCGCGGCTGCGCGACGACCCGCGGGTCGAGGTCCGCGAGCGCACCAACGCCCGGCACCTGCGCCCCGGCGACCTCGATCCGCCGGTCGAGGTCCTGGTGGCCGACCTGTCCTTCATCTCGCTGCGCACCGTGCTGCCCGCCGCCCTCGGCGTCGTCGCACCGGGTGCGGACCTGGTCCTGCTGGTCAAGCCCCAGTTCGAGGCCGGGCGGGCCGAGGTCGGGCGGGGCCGGGGCATCGTCAGCGACCCGGCCACCTGGCGGCGGGTGCTGGGCGAGGTCGCCTCCGCGCTCGAGGGGCTCGGAGCGACGATCATGGGCGCCATGCCCTCGCCGCTGACCGGGGCCGACGGCAACGTCGAGTTCCTCGTCCACGCCGTGGCCCCGCCGCCTCCCGCCGTGCCCCCCGCCGTCGACCTGGACGCCGTGGTGGCGTCGGTCGGGTCGCCACGGTGAGCGCCGTCGGGCTCGTCCTGCACCACGAGCGGGAGCAGGCGGCCGAGCTGGCCCGGGAGCTCACGGCGTGGCTGGCGGCGCGCGGGCACGAGGTCCGCCTGCCCGTCGGCGACGCCACGGTGTCGGACCTGGGCGAGCACGCCTGGGCCGAGGACCGGCTGGCCGAGGGCCTCGACCTGGCCGTGAGCCTGGGCGGCGACGGCACGATGCTGCGCACGGTCGACCTGGTCTCGGCCCAGGGCGTGCCGATCCTGGGGGTCAACGTCGGCCAGCTCGGCTACCTGACCGAAGTCGAGCCCGACGACGTGCTCGGCGCGCTCGACGACGTGCTGGCCGGCCGGCACCGGATCGAGAGCCGCATGCTCATCGAGGCCACCGTGGAGCGCGCCGACGGCACCCGGGAGACCCACCTGGCCCTCAACGAGGCCGTCCTGGAGAAGACCCCGATGGGCCACACCGTGCGCCTGTCGGTCCAGGTCGACGGGGAGGTGTTCATCACCTACGCGGCCGACGGCCTGATCGTGGCCACCCCCACGGGCTCGACGGCGTACTCGCTGTCGGCCCGGGGTCCCATCGTGGCCCCCACCCACCGGGCCATGCTCCTGACCCCCGTCTCGCCCCACATGCTCTTCGACCGGTCCCTGGTCCTCGAGCCCGACGACGAGCTCACCCTGACCGTCGCGGGGCACCGCCCTGCGACGTTGAGCGTGGATGGTCGTACCCTGGGCGAGCTCGCCGAGGGCGACCGGATGACTTGCACCGCCGCCGCGCTCTCGGTTCGACTCGTCACCTTCGGGCGGCGCGACTTCCTCCAGATCCTCAAGACAAAGTTCGCACTGTTCGACCGTTGAGACCTCCACCCACCACCGAACGCTCCCGGCCCGCCCGGGGGGACACGCCCTGATGCTCGTCGAGCTCGCCGTGCGCGACCTGGGCGTCATCGAGGAGCTGCGGCTCCTGCTGGGACCGGGCCTGACCGCGGTGACGGGGGAGACCGGTGCCGGCAAGACGCTGGTGGTGGGCGCCATCGAGCTGCTCGTGGGCGGCCGGGCCGATCCTCAGGTCGTGCGGCCCGGCGCCGACGAGGCGTGGGTCGAGGGTCGCTTCGTCCTCGACGGCGACGAGGGCGACGAGGAGGTCGTGGTGGCCCGGGCCGTGCCCCGAAGCGGTCGCAGCCGGGCCTACGTGGACGGGCGCCTGGCCACCGTGGCGTCGCTGGCCGAGGTGGGCCGGCGCCTGGTCGACCTCCACGGCCAGCACGCCCACCAGTCGCTGCTGTCGACCGCGGTGCAGCGTGGGGCGCTCGACCGGTTCGCCGGCATCGACCCCGAGCCGCTCCGCCGGGCCCGGGCCGAGGTGCGGGCGATCGACGAGGCGCTGGCCGCGCTCGGCGGCGACGAGCGGGCCCGGGCCCGTGAGATCGACCTGCTCCGCTACCAGGTCGAGGAGCTCGACGAGGCCGGGCTCGACGACCCCGACGAGGACGAGCGCCTCGACGCGCGGGAGGACGAGCTGGCCCAGGCCGGCGCCCACCGACAGGCCGCGGCCGAGGTCCTGGCCCTGCTCGCCGACGACGACGGGGCCATCGACCGCACCGGCGCGGCGGTGGCGGCGCTGGCCGGCCGGGCGCCCTTCGCGGCCGCGGAGGCGCGCCTGCGCGCCGTGCAGGCCGAGCTGGCCGACCTGGTCGGCGAGGTGCGCGGCCGGGCCGAGGCCATCGAGGACGACCCCGAGGCCCTCGCCGACGTGCGGGCGCGCCGCCAGCGGCTCCACGAGCTGCGCCGCAAGTACGGCGACACGCTGGCCGAGGTGATCGAGTTCGCCGCCACCGCCCGGTCACGCCTGGCCGAGCTGGAGGACCACGACCGCCGGGCGGCCGAGCTCGACGCCCGGCGCGCTGCCGCCCTGGCCGAGTTGGCCACGGCGGCGGCCGCGGTCGCCGCGGCGCGCCGCCGGGCCGCGCCGGGGCTGGGCGCCGCGGTCGAGGCCCACCTGGTGGAGCTGGCCATGCCCGGCGCCCGGCTCGGCGTCGCCGTGGAGGGGCCCGACCCGGCCGACGACGTCTCGCTGACCCTGGCGGCCAACCCGGGCAGCCCGCCGGCCCCCCTGGCCAAGGTCGCCTCGGGCGGCGAGCTGGCCCGCGCCATGCTGGCCCTGCGCCTGGTCCTCACCGCGGGGCCGGGCACCCTGGTGTTCGACGAGGTCGACGCCGGCGTCGGCGGCACCGCGGCGCTCGCCGTCGGGCGGGCGCTGGCCCGACTCGGCGCCGAGCGCCAGGTCCTGGTCGTCACCCACCTGCCCCAGGTCGCGGCCTTCGCCGACGCCCACGTGCAGGTGACCAAGCGGCACGGGAGCGACGACACGGTCTCGGTCGTCGAACGGCTCGACGACGGCCGGCGGGTCGTGGAGCTCGCCCGGATGCTCAGCGGCCAGCCCGACAGCCCCGCGGCGCGCGGCCACGCCGAGGAGCTGCTCGCCGCGGCCCGGGCCGGGCTGCTGGAGCGGGAGGCGTCCTGATGGCCCGACGGGTCGACGACGAGGCCGTCACCGGGATCGCCCGGGTCGACCGCCGGACCAAGCGCGTGGTGGCCCGGGCCCAGCCCGGCGACGTGCTGGTCATCGACCACGTCGACATCGACCGCGTGGCGGCCGAGACGATCATCGAGGCCCAGGCGGCCGCGGTGGTCAACGCCGCCCCGTCGATCACCGGCCGGTACCCCAACGTCGGCCCGCTGCTGCTCTGCGCGGCGGGCATCCCCCTGGTCGACGATGTGGGCAGCCACGTCCTGGACACGATCTCGGAGGGCCGCATCCTCACCGTGGAGGGCGACCGGGTGCTCCTCGACGGCGAGGAGGTGGCCCGCGGGGTCCGCCAGACGATGCAGTCGGTGGAGACCGAGATCGACCAGGCCCGCCGCACCATGGGCGACGAGCTGGCCCGCTTCGCCGAGAACACGCTCCAGTACCTGCGCCGGGAGCGCCACCTGCTGGTGGACGACCCCGAGCTGCCCGACCTCGACTTCGACCCCAAGGGCCGCCACGTCCTGATCGTCGTGCGGGGCCCGGACTACAAGGACGACCTGGTCACCCTGCGGCGCTCGGGCTACCTGGCCGAGATGCAGCCGCTGCTCATCGCCGTCGACGGCGGGGCCGACGCCCTCATCGAGCTGGGCCTGCGACCCGACGTGATCATCGGCGACATGGACTCGGTCAGCGAGGGCGCGCTGCGCTGCGGGGCCGAGCTGGTGGTGCACGGGTACGCCGACGGCCGCGCGCCCGGCGCGGCGCGCCTCGAGCGGTTGGGCCTCGACCACACCGTGTGGGGCACGCCCGGCACCAGCGAGGACATCGCCATGCTGCTGGCCTACGAGAAGGGCGCCGAGCTGATCGTGGCCGTCGGCACCCACTCGTCGATGGTGGAGTTCCTCGACAAGGGCCGTGCCGGCATGGCCTCGACGTTCCTGGTGCGGATCAAGGTCGGGCCGATCCTGGTCGACGCCAAGGGCGTCAGCCGCCTCTACCGGCACCGGGTCCGCAAGCGCGACCTGCTCCTGCTCGTCCTGTCCGCCGTGTTCACCCTGGTCGTGATCACGCTCATCAGCGAGCCCGTCCGCCTGGTCCTGCGCGGCTACTGGCTCACCCTCACCGGATGATCAACCTCCGCTACCACATCGTCAGCATCACCGCGGTCTTCCTGGCCCTGGGCATCGGGTTGACCCTCGGCTCGACCTTCCTGGACCGGGTCACCGTCGACACGCTCAAGAGCCAGCTCGACACCGTCCAGAGCCGGGTGAACGAGACCAACGCCCGCAACGACGCCCTCCAGATCGAGCTGACCCGCGAGCGTGACATCGACGACGCCTTCGCCGAGCATCTGCCGGCCCAGCTCCTGGCCGGGCGGCTCGAGGGCGTGCCCCTGCTGGTGGTGGCCACCCGGGGCACCGACGAGCAGCTCGTCGAGGCCACGGTGGCCGCGCTGGCCGCGGCCGACGCCGAGGTGGCCGGCACCTGGTGGTTGACCGACCGCTGGGACCTCGACGACGCCGACGAGCGGGCCGAGCTGGGTGAGGTCCTCGGCGTGGTGAGCGACCAGCCCGACCGGTTGCGCCGCAACGCCGCCATCCAGCTCGGCGAGGAGCTCGCCACCGCGGCCCGTGACGGCTCCCCGGGTCCCGGCGACGGCGAGGGGTCGGGCGAGGCCGCCGAGGGGACCGGGGAGGACGACGTCGGGGACCAGGCCGGCGAGCGCCAGGAGGGAGCCGGGTCCGGGGCCGCGAGCGACGACGAGGTCGACGGGGCCGACGAGGTCGAGGCGCCCATCGCCGCCGCGCTGATCGAGCGCGGGTTCATCGACTCGCGCCGCCCCGACGGGGGCCGGGAAGGCCCGGTCGTCCCGGCCGGCGAGGCCGTCCGCTACGTGGTGGTCTCCTCGTTGCGGCCCGACGCGGCCAACCAGGAGGTCGCCCGGGCCCTGGCCGAGCACCTGGCCGCGCCCGACAACGCCATCTCGGTGGTGGCGGCCCAGGGCCTCGCCGACCTGTCGGTCCCCGAGGGGGAACCGCCCGTCGACGCCGACCCCAGGATCACCTTCGTCGGCCCCCTGCGCTCGGCCGAGGACATCGCCGCCCGCCTGTCGACGGTCGACCACCTGGACCACGCCGCCGGCCTGGTCGCCCTGGTCCTGGCCGTGGGAGACCTCGGCGACGAGGTGGTCGGGCACTACGGCGTGGGCGCCGACGCCGCACGGCTCCTGCCGGCGCCTCGTCGCCCGTGAACGACCCGCGACCAGCGGCGGCCGCGCCGCGCCCCAGCGTGAGCCGGGCCGCCACCGGCATGGGGACGGTCACCGCGCTGGCCCGGGTCCTGGGCTTCGTCCGGATCCTCGTGGTGGCGGCGGTCCTGGGGACCACCTACCTGGGCAACGCGTTCGGCGCGGCCAACTCGGTGTCGAACGTGCTCTTCGAACTGCTCGCCGCCGGCGCGCTGTCGGCCGTGCTGGTCCCCACGTTCGTGGGCCTGCTCGACGCCGACGACCAGGACGGCGCCGAGCGGGTCGCCGGTGGCGTGCTCGGTGCCGCCCTGGCCGGGCTCGGCGCCGTCGCGGTCCTGGGCATCGCCCTGGCCCCCCTGCTGGCCCGGCTGCTCACCGCCGGGGTCCCCACCGCGGTGGCCGCCGACCAGCGGGTGCTGGTGACCGAGCTGCTCCGCTTCTTCGTCCCCCAGGTCCTGCTCTACGCGGCGGGCACGGTGGCCATCGCCGCGCTGCACGCCCGGCGCCGCTTCGTGGCCGCCGCCGCGGCGCCGATCGGCAACACGGTGGTGACCGTGGCCGCCCTCGTGGCCTTCCGGGCCGTGGCCGGGCCCGAGCCGGGCCTGGACCTCGGGGTGGGGGAGCGGGTCCTGCTCATCGTGGCCGGCACCGGCGGCGTGCTGGCCTTCGTCGGCGTGCTCCTGGTCGCCTGCCGGGCGTCGGGCTTCGCCCTGCGCCCACGCTGGCCGGGCCGCGACCCCCGGGTGGCGGCGGTGCTGCGCCACTCGGGCTGGGGCGTCGTCCTGCACACCGGGGCCGGGCTGCTGCTCGGCGCCGCGGTGGTGGCCGGCTCCGCGGTCGAGGGCGGGGTCGTCGCGTACCAGGTGGCCTGGGTCTTCTTCCTCGCGCCCTACGGGATCCTGGCCCAGCCGATCCACACCACGATCCTCCCCGAGCTGGTCGCCGAGGCCACCGACCCGACCCGGTTCACCGCGTCCCTCCGCTGGTCGGTGGAGCGGATGGCGCTGCTCGTGCTGCCCGTCTCGGGTGCCCTGGTGGTGCTGGCCGGGCCGGGCATGAGGGCGGTGTCGTTCGGGGCCACGAGCGGTTCGGGACCCGAGCTGCTCGCCGCGGCGCTGGCCGGCCTGGCCGTCGGCCTGTTCCCCTACGGCGCCTTCCTGTTGCTGGCCCGGGCCTGCTACGCACGGGGCGACAGCCGGACGCCGGGCGGCGTCTCGCTCGTCGCCGCCCTGGCCGGCACCGCCGTCCTGGGAGGTGCGGCGCTCCTGGCCGACGGGACGGCCCGGGGGGGTGTGCTGGGCCTGGGCCACTCGGTGGCCTACGGGCTCGGTGCGGTGGTGCTGGCCCGCCACCTGCACGGCTCGGTCGGCTCCACGGTGTGGACCCCGGTGCTGGGCCGCGTGGCCGTCGTGGCCGCCGTGGTCGCGGGACTCGGCTGGGCCTGGCCCCGACTCGTGGAGGTGGGAGCCGGGCGCGGCCCCGACCTGCTGGTGGTGGCGGTCACCACCCTCGCCGGCACCGGACTGGTGGCCCTGGGCTACCGGCTGGCCGGCGTCGGCCCCGCCCTGACCGCACGGCACGGACCGCCGGGGGCCGAGGAGACCGGCGGCCCGGCGGTCACAGGAGCCCTGCGGTGACCGCCGGGCGCGGCCACCGCGCGGGCCGGACCGGCCGGGTCGCGGGCCTGTTGGTCGTCGCGGCCCTCGCCCTGGCTGTGCCCGCGGCCCTGCTCCCCGCATCGGGCGCGGTGGCCGCGACGCCCCTGCCCCGCGCCGAGCGCCTCGTCGTGGTGTCGATGCCCGGCGTGTCGTGGCGCGACGTCGACCAGGCCTCGATGCCGACGCTCGACCGCTTCGCGTCCGGCGCGGCGGTGGGCGACCTGTCGACCCGGATCGGGCGGCGGGGCGCGGAGCCGGTCACCGCCTACCTGACCATGGGGGCGGGGACCCGGTCCGTGGACCCGGTGATCGACCGGGGCGTGGCCCTCGACGGGGACGAGGCCTACGGGCTGCTCGACGCCCACGACCTGCTCCTGCGCCGGCTCGGCGTGGTGCCCGAGGGCATCGCGTACCTCGGCCTGGGCGCGGCCCGCGATGCCAACGAGTCGTCGCCCTACGGGGCCGAGGTCGGCCTGCTCGGCGACCTGCTCGAGGCCGCCGGGGTGAGCCGGGCCGTGATCGCCAACGCCGACGAGGTCGAGGGCGTCGAGAACGACCCGCCCGAGGAGGGCGCCTACCGGCGGGAGGCGGCCCTCGCGCTCATGGGCTCGGACGGCCGGGTCCCCGTCGGCGCGGTGGGCCGGGACCTGCTCGAACGGGAGCCCACCGCGCCGTTCGGGCGGCGCATGGACCCGGCCCGGGTGGCCGAGGCCTTCGCGCGGGTCTGGCCACCGGCCGGCGAGCGCGGCGTGGTGCTGGTCGAGGCCTCGGACCTGTCCCGGGCCGCGTCCTACGCCGGTCGGTCGACCGCCACGCAGGGGCGGGCCATGCGGGCCACCGCCCGCCGAGGGGCCGACGAGCTGCTGGCCGAGGTCCTGGCCCAGGTCGACCCGGCCCGCGACGCGGTCCTCGTGCTGTCGCCGGTGGCGCCCCGGGGCCAGCCCGACCTGGGCGTGGTCGCGGTGCAGGCCCCGGGGGTGACCCCCGGCTTCCTGCGTTCGGCCACCACCCGCCGCGACGGCTACGTGCAGCTCGCCGACGTGATGCCCACCATCCTCGAGCTGGTCGGCGTGCCGGCCCCCGACGACGTCGAGGGCCGGGGCTTCCGGGTCGGCGCAGCGAGCGAGCGGCGGCCCGAGCAGCTGGTGGATGCCGCGGAGGCGGCCGGGTTCCGTGATCGGATGGTGCCCGTCGTGACCATCGCCTTCGTCGCCGTGCTCGCCCTGCTCAGCGCCCTGGCCTCCCACGAGGTGCGCAGCCGTGGATCCGGGTCGGCCCGGTGGGTCCTGGGCCTGGCCCGGGCCGGTGGCTGGGCCGTGCTGGGGGCGGCCGCGGGGACCTACCTGGCCGGGCTGCCCGACCGTCCGGTGACCACCGTCGGACCCTTCCTGCTGTGGGTCGGGCTGGGAGCCGTCTCGGTGGCCGGCGCCGCGGCCCTGGCCGAGCGGGCGCGCCCCGGGGCGGGCACCGCGGTGGCCCTGGCCGCGCTGGTCGTGGTGGTCGGCGTCGACGTGCTCGTCGGTGCGCCGCTCCAGGTCAAC
>JBFWTJ010000094.1:0-12750 GCA_050247895.1 Acidimicrobiia bacterium
GCCGCACTGCCGCCGGTTGGCGATGCCGTCGTGCTGGTAGTCGGGGGCCTCGGGCTCGATCGTGCCGTCGTTGATCTGGATGCCCTTGACCAGCTCGCCCGGGAGGTCGCCCAGGGCGTCCCAGTCCGGGTTGCCCCGGGTGAAGTGCCAGGAGTCGACGCACAGCCCGCCGTTGGGCCGGCCGGCCGCCTCGACCAGGGCCCGCCCGGTGGCGACGTCGGGGATGTTGGAGATGCTGGGGAGGAACTCCAGGCCCACGACCATGCCGTGGTCGGCGGCCCGGTCGCACAGCTCGGCGAAGGACGCCGCGGCGTGGGCCAGGTCGCCCTCGTAGGGGCCGACGGCCTGGAGGTAGGTGGCCCCGAAGGTGTCGGCGATGTGGAAGGCCAGCTCCCTCAGGGCGTCGGAGCGCTCCTTGGCCTCCCCGTCGTGGGACCAGTTCCGCAGGGCCTCGATCTCGTGGACCCTCTGGCCGTGGGCGGCCAGGACCTCGGCCAGCTCCTCGTCGGTGCGGCCCTCGTCGGCGAGCTGGCGGTAGGCGCCCAGGTTGATCCCGATGGCGTCGTAGCCGGCGGAGGCGGCGGCCGCGACCCGCTCCTCGAAGGTGACGTCGCGCAGCGTGTGGTGGCAGCAGATCAGCACGGACGGACGGTATCACTGCTCCCCTTGACGTTCAGCGTTCGATCCTGGGAACCTGTCCCGCAACGGTGCCGCCGCTGGCGCGGCACCCCAAGGGGAGGGGCTCGCCGCATGAAGGTGCACGCTGCGATCGCGAAGGCGCTCGTCGACAACGGGGTCGACACGATGTTCGGCCTCATCGGCGACGGCAACCTCTTCATGGTCGACCGGTGGGTGAACGACTACGAGCACACCCGCTGGATCGCCGTGGCCCAGGAGGCCGCCTCGGTCCTCGCCGCCAACGGGTACGCCAACTTCACCGGCAAGGTCGGCGTGGCCACCGTCACCCACGGCCCGGCCCTGACCAACACGGTCACCGCCCTGGTCGAGGGCGTGAAGGGCCGCACGCCGATCCTGGTCATCGCCGGCGACACCGCGGTGGTCGACAAGTACAACTTCCAGAACGTGCCCCAGCGCGACGTCGTGCTGGCCACCGGCGCCGGCTTCGAGCAGATGCGCTCGCCGGCCACCGCGGTCGAGGACGTGGCCTTCGCCTACCGGCGGGCCTTCAACGAGCGCCGGCCGGTCGTGCTCAACATGCCCTACGAGTTCCAGTGGGAGGACGTCGAGTACAAGGCGGCCGACTTCGGGGCCCTCGAGCGCCAGGCCATCCAGCCCGACCCCGCCGCGCTCGACCGCGCCGTGGGCATGATCGCCACCGCCCAGCGCCCGATCGTCCTGGCCGGCCGGGGGGCCACCTCCGTGGAGGCCCGGGCCGCCCTGCTCGCGCTGGCCGACCGCCTCGGCGCCCCGGTGGCCACCACGCTCAAGGCCAAGGACCTGTTCCGCGACGAGCCCTACGACCTGGGCATCTTCGGCACCCTCTCGCACCCGGTCGCGGTCGACACGATCCTCGCCGCCGACTGCATCATCGCCTTCGGCGCCGGGCTCAACCGGTGGACCGCGGCCGAGGGCTCCTACCTGGCCGACAAGCGCGTCGTGCACGTCGACACCGACACCGAGCGCCTCGGCTACTACTTCAAGGCCGACGCCGGCATCGTGGGCGACGCCAAGTCGGTGGCCGACGCCATCGTCGGCTACCTCGACGAGGCCGAGGTCGAGCCCACCGGCTTCCGCACCCCCGAGCTGGCCCAGCGCCTCTCGGAGTACTCGCTCGGCGGCCACGAGGACCTCAGCACCGACACCACCGTCGACCTGCGCACGGCCATCCTGGCCTTCGACGCCGCCGTGCCCCGCGACCACATCCTGGTCTTCGACGGTGGCCGCTTCATCTTCGACAGCTTCACGATGTTCCGGGTCCCCGACCCGCGCTCGTTCCTGCTCACGATCAACTTCGGCTCCATCGGCCTGGGCCTGAGCAACGCCATCGGCGCGGCCACCGCCCAGCCCGACCGGATGGTCCTGCACGTCGCGGGCGACGGCGGCTTCATGCTCGGCGGCCTGACCGAGTTCAGCACCGCCTGCCGCAACGGCCTGGACATCGTCACCATCGTCTTCAACGACGACTCCTACGGCGCCGAGCACATCCAGTTCCGGACCCGTGACCTCGACCCGACGCTGTCCCTGCACAACTGGCCCGACCTGGCACCGGTCGCCGACGCCCTCGGCGGCCAGGGCGTGACGATCCGGAACCTCAAGGACCTGGACTCGATCCCCGAGATCATCGCCAACCGGACCAAGCCGCTGCTGTTCGACGTGAAGATCGACCCGGACCACGTGACGCGGCCCGACTCGGTCTCCGCGCACTGAGCACGGCGTGGACGACGAGCTGCGGACCCTGCTGGCCGAGCGCGCCATCACCCGGGTCCTGCGCAACTACACCCGCGCCGTCGACCGCTTCGACTGGGAGCTGCTGCGGTCCTGCTACTGGCCCGGCGCCACCGACGACCACGGCACCTTCAAGGGCGACGTCGACGCCTACGTCGAGTACCTCCAGGGCCTGATGCCCCGCTTCGAGCGGACCTCGCACCAGATCGGCCAGATGCTCGTCGACGTCGACCTCGACGCCGGGGTCGCGGCGACCGAGACCTACGCCACCGCGCACCACCGCATCGTCGACGACGACGGCGCCCGGGACATGGTCGCCGGGGTCCGCTACGTCGACCGCTTCGAGCGGCGCGGCACCGAGTGGCGCATCGCCGAGCGGGTGGTGGCCTTCGACTGGCACCGGACCGACCCCGTCACCGGCCGGCCGGGCTTCCCGGCCGGCTCGGTGCTCGGCGAGCGGTCCCGCCAGGACATCGCCTACCGCATCCTCGACTAGCGGCCCTCGAAGCGCGGGGCGCGCTTGTCGAGCACCGCGCTGGCGCCCTCGAGGAAGTCCGCCGTGGGCCACAGCGACTGCACGCCGGCCATCTCGGCGGCCAGGTGGTCGGCGAAGGTCGACGCGCTGGCCCCGTCGATCAGCTCGCGCATCTTCACCAGGGCCAGCGGAGCCGTCCCGGCCACCTCCCGGGCGACCTCCAGGGCCCGGCCGAGGGCCTCGCCCCGGGGCACGACCTCGTCGACCAGGTCGAGGCGGCGGGCCTCGGCGGCGTCGATCGGCGTGTTGCGCACGAACAGCGAGCGGGCCCTGGCCGCGCCCACCGCCCGGGCCAGGTAGTACGACAGGCCGCCGTCGGGCGACACCGCGATCCGCAGGTGCCCGGTCAGGAACACCATCGACTCGCTGGCGATGCGCACGTCGGCCGCCATGGCCAGGCCCATCCCCGCCCCCACGGCGGGACCCTCGAGCGCGGCGACCAGGGGGAACGGGGCCTCCTGGAGCAGCAGCAGGATCCGGGTCACCACGTCGATCTGGGCCTGCATGATGCTGCGGTCGCCGCCGGGCGAGACGGCGGCCCGGACCGTGTCGAGGTCGGCGCCGGCGCAGAAGGCCCCGCCCTCACCGGTGACCACGACGGCCCGGGCCCGCTGGTCGACCAGCGAGGTGAAGGCCGCCTCGAGCTGGAGCAGGTGGTCCAGGTCGAAGGCGTTACGGACCTCCGGCCGGTCCAGGACCACCAGGCCCAGGCCCGGCTCGGGGTTGGTGACGTGGACCGGCATCAGGCCTCCTCGAGGATCTCGTCGACCACCAGGCGGGCGCTCTCGGCCGAGGCGCCGGTGCCGGGCCAGCCGTGCGGCTTCACCGAGTCGCCCACCAGCGCCAGCCCGGGGACCGGGAAGCGCTCCTGGGGGTCGGTGCCGGGCCAGGCCCGGTACACCGGCCACGAGCTGCGATAGGTCGCGGTCTGCAGGAGCCTTCCCCGCTCGCGCCACCCGGGGAGGATGTCGTCGACGTCGGCCAGGTGCCGCTGCATCTCGCCCTTGGGGTCGCTGTCGTCGGTCGAGGAGGTGAACGTGGAGATGGTCTCCATGTAGTGCCAGCCCTCGGGGGCCAGCTCGGGGGCGACCAGCGTGGGCGTGGTGACCAGGCACACGCAGCGGGTGCCGGTGACCACCAGGGCCGGGACGTCGAAGTAGGGCTCCTGTAGGGCGATGAAGCAGGTGATGCCCGGAGCCGAGGCCACCTCGCCCTTGCCCGGCAGCGCCGCGGCCGGCCCCCCGGGCAGCAGCTCGCGGGTGGCGTCCACGCCGACGTCGGACACGACAACGTCGGCCCGCAGCTCGTCGCCGGCCCGCGTGCGGACCCCGACCACGCGGTCGCCCTCGACCACCAGCTCGGTCACCCCGGCCCCGAGGCGGACCTCGCCGCCGCGGGCGACCACGAAGTCGGCCAGGTTCTGGGCCAGGCGCAGCGAGCCCTCGGGCGGGATGCCGTGCCGGCCCCGCCCCGCGGTGGCCACCAGGTAGTCGAAGAAGGCCCGGGCCGACACCTCCGAGGCGTTGACGCCCATGAAGGCCTGGACCAGGGAGTGGATGGCGTCGATCACCGCGGCCCCCGCACCCCGGTTCGCCAGCCACTCGGGCAGGGGGTCCTCGCCGGCCGGCACGTCGCCGCCCAGCGCGCCCCGCACCGCGGCCATCACCGCGTGGGCGTCCGAGCCGTCCTGGTCGGCCGCGGCCGACACCAGGGCCCGCAGGCCCCCACGGTCGCCGGTGCCCACCACCTGCCCGCCGATCAGGTAGGCGGTGCGCTCCTCGATGGCCCGCACGGGGAAGTCGATGCCGAGGTCGGTGAAGGTGTCGGCCAGCGGGTCGTCCATGGCGATGAGGAAGGCACCCGTCGGCAGCTTGAAGCCCTCGACCTCGCGCGTGCTCCAGCGCCCCCCGACGTGGCGCAGGCGCTCCACGACGGTGACCTGCCAGCCCGCCCCGGCCAGGCGGGCCGCGGCGCACAGTCCACCGACGCCGGCTCCGACGACGACCGCGGAGCCGGCCCCGGTCACGACTGGACCTGCTTCTGGACCTCGGCCATGGCCGCGAAGCTCGGGCCGACCCGCTCGGCGTCGGTCAGGAACGAGACGTTCCAGAGCACGGCGTGCTCGCAGCCGGCCGCCTCCAGGTCCTTGAGCTCGGCCACGACCTCGTCCACCGAGCCGTGCAGGATGGCCTCGGCCACGACCTCGACCGGGACCTTGTCGAGCACCTCGAGGATCTGCTCCCGGTCGAAGCGCGACGGGATGAAGTCGTTGAAGCCGTAGGTGCCGTCGCCCAGGGGCGGGGGCGCGCCGTGCTTCTCGTACACGTGGGCCGGGAGCTGGAGGGCGATGACCTTGTACATGGGGTGCTCGAAGAGCCGCAGGCAGTCCTCCTTGGACTCCCCCACGCACGTGTAGGCCCACAGGCCGGCCTCGAAGGGCCGCTCCACGCCGGCCTTGGTCCGGGCCTCGAGGATCTTGGCCAGCCGGGCCTCGTAGTCCTGCGCCTTCATGACCGTGGGCAGCCAGCCGTCGGCCAGCCGGCCGGCGATCTCGAGCATGCGCGGGCCGTGGGCCGCGATCCAGATGGGCGGGTACTTGCCCTCGGCCACCGGGCCCAGGCCCAGCACCGCGTCCTCGTGGCGCCAGAACTCCGAGTCGTAGGCGATGTTGCCCTCGTTCTCCCACAGCAGCCGGATGATCTCGAGGGCGTCCTCGAGGCGCGAGGCCGGCTTGGAGATCGACAGGCCGTAGGGGATGGCGTTCTCGCCCTCGCCGGTGCCCAGGCCGAAGATGCAGCGGCCGTTGGAGAAGTGGTCGATCGACAGGAACTCCTGGGCCAGCATGGCCGGGTGCCGGCGGATCGGGTCGGTGACCGACGAGCCGATGCGGATGCGCTCGGTGCTCACCGCGGCCGCGGTCATGCACGAGATGGTGTCGAGGAAGACGTGGGCGTTGGGCTGGCGGTGGGCCAGCGGGGTGAACTCGGTGGTCCACAGGCTCTGGGGGTGCCAGGCCATCAGGTGGTCCGGCCACCAGGCCGAGTCGAAGCCCGCGGCCTCGTGCTGCTGGGCGGTCTTGACCACGGCCTTGGCCGGCGGGGTGACCATCCCGGTCGCGCCGATCTTCATCGAGTCCTCTCCTTCATCGGATTCCCATCTCCTTGGCGATGATGTTCCGCTGGATCTGCGTCGATCCGCCGGCGACCTCGTAGAGCTTCGCCTCCCGGTAGAAGCGCTCCATCTCGTACTCCTTGGTGTACGAGTAGCCGCCCAGGACCTGCATCCCGTGGGTGGCCTGGCGGGTGGCGGCCTCGGTGGCGAAGGTCTTGGCCATCGACGCCAGCTTGGAGACCGGCAGGCCCCGATCGGCCAGCCAGGCTGCCTTGTAGGTCAGCAGCCGGCAGGCCTCGGTCTCGGTCTCCATGTCGGCCAGCATGTGGCTGATCGACTGGAAGCGGGCGATCGGCTGGCCGAACTGCTCGCGCTGGCGCCCGTAGTCCAGGGCCATGTCGGTGCAGCGCTGGGAGAGCCCGGTGCAGATGGCGGCCACCGCGATGCGTTCGGCGTCGAGCGCCTTGTGGAGCGCGCCCCAGCCCTTGTCGACCTCGCCGATCACCGCGTCGGCGGGGACCCGGACGTCCGCGATGCCCACCTCGCAGGTCTTGACCGCGTTGTGGCCCAGCTTGGGGATGCCGGTGATGGTCAGCCCCTCGGAGCGGGCGTCGACCATGAAGACCGAGACGCCGGCGTGGCGGGACTCGGTCGAGCCGGTGCGGGCGCTGAGCACCAGGTAGTCGGCCACGTGGGCCCCGGTGGAGAAGATCTTCGAGCCGTTGACGACCCACGTGTCGCCGTCGAGCACGGCGCGGGTCCGCAGCGCGGCGGCGTCGGAGCCGGCCTCGGGCTCGGTCAGCGCGAAGGCGGTGCGCAGCTCGCCCGCGGCCATCCGGGGCAGGAAGCGGGCCTTCATCTCCTCGGACCCGCCGCCGAGCACGGTCTGGTTGCCGAACACCGCGGTGGGGACGTAGGTCATGTTCACCGAGCCGCCGAAGCGGCCCAGCTCCTCGCACACCACCGCGATGTCCACCATGCCGCCGCCGACCCCGCCGTGCTCCTCGGGGACGCCCAGGCCGTAGAGGCCGAGCTCGGCCAGGCGGGCGAAGAGGTCGAACGGGTACTCCTCGCGGGCCTCGAGGTCGTCGAGCCACTCCTTGGTGCAATGGGTCTCGAGGAGCTTGCGCAGCACGCTGCGCAGCTCCTCCTGCTCCTCGGTGAGCTGGAAGTCCACGGGGCTCCTAGGCCGCCGGCTCGGCCCGCCACGCCCCGACCGGCGGGAGCGGGTGCGAGAAGAGCTCGCAGGCGTTGCGGAAGGCCAGGTCGTCGACCAGGGAGGGCTCGAGGCCCTCGAACTGGAGCCGCAGGATCTCCTGGGTGTCGGGCCACGACGAGTCGGCGTGGGGGTAGTCCGACTCGTAGACGATGTGGCTGCGCACGTCCTGGTCGACCACCGCGATCGTGCGGGGGTCGTAGTACGACGCGAACCAGAAGTTGCGCAGCAGCACCTCGCGGGGGCTGATGTCGACCCCGTCCCAGGCGTCGCTCATGCCGCCCTGCACGTACTCGTTGGCGATGTAGTCGAGCCGGTCGAGCAGCATCGGCACCCAGCCGATCCCGCCCTCGGAGAGCACCAGCTTGAGGCCGGGGAACCGGACCGGGATCTTGGAGAAGATCCAGTCGGCCGCGGCCGACAGGGAGCTGACCGTGAACAGGATGGAGAGGACCTCGCCCGGCGAGTCCTTGCTGGGCAGCATGGTGGTGCCCGACGAGCCGACGTGGAGGTTCACCACCGTGCCCGTCTCCTCGCAGGCGGCGAAGAACGGGTCCCAGTACCCGCTGTAGAGGCTGGGCAGGCCCAGGGTCTCGGGGTTCTCGCTGAAGGTCACGGCGTGGAAGCCGCGCTCGGCGTTGCGGCGGATCTCCTCGCCGGCCAGCTCGGCGTCCCACAGCGCGGAGACCTGTGCCGGGATCAGCCGGTCGGGGTAGGCGCCGGCCCACTCCTCGAGGATCCAGCTGTTGTACGCGCGCAGGCTGGCCAGGCGGAGCTCGGGGTCCTTCATCTTCATGAACCGCCAGCCGGCGAAGCCGAACACCATGGACGGGAAGCACAGCGAGGCGTAGATCCCGGCCACGTCCATGTCCTTGATCCGGGCGTGCACGTCCCACGCGCCCCGGCGCATCTGGTCGTAGCGGACCGGGCCGATGTACATGTCCTCGGCCTTCCAGCTCTTCATGACGTTGCCGCCCTGGATGGGCACCTTCACGTCCTCGAAGAGCCACTGCTCCAGGCCGCTGGCGTCCTCGACGATGCGGGGCGCCCGGTCGCGCAGGTGCGCCGGCATCCGGCCGCCCTCGAAGGTGTCGCGGGGCTCGAGCAGGTGGTCGTCGACCGAGACCAGGGGCCAGTAGCGCTGGCGGGGCTCGGGGTCGGCGATCGTCGGCTTGGGCCCTCCCCGCTTCTGCTTGGCCATGAACTCGTCGATGTCAGCCATCTCAGCACTCCTTCCCGGAGATCTCGTGGGAGATGAGGTACGCCAGGGTGATCCCGCGGCCCAGTGCGTAGCCGCTGTTGTAGCCCGATCCGGTGGTGGTCAGCGCGGCGACCGACCCGGCCGCGTAGAGGCCCCCGATGGGCCGCCCCGCGGTGTCCAGCACGTGGCCGTCGCCGTCGATGTGCACGCCGCTGGACCCGATGCCGGTGCCCACGAAGCGCAGGCGCATCCCGTGGAACGGCGGCTCGGCCACGGGCCCCAGGACCGAGTTGGGCTCGTGGGCGTGGTCCCCGTAGAAGCGGTGGACGTACTCGCTGGCGCCCCGGCCGAAGTCGGGGTCCTCGCCGCGGGCCGCGTGCTCGTTGAAGCGGGCCGCGGTGGCGGCCAGCTGCGCGCCGTCGATGCCGAGCCGCTGGCCCAGCTCCTCGAGGGTCGCGGCGCTGGTCACCAGCCCCTCGGGGTACTCGCCGCCCGGCGGGGTGGTGCCCAGCCCGTAGGCCTGGCGGTGGCGATCGTCCCAGACGAGGAAGAACGGCAGGTGGCGGTCGCCGGGGGCCAGGGCCTTGGCCACGATGTCGACCCAGTACGAGTCGTTGCAGAACCGCCGGCCGCCGCGGTCCACGATCATCGAGTGGGGCTTGGCGAACTCGGGGCCGTAGCCGCCGGTGCCCCCCACCGCGCCCCAACCGGGGAGCATCGGCGTGCTGGTGGGCGGGATGGTGGCCAGCGCGCCGCCGACCGAGCGGGCCAGGGTGAGGCCGTCGCCCCGCACGCTGTCGGGGGCGATGCTGCCGAAGTCCTCGGGCCCCAGGCCCAGGATCTCGGCCACGAGGTCCTCGTTCCAGTCGTAGGTGCTGGTGGCCAGCACCACCGGTCCCCGCCGCTCGACGACCCCCTCGGGCCCCTGGGCCCGGGCGCCCACGACCGTGCCGGCCTCGTCGCGCACCAGCTCGACCACGGGGTGGGACAGCAGGATCTCGACCGAGGGCTCGCGCAGGAGCCGGGCCAGGAACGCGGCGACCACGCCGGTCCCGAAGGTGAGGACGTCGGGCTCGCCGTCGGCGCCGCCGACCTTGACGCCGCCGCCGAAGGCGTTGGCCTCCTCGTCGGCGTTGACCCGCCGGCCCACCACGTTCATCTCGGCGTAGGTGGTGCCGACCGGGAAGTACGGGCTGACCCGCAGGCGGGAGCGCCACTCCCCCAGGACCCGGCCGTCGATGGGCTTGTTGGTCAGGTAGCGGCCCTCGCCCAGCGCGCCGTCGACCTCGGAGTGGTAGTCGATGAGCCCGGGGATGACCTCCCACTCGATGGCCCCGATGTCCTCCCACCACTTCACGGCCCGGGGCGCGACCTCGATCCAGCGGCGCATGGCGGCCTCGTCGAGGACCTCGGGGGCGTCGTGGGCGATGCCCCGCACGTAGGCCTCGGTGCGGGCCAGGTCGTCGTCGATGCCCATCCGGGCCGCCACGTGGTTGGCCCCGGTCCAGATCTGGCCGCCCGAGTAGGCCGCGGCGCCGCCGAGCAGGTCGGCGGCCTCGAACACGGTGGCCGAGCCGCCGTTCACCGCGACGCCCAGCGCCGTGGCCAGCCCCGACAGGCCCCCGCCGACGACCACGACGTGGGTCATGCCGGCACCGGGACCCCGGCCGCGGCGTGGCGCCCCGCGGCCCGGCCGAAGAACGAGCCCGGGCCCAGGCTGAGCCCGCTGGCGTAGCCCTTGCCGCTCTGGGGGATGTGGGCCGCACAGGCCCCCGCGGCGTAGAGGCCGGGCAGGACCGCGCCGGTCGGGGTCAGCACCCGCGCCTCGGCGTCGGTGTGCAGCCCGCCCAGGGTCATGAACAGGTAGACCGACGAGTCAAACGACACGTCGAACGCGGCCCAGGGACCGGGTTCGAGGGGCGCGAGCCAGTCGGGGTGCTTGAACAGGAACGGGTCCTCACCGCGCGCCGCGTGCTCGTTGTAGTCGGCCAGGGTCCGCTGCAGCGCACCGGTGGGCATGCCCAGGGCCGCCTCCATCTCCTCCACCGTCTCCCAGCCGTCGACCAGGCGGTGCCGGTGGACGGTGATCTTGGGGTAGGCGAAGGTGGCGGCGTCGACGATCAGGTAGGCCTTCTGGCCGGGCTGCTCGGCGATGAACGCCGCGGTGCGGCCGTGGTACGAGTCCTCGGCCACGAACCGCTCGCCCCGGGCGTTGACCAGGATGCCCTTGATGAGCTGGCCCGGCGGGTAGAAGGACGCGGTGGCGATCATCCCGTCCATGGCCCGCGTGCCGGCGCCGGCACCGGTCCCGAGGCGCACGCCGGCGCCGTCGTTGTAGGGGATGCCGAGCGGCTCGGAGGTGGCCGAGAGCAGCGGGAGGTGCTCGGCGCACATCTCGGGGTCGAGGTTGAACCCGCCGGTGGCGACCACCACGCCGCCCCGGGCCCGCAGGTGGACGTGCTCGCGGCCCCGCCGCACCCGGGTGCCCACGACCCGCCCGGCGTCGTCGACGACCAGGGCCGTGACCTGGCTGTCGTGGAGCGCGGTGACGCCGGCCTGCTCGCAGGTGCCCAGGAGGGCCTCCATGGCCACGGCGCCGGCGTGCTCGCCGACCCCGGCGACCTTGTGGCCCCGGGGCACCGGCCGGGCGATCTCGCGGTAGGGCCAGGCCTTCTCGTTGCCGGTGCCGAACAGGCAGGTGGTGTTGTTGAGCACCACCGACTTGCCCGGGAAGTACGTGCGCTCGAAGGGCACGCCCTGCTCCTCGAGCCAGTCGAAGTGGGCCGCGCTCCCCTCGCAGAAGGCCCGGACCACCGAGGCGTCGGGCGCGCCGGTGCTGGCCATGAGGAAGCGGTACATGTTGTCGGCGTCGTCCTCGTAGCCGGCCGCGGCCTGCACCGGCGTCCCGCCGCCCAGGTAGAAGATCCCCGAGGACACCGCGCTGGCCCCGCCGCCGGCGCCGGCGCGCTCGACGACCAGGACGTCGGCCCCGGCCCGCTGGGCCTCCAGCGCGGCGCAGGCGCCGGCCACGCCGTAGCCCACGACCAGGACGTCGACCTCCTCGGCCCAGGCGCCGACCGCCTCGGCGCGCACCGCTTCGACGCTGCCGGACACGCATCCCCTCCCGACGACGGCCGTGACGGGTTCAGAGTGCCTTTTCAGACGTCAAACGTCAAATGCTGCTCTAGGTCGGCCCGGGTGATCGGGCCTTCCCTGCGCACCACCCAGGGTTCGACGGTCAGGTCCACCACCGTCGAGGCCGTCCCGGGCGCCGGCCCGCCGTCCACGACCAGGGCCACCGCCTCCCCGAAGACCTCGACCGCCTCCGCCGCGCCCGCCACCGGGAGCTCCCCGTGGCGGTTGGCGCTGGTCGCCGCGACCGGCCCCACCCGGGCGGCCAGCGCCCGGACCAGGTCGTGGTCCGGGCAGCGCAGGCCCACCGTGCCGGCCGGCTCGCCCAGGTGCAGGACCGGGCCGGGCCGGCGGGGCAGCACCAGGGTCAGGGGCCCGGGCCACAGGGCCGCAGCCAGCCGGGCGCCCCGCCCGGTGGGATCCTCGGCCAGGTCCAGGGCCTGGGCCGCGTCGTGGCACAGGACCGCCACCGGCACCGTCGCGCCCCGGCCCTTCAGGGCGAACAGCCGGGCCGCGGCGCCGGCCAGGTCGGGCCGGGCGGCCAGCCCGTAGACGGTGTCGGTCGGCACCACCACCACCTCGCCGGCATCCAGCAGGGCCGCCACGCGGTCCACCACGCCCGGCGCCCCGGACGCCACGACCTCGGTCACCGCCGGCGACCGACCAGGACCCGGTCCCGACCGGCCAGGTCGGGGTGCACCTCGGCCACCAGGCCGGCCGCCGTGGCCAGGCGGCACGCGGCGGCGCCCTGGGACTCCCCGATCTCCACCACCAGCACGCCGTCGGCCCGCAGCCAGCCCGCGGCCTGCGACGCGATCCGCTCGACGGCCTCCAGCCCGGTGGGGCCCGAGACCAGGGCGCCGGCCGGCTCCCAGCGGGCCACCGACTCGGGCAGGTCCTCGCCGGCGGCCACGTAGGGCGGGTTGGCCACCACCACGTCGAGGCGTCCCCGCAGGTCCTCGGGGAGAGCCGCGAACCAGTCGCCCCGGGCCAGGCGCACGACCGACCCCCGCCGGCCCAGGCCCGACAGGTTGGCCCGGGCCACCTCCAGCGCCTCCGCCGACACGGCGGTGGCCCACACCTCGACCCGGGGCCAGGTCTCCGCGGCGATCGACAGGGCGATGGCCCCCGACCCGGGGCCCAGGTCGA
>JBFWTJ010000095.1:0-12538 GCA_050247895.1 Acidimicrobiia bacterium
GCCGTGCCGGCGCCCGCTCGTGCCCCCGAGCGGCCGACCTGGATCGACCCGCCCCGTCCGGACACGTCGGCCCTGCGCCGGGCCCGGGCCTCGGCGGTGACCCGACTCGTCTGGCGCCTCGCCCTCACCGCCGTCGTCGCCTTCGCCGTCCTGCGCTTCCAAGGCGACCTCGACCGAGAGCTGGAGGGCACCGAAGACGCGACCCGCGACGTCGTCACCGCGGCCCTCGTGGTGGTCGGGCTGGTCGCGGTCGTCGGCCTGGTCCGTGCCGTGGCCCGGCTCCGGCGGGCCGGGCGCGAGGTCCGGGACTTCGAGGAGCCCTACGAGCGGCTCCTGGTCGCCGAGCGGGCCCGGCACGCCGAGGCTGTCGCGGCCTGGGACGCGGCCCGGAGCGGACCGGCCGCCGGGGTCGAGCCGCCCGCGGGCGAGGCCCGCACCACCCGCGGGCCGTTGTGGTACCCGGTCGGCCCGCTGGCCGACCCGACCCGCATCGACGTGCTCGGCGGCGACCACCGCCGCCACGGCTGGGCCAGCCTGCTCGTCACCGTGGGCACCGGCGCCCTGGCCGCGGGCCAGCGCCTCCACGTCGTCGACCTCACCGGCCAGGACGTGGGCGGCGGCCTGGTCCGGGTGGCCGAGGCCGGGCGGCGGTCGGTCCACCAGGTCGACCTGCCCGCGGACGGGGCCAGGGTCGACCTGGTGGGCCGGCTCGACCCCGAGGTCCTCGCCGACGTCCTGGCCGACGCCCTGGCCGACCGGGCCGACAACGCCGACGCCCGCCACGAGCGGGCCCTGGTGGCCGAGGTGGTCGGCCGGGTGCGAGGCTGCCTCGACGCCCCGGTCACCTGGGCCCGCCTCGCCGCGGGGGTCCAGGTGCTGCGCCAGGTCGAGGCGGGCGAGGGGCTGACCCCGGCCGAGGTGGCCCGCCTGGCCGACCAGGTCGGTCGCGTCGGGAGGGACGAGTGGACGGCCCGCCACCTGCGGATCCTGGCCAACCGGCTGACCGGCCTGGCGGGCCTGGCCCCCGGTGGCGGCGACGAGCTGTGGCCGGACGGCGCCGACGTGACGGTCGTGGCCACCGTCGGGCCCCGCGACGAGCGTCGCGAGCTCCTCGACCGGGTCGTGGTGCACCTCGCCGAGCGGACGCTGCTGGCCGGGCCCGATCCCGCCGACCAGCTCGTCGTCGCCGGTGCCGACCACCTCGGCGCGGTGGCCCTGACCCGCCTGTCGGACCGGGCCCGGACAGCGGGCACCCGGCTGCTGCTGATGATCGACCACCCCCAGGGCGACCTGGAGCGGTTGGCCGGCACCGGCGGGGCGGTCTGCGTCATGCGCATGTACAACCACCGTGACGCCGCCGTCGCGGCCGACTTCATCGGGCGCGAGCACCGGTTCGTGGTCAGCCAGGTGACCCGCCAGGTCGGCCGCAGCTTCACCGACGGCGGTGGCGACAACTTCTCGGCCAACACGGGTGCCACGACCTCGGCCAAGCCCGGGCTGCTGCGCGCCGTCGGCCGGACGACCCAGCTGTCGGACTCCCGCGGCCACGCCTGGACCGGGGTCCGGAGCTGGTCGGCGACCGAGAACGTCGGCGACGGCTGGACCGCGAGCCGGGTCCACGAGCTGGTCGTCGAGCCCCAGGAGGTCCTGGCCCTGCCCGAGACGGCCTTCGTGCTGGTCGACAGCTCGGGGCCCGGCCGCCGGGTCGTGCTGGCCGACGCCAACCCGGGGATCACCCTGCTCGAGTGCGTCGCCGACCGCCCCCGACGGCAGGGGTGAGCGGGCCGTGGCCGCCGAGCGCGGATCCCCGGCCGCGGCCAGCTGGGCCGGCTTCCGGTTCCACCGGCTGACCCAGGTCCCCCGTCACGACCCCGGCCGGGACGGTGCCCCCACCCGCACGGCCGGCGCGCTCCTGGCCGCCCTCGACGGCTCGCACTCCGCCCTGCTGGCCGGCGAGCACCGCAGCCCCCTGCTGATGTCGGCCTGGGTCCGCGACAGCCGGCAGGGTCGCCTCCACGTGGTCCTCGGCGGCCGTCCCTTCTTCCCTCCGGGCGCCGCCGCACGAGAGCGTCAGGACGGCGGCGGTGACGGGGCCCGCCGGCTCCTGTTCCCGCCCGGGGCGCAGGGCGTCGACCTGGACGGCGGGGACCTGGACGCGCTCCTGGCCGGCCTGCCGTCGTGGGTGCCGGTGGCCGGGCGGCCCGACGCCCTGTGGGCACCCGCCGACGGCCGCCGGGCCGGCCTGGCCCGCCGGGGCGCGTTCGAGCGCTGCGCGCTGCACCTCGACGTGCCCTTCGCCTGGCTGGTCCTGGCCCGGCCCCTGTCCGCCGAGGAGGTCGAGGGCGAGCGCCAGGAGCTGGTCAACCTCATCCTTCCCCTGGCCGGGGGCGAGACCAGCGAGTCCCGCCGGGTGGCGCTGGAGCGGAGCCAGGGTCGCCACCGCGAGCTCAGCCGCCTCCAGCACGGGGGCCTGTGGGAGGTCCGCGTCCTGGCCGGGGGCGCCGACCCCCGCACCGCGACCGTGGCGGCGTCGCTGCTGGCCGCGGCCGGGGAGCTCGACGGGCTCCCCTACGTCCTGGCCCCGGGGGGACCGGCCGCGGACCTGGCCACCGCCCTGTCGAGAGGCGGGGAGGGGTCCGACGGGCAGCGCCCGGCGTTCGCGGCGAGCGGCGAGCTCCTCGCGGCCCTGACCGCGCCGCCGACCTCGGAGCTGCCCGGCTTGCGGCTCGTCGAGCCCCACACCTTCGACGTGGCCGCCGACCCCACCGGCGACGACCCCGGCGTGGTCCTGGGCACCGTCCTCGACGAGGCGGGCGTCGAGGCCGGCGAGCTGGCCCTGTCGCCCGCCTCGCTCAACCGGCACGTCTTCGTGTGCGGTGCCACGGGGTCGGGCAAGTCCCAGACCATCCGCCACCTCCTCGAGCAGGCCACCCGGCGTGGCCTGCCGTGGCTGGCGGTGGAGCCGGCCAAGGCCGAGTACGCCAGCATGGCGACGCGCCTGGCCGACCAGGGTGCCGAGGTCGTCGTCGTCCGCCCGGGCGATCCCGACCGCCCACCGGCGGGCTTCAACCCCCTCGAACCCCAGCCCGGCTTCCCGCTCCAGACCCACATCGACCTGCTCCGGGCCCTGTTCCTCGCCGCGTTCGAGGCCCAGGAGCCGCTTCCCCAGATCCTGGCCACGGCCCTCAAGCGGGCCTACGAGGAGCAGGGCTGGGACGTGGCGCTGGGCGAACCGGCCCGGCCCGGCGGTCGTCCCCGCCACCCGACCCTGGGCGACCTCCAGCGCGTGGCCGAGCAGGTGGTCGACGAGGTCGGCTACGGCAAGGAGGTCGCCGACAACGTCCGGGGCTTCATCCGGGTCCGCCTGGCCAGCCTGCGCCTGGGCACGACCGGGCGCTTCTTCGAGGGCGGCCACCCCCTCGACCTCGGGCGGCTCCACCGGGCCAACGTGGTCCTCGAGATCGAGGACATCGGCGACGACGCCGACAAGGCGTTCTTCATGGGCGCGGTGCTGGTCCAGCTCACCGAGCACCTCCGGGTCTCCCACCGCTCGGGCACCGCGCCCCGGGGCCTGCGCCACCTCACGGTGATCGAGGAGGCCCACCGCCTGCTGCGCCAGCCCGGGCCGGGCGCCGGCGCGGGCGCCCACGCGGTGGAGACGTTCGCCTCGCTGCTGGCCGAGGTCCGCGCCTACGGGGAGGGCCTGGTCATCGCCGAGCAGATCCCGAGCAAGCTCGTGCCCGACGTCATCAAGAACACCGCGGTGAAGGTCGTGCACCGCCTGCCGGCCGGCGACGACCGGGACCGGGTCGGCGCCACCATGAACGTCGACGCCGCGCAGTCCCGCGCCCTGGTCAGCCTGGTCCCGGGCCAGGCCGCCGTGTTCGCCGACGGGATGGACCGCCCGATGCTGGTCCGCATGCCCGACGGGAGCGGCCGTGAGGCGTCGGCCCCGGTCGAGCCGGCACCGGTGACCGAGCTGATCGGCCGGCGCAGCCCCACCTGCGGCGACGCCTGCCGGGCCGTGCCGTGCTCGCTCCGCCAGATGCGTGCCGCCCAGCAGCTCCTGTCGGACCGCCCGTGGCTCGTGGCCTGGGCCGAGCTGGCCGTGCTGGGCCACCTCACCGGCTGCCGGCTCCCGCTCCCCCGGCCCGAGCGGCTGGCCGGCCTGGCCCCCGCCGACCCTCGCACGGTCGCCTGCGCCCTGTCCCATGCCGTGGACGACGCGGTGGCCGTCCGGTCGCCGCTGCTGGCGCCGACCGTGTCACCCGCCGACCTCTCCGCCCACGTGGCCACGGCGCTGGGTCGCCTCCTGGGTGGATCGGACCCGGGCTGCGACGACGACCGCATGGCCTTCCTGGCCCACCCGTTCCGCTGGGAGCGGGCCCGCCACGCGCTGGCCCGCGACGCCGCGCCGCCGGGGTCCGGACGGCACCCGGCGACCGCCGAGTGGGAGGCCGCGCTCGGTGCCCCGATCCCGGGGGCGACCCGGGCCGAGCAGCTCGCTGCGGTGACCGAGCGGCTGGCCGCGGACTGGCGGGACGCCCGGGCCCGCACCGCGGTGGCCCACGGGACGCGGCGCCCGTCGACCCTCGACGGCCTGGTGGGCCCCGGTCCCGACGTGGCGGCCGGCGTGCGGGTCCTGCTCGAACCCTTCGTGGACTGCGCGTGGCCCCTCATCCACCTCGTCCCCGACGAACCTGTCCCGGACGCCCCCGCGAGGAGGTCGACGTGATCGACGGCACCGCGCCGCAGACCGAGCAGCCCCCGCCGCCCGACCAACCGGTGCCGACCGGGCAACCGCCGCCGGACCAGCCGCTGGAGTCCGATGCACCCGGCCCGTCGCCGTCGTCGCCGGCCGGGCCGTCGGCCCCGTCGAGCTTCGACGCCTACCTGCAGCGGGATCGCCCCGCTGCCGCGCCGTCGCCGGGTACCGACCTGAACGACCTCTCCCCGACCGGCACGGCAGCCGACCCGGACCGGGCGGTCGGGCCCGCGCACGGGGATGCCACCGCCGAGCTGCGCACCGGGGGCCAGGGCGGAGGCGGGCGACGGGGCTCCGCGCCGGAGGGCGGCGACGGGCCTCCCGACACGGGAGCGGGCGCAGGCGCCGGGATGGCGGCGGGCGAGCCTGCCGCGCCGGGCGGCCCGGACTCCGGCCCGGCAGGCGCCGACCCCACGGCCGACCACGCGGCCGGCCCCGACGCCGGGCCAGCAGCCGCCGATCTCACGGCCGACTCGAGCACGGGCCCCGATTCCGGCCCGGCTGGCCCCGATCCCACGGCCGACCGCGCGCCGGCCGGCCCCGACGCCCTCACGGCTGGCGCCGATCCCGCGGCGGAGCCCGCAGCGACCGGCCGGGGGTCGGACGATCCGCCGGCCGACGTGCAGGCCGCTGAGGTCACGGGGCTCGCGCCGGAGCGGGCACCCGATCCCTCGCCTGGGACCAGTGACCAGGGCGACTGGCTCAGCCGCAGGATGGAGGCGGCCCGGGAGATGGCGGCCGGGCACCACGAGGCGGTCGCGGCGCACGCCGGCGCCCTCGGCGACGCGGCACGGGCGGTGGCACCCGAGGCGGTGGCGAACGTCGAGCGGGGGGCGAGCCGGGTGGCGGCGTGGTTCCGGCCGGGCGGCGCGCCCTTCGAGGCCACCGACGGGCTCCTGAACCCGAACCGGGCCGAGCACCCCGTCGCCGCGACGGTGATGGACAACCTCAAGGCCCGGGGCGACCACCTCGTCGAGGGCGTCGCGACCCTGGCCAAGCAGGGTGCCGAGGCCCGCGCCGACGCGCTGTACTACACGTTGCACCCCGACGAGCCCGGGGCCGCGGGCAAGCGGGACGCGGCGGTGCGCCACATCGCCGGCGAGTCGATCCGCCTGGTCGAAGGCGCGGTCGAGGGCGTCGGCCACATGGCCGTCCGGGTGGCCGACGCGGCGTCGACCATCGCCCGGCACGTGGCCGAGCCGGGCCAGCCCGGCGCCGACGTCGAGATCGCCAACGCCCTCACCGACCTGGTCATGGACGTCCCGCAGCTGATCCTGGCCGTCGACGGCATGTCCGGGGTGGTCGACGGTCTCGAAGGCGTCGCCGTGGCCGCCACCCGCAACGTCGGCCGGACCACCACCGGGGCGACCGCGGGTGCCGAGGGCGCCCTGGCTCGGACCACCACGGCCGGGGAGGCCGTGATCGACACGACTGCTCCGGCTGGGGCGACGGCTGCGGAGTCCGCTGCTACCCGGACCGCGGGCCGCGAGGCCGCCGCCACCGACGCGCCGGCCGCCGACGCCAGTCCGGCGCGCGCCACCGAGGCGACGACCGCGGCCGTTCGAGAGGTCGAGTCCACCGCCCCCGTCGAGTCCACCGCGGCCGATCTCTCCCCCGCGGACGCGCCCACCGCCTCGCCGGGCCCCCTGGCCGCCTGGGAGGTCGACGCCACCGCTCCGGCTGGGGTGACGGCGGCGGAGTCCGCCACGGCCCGGACCGCGGGCCGGGAACTCGCCACCACCGACGCGCCGGCCGCCGCCGGCCCGCCGCGCGCCACCGAGGCGCCGACCGTGGCCCCTCGGGAGGTGGACGCCGCCGTTCCAGCCGACTCGACCGCGGTCGATGTCTCCCCCGCGGACGCGGCCACCGCCTCGCCGGGCTCGCCGGCCGCCCGGGAGGTCGTCGCCGACGAGGCGCCGTCGGGCCTCGACCGTTGGGCCGAGGGCGTCGAGCGGCACGGGGCGCACGACATCGACGGCGTGGACGCGACGCCGGTCGAGATCGAGCCGCCGGCCCGCGACGTCGCCGACATGAGCCTGGACGAGCTCGTCGCGGACCAGCGGGCCGACCTCGAAGGGGACCGGGCCCTGTCCCGCAGCGATCAGGTCCGTCACGACGACGGTCCGGCGGAGCCGGGCTCGCTCCTCGACCCGGTCGACTCGGAGCCGACCTACGGGCCCGAGGGGAAGATCGTCAAGCCGGCCGAGGCCAAGGGAACCTGGACCGGCACGGAGGCCGACTCCCGCTTCGTCCCCCACGTGCCGGCCGAGTTCGGCCTCGAACCGGGCCAGTCGATCCCCTTCCGCGAGGGCGTGCCCGACCTGGGCGAGCTGACCGTGCCCACGCCGGCCGGCGGGCCCGGGTCCTTCCACGTCGACGGCCTCGACGGCCGGTGGCGCCATGACTTCGCCCTCGCCGACAAGGCCCTCGGGAGCGAGGCCGGCATGACGGCGGCCGAGGTCGCCGCGTGGCGCAGCGCAAACGGGCTCACCTACCACCACTACGCCGGGACGGAGCTCCAGCTCGTGCCCAAGGCGGTCCACGAGCCCCTGCACCACCAGGGCAGCGCGAGCGAACTGCGCTGGCCGGCACCGCGCAAGCTCCGCTGACCGGCCCTCAGGGGACCTCGTCCCGGTCGGCGCCGGTGCTCGTGAGGGAGAACAGGCCGCGCAGCGCCTCCCGACCGCTCACCCCGAGCTTGGTCCCGGCCCGGTAGAGGTGGTTCTCCACCGTGCGGACCGACACCTCCAGGCGCGTGGCCACGGCCCGGTTCGACATGCCTCCGGCGACCAGGTGGACGACCTCGCGCTCCCGGTCGGTCAGCGGGACGTCCCAGCGCACGGCCTCGACCGCCGGGGTGGCCAGGCCGCCGCAGGCCCGGGAGAGGGCCTCGACCCGCAGCGCGGCGAGGTTGGCCGAACCCTGCCGGCCGGCCCGCCGGTGGGCCTGGTGGGCCTGGGCGTGGGCGTCGACCGCCTCGGCCAGGTCCCCGAGCTCCTCGAACCGGACCGCGACCTCCTGCAGCCCGGTCCCGTCCCCCTCGGCCAGGGCGACGGCCTGCTCGGCGGCCAGGACGGCCCGGGGCGTGCCGGTCGACGCGGCCAGCTCGGCCAGCCGGGGAGCGCACGAGCTGTCGCCGAAGCGGACCGCGACGTGCAGCGCCAGGACCGTCACCGCGTCGAGGGTGGCCTCCTCGGCCCGCGCCGCCGCCCGGCAGGCCAGCGCGACGGCATCGGCGCGGGCCCCCTCGGCGGCGTGGACCCAGGCCCGGGCCAGGTCCAGCTCCGGCCGGCGGAAGGCGAAGGCCGGGTGCACGACCGCCTCCGCCTCGGCCAGGGCCCGTGCCGCGTCCTCCGGCTCGCCGCGCGCGGCGTGGGCCACGGCCAGGTTGGCCAGGACGTTGGGCCGCCAGCCGGTCCGCTCCCCCTCCAGGCCCACCCGGGCCTCGTGCAGCGCCCCGACGGCCACGCCCAGCTCTCCGGAGGTCAGCGCCGAGTAGCCGACCAGGGCCCGGGAGAACGCGGTGAAGTGGGCGGGCAGGTCGAGCTCGGCCGCGAACCCGTCGGCGATCCGCTGCGCCTCGGCGCCCAGGCCGGCCAGGCGCAGGGCCCACAGCTCCACCTCGGCCAGGGCGTAGCGCAGGATGGCGGCCTGGAAGCTCCCGTGCGAAGCGGCCAGTCCCGCCTCGGCGATGGGACGCAGCTCGTCGACCCGGCCCTGGCTGCCCAGCGCGGTGACCGCGCCGATGGCGGCGAAGGTCGCGGCGCGGGGATCCGAGGTGCTCGAGGCCAGGGCGACGCGGGCGTGCTCGACGGCGTCGCGGTGGTGGCCCCGGAAGGCCTCGACCCAGGAGCGGAAGGCGAGCACGTCGGCCTGGTGGGGCGTCCCCTCCAGGCGCGGGGCGACCTGGTCGAGCGCGGCCAGCGCGCCTTCGACCCGACCGAGGTCGAAGAGCTGGTTGCCGCACGAGACGGCGGCGGCCTGCCAGGCCTGCCGGTCGGTCAGCTCGCCGGCCAGGACCGCCTCGACCTCCTGCTGGGACTCCTCGCCCCGGCTCAGCCACGACAGGGCGTAGGCCCGGACGACCCGTGCGTCGAACCCACCGCCCGCGGCGATGGCGGCCTCGGCGAACGACACGGCCAGGTGCAGGTCCAGGCGGAGCATGGCCGCGTCGGCCGCCGCGGTGAGCAGGTCGGCGTCGCCGGGTGCATCGGAGTCGACCAGCAGCGAGGCCAGCACGACCACGTCGGCCAGGCCCGGCCGGGCCCGCAGCGCCTCGTAGACCTGGGCCCGCAGGCGCCGGGCCCGCAGCTCGCCCATCTGCGCCCGGCGCACCTCGCCGTACAGGGCGTGGCCCGGCCGCAGGACGAGCCGGTCGGCCCCGGGCTCGGGGCGGACCAGCCCGGCGGCCTCGGCCCGCTCGACGGCGTCGGGCGTCGCGGTGGCGACGGCCACCTCGACCGGCAGCGGCTCGGCCAGGGCCACCCGGTCCACCAGGTCGAGCACCGACGGGTCGAGCCCGGCCATCCGGCGCTCGATGAGCTCGACCAGGCCGGGGCTGAGCGTGGCCTCGGGCGCCCACCGCCAGACCCCGGCGGTGAGCACCAGGGGTTGGTGCGGGGGTTCGGCGTCGAGGAGGTGGCGGAGGTAGAGGGGGTTGCCCTGGGTCAGCGACCAGAGGCGACGGACGGCGGCGGCCCCGACGATCCCGTGCGGGGGTTCCCGCCGCTCGACCACGGCCCGGACCAGCGCCGCGGTCTCGTCCTCGTCGAGGGGCCCGAGGTCGGCGCGAGCCAGGCGGTGGTCCTTCCAGGTCGCCGCGACCAGGTCGGGGCAGGGATCGCCGGCCCGGACGGTGAGGACCAGGCGGAGCCGACCCGCGCTCGCCCACCGGTCGACGAGCATGGCCGACAGCGGGTCGAGGTGGTGGGCGTCGTCGACGACGACCAGGGCCGGGCGGTCCCCGAGCGAGGCGTCGAGGCGGGCCGTGCAGGCGGCCAGGGCTCGACGGGGATCGTCGTCGCGGCCGCCGACCAGCTCGTAGAAGGCGCCGAGGGGCTGGGTGCGGGCGGTCTCGCTGCCGGCGAACCAGCGCACGGCGAGGCCGTCGGCGCCTTCGAGGTGCTCGACCAGGGCCCCGACCAGCCGGGTCTTGCCGACCCCGGCCGGCCCGGCCACGACCACGCCACGCCCCTGTCGCAGGGTCCCGGCCAGTTCGGCGACCGCCCGGTCCCGGCCGACGAACGGCCACGCCACCATGTCCCATGGTCGCACGGCCCGCCGGAGCGACGGGCGACCGGTCCGGCCGGGGCCGGCTCAGTGGGTGCCGAAGGCGGCGATGCAGAACTCGTTGCCCTCGGGGTCGGCCATGACCTTCCAGTCGAAGCCGGCCACGTCGTGGTCCTCGAGGTGGGCGCCGCCGAGCTCGACGATGCGGGCCACGGCGGCGTCCAGGTCGGGCACCACGGTGTCGAGGTGGACCCGGTTGCGACCCGGCGTCGGTCGGTCGACCTGTTGCAGGGCCACGCTCACGCCCCCGGGGTGCTGGGGCTCGAACCAGCAGAAGAAGCCCGGGAACTCGCGCGAGGTGGGCACGCCGAGCAGCGCGGACCAGAACGCCTTGGAGCGCTCGTAGTCCCGCACGTTGATCACCACGGCCCCGACCTTCACCACGCCGTCCGTCACGGCCCGCAGCGTAGGACGCGCGTGGTGCGTCGCCGTCAGCCCCCGTCTCGGAGGATCTTGCCCGGGTTGAGGTGCCCGCCGGGGTCGACCCCGGTGAACAGCACGTCGAGCAGCCGGACGCCGGCCGGGGAGATGTCCTGGGCCAGCCACCGGCTGTGCTCGCGCCCCACGGCGTGGTGGTGCGACAGCGTGCCGCCGTTGTCGACGAAGGCGTCCTGGACCGCGGTCTTCACCACGTCGTACTGGTCCAGTGGCTCGACGCCCGGGGCCGGTGCGAAGGCGAAGGTGAAGTAGAGGCAGGCGCCGGCGTGGTACGAGTGCGAGAGGTGGCACATGAGCCAGCCGCGCACGCCGAGGGCGGCGAACGCGTCGGCGGCGGCCTTGGACACGCCGTCGTACAGCGGCCCGAGCCGGGCCCACGGAGCGGCGGTCTCCGACACGTCGCCCAGGGCCCCGCGGTCGAGCAGGAAGTCGCGGATGTAGGGCGTGTCGAACTTCTTCTGGTCGTAGAGGGTGCCGGGGCCCGACCCGACGGTCACGCCACCGTGGCGGGCCGCGATCTGCGCCACCTGCCGGCGGGTCGCCTTGACGTGCGCCGGGCTGCCCTCGTGGCCGACGAAGGACAGGCACATGCGGGCCAGGTCGAAGCCCTTGCGCCGGACGAGGTACGTCTTGAACGCCGCGGTCTTGAGCGCCGAGAGGGGGCCGGCCCGCTTGGCCGTGGCGAAGGAGAAGGCGGTCTCGTTGGCGTCGGAGACCCGCGTCACGCTGACCTGGAGGTCGGCGCCGGCGATGTCGTGCATGGCGTCGAGCGCCGAGGACCAGTCCGGGTACAGGTAGGCGATGATCGTCCGCTGGGCCGGCAGGCGGTGGACGTGGACGGTGGCCTCGGTGATGATGCCCAGCCGGCCCTCCGAGCCCAGGAGCATCTCCCGGACGCTGGGGCCCGTCGAGGTGGACGGGACCGGGCGCACGACGACCGTGCCGTGGGGGGTCACCGCCCGCAGGCCACGGGTGATGTCGGCGATGTCGCCGTACTTGTCGCTCTGCATGCCCGACGAGCGCGTCGCGATCCAGCCCCCGAGCGTCGAGTGGTTGAAGCTGTCCGGGAAGTGGCCGATGGTCCAGCCCCGGTCGTTGAGCTGGCGCTCCAGGTCGGGGCCGAGGGCGCCGGCCTCGATCCGGGCCAGGTTGGAGGCCTCGTCGACGTCGAGGACCCGCGCCATGCGCCCCATGTCGACCGACAGGATCGGCCGGCTCTCGGTCCGGGGTGCTTCGAGGCTGCCGACGATGTTGGTGCCCCCGCCGAAGGGGATGACGACGGCGTCGTGCTCGACGGCCGCGGCGAGCACGGCCACCACCTCCGCCTCGTCGGCCGGGTACACGACGACGTCGGGGAGCCGGCCGAGGTCGCCCCGGCGGATCCGGACCAGGTCGCGCAGGCTCTTGCCGTAGCAGTGGACGACGCGGTCGAGGCGGGTCTGGTCGAGGTGGTCGGGGCCCACGGCGCGGCGCAGGGCCTCCAGGAGCGCCTCGCCGATCCGGGGCGGGGGGACGTCGAGGCCCTCGAGGCCCAGGACCGGTTGGGGTGGCCCGTCGAGGTCGACGCCGATGCGCTCGCGCACGAAGGGCGCCAGGGCCGGCTTGTCGTCGTGGTGGAACGCCACGTCCGGCTCACCCCACCCCCACCACTTCATGTGCCGCACGGTCTCGGCCATCGCCGTCCTCCCCTGCCTCGTCACGGGCGGTCCGGGCCCGCAGGGGCGGTCGGGACCGTCGAGGGTCGACTGCTACTTTGCCCGACCGTGGCGGACGGACGAGGGCTCGGCAGCGGCGCGGGCCGGCCGACGGTCCCGGTCGGGGCGCTGAGGGACGCGGAGGCCGCCTACGCCCGGGTGTTCGACTACCTGGCCGTGGCCGACCAGGACCTGACCGGCGACGCCATCGTCTGCTTCGGCAGCGACGACCCCGACGTGCCCGGGCGGGCCGCCGAGCTGTTCCACCGGGGCGCGGCACCGCTGGTGCTGGTCACGGGCGGCCGGCCGATGGCCGACGGCCGGTGCGAGGCCGACACGTTCGCCGACGAGC
>JBFWTJ010000096.1:0-12530 GCA_050247895.1 Acidimicrobiia bacterium
GGACGTCGTGGTGGTTGCCGACCTCGACCACCCCGACGGGCTACACGCCCACCGCGGCCGCGGCGTCGAGCTCGCCGGTGTCGAGCACGACGATCCGCTCGGGGCGCAGGGGGACCTCGACCTCGCCGAGGGCGTCGGTGACGACCCGGACGCCGTCGCGCACCTCGCCGCAGGACGTGTCGCCCCCGGTGCCCGGCTCGGGCGCCGCGGCGCGGTTGCCCGAGCCGCCGAAGCTGCACGCGGTGCCGACGAGCGTGGCCGCGACGAGCGCGGCGACCGCCCGGCCCCGCCGGCCGCGGTCCCGGTCGCGGGTCACGGGCGCGTCCCGGGGGCGACCGGTTCGGCCGCGGGGGCGACGTCGGGCTCCTGCCAGCCCCGCGGGGCGGGCAGGACCACGGGGCGGCCGGTGTACGGGTCGGGCAGGACCATGGCCTGCACGCCGAAGACGGCCTCGACCAGCGCCGGGGTGAGGACCTCCTCGGGGCGGCCCTCGGCCACCACGGTCCCGTCGGCCACGGCCACGAGCCGGTCGGCGACCCGGGCCGCGTCGGCCAGGTCGTGCAGCACGAGCACGATCGTCCGGCCGTGGTCGCGGTGCAGGGTGCCGACCAGGTCGAGGACCTCGAGCCGGTGGGCCAGGTCGAGGAAGGTCGTCGGCTCGTCGAGCAGCATGATCTCGGCGTCCTGGGCCAGGGCGGTGGCGATCCAGACCCGCTGGCGCTGGCCGCCGGACAGCTCGTCGACCGGGCGGGCCGCGAGGTCGGCCACCGCGGCGAGGTCCATGGCCTGGGCCACGGCCTGCTCGTCGGCCCGGGACCACTGCTGCCACCAGCTGCGGTGCGGGTAGCGGCCCCGCCGGACGAGCTCCTCCACGGTGAGCTGGTCGGGCACGTTGGGCGACTGGGGGAGCAGGCCGAGCCGGCGGGCGACGGCCCGCGTGGGCCGGGAGCGGATGTCGTCCCCGTCGAGCAGGACCGTGCCGGCCCGGGGCCGCATGAGCCGGGCCAGCGTGCGCAGGAGGGTCGACTTGCCCGATCCGTTGGGTCCGATGATGGCGGTGACGGTCCCGGCCTCGACGGCGATGTCGAGGTCCTCGACCACGACCCGCTTCTCGTAGGCGACGGTCAGGCCGTGCCCGGCGAGGACGGGCGCTGCGTCTGGCCGGCTGGACATCATCGGAAGATAGGATTACCTAACAGATCTGATCAGCGCTACCCGGGAACGGAAAGGGACCGACCGGCCGTCGAGAACGATGCACCGCTCCACCGCTCTCGACCTCGCCGCCGACGACCCGCTGCTGGCCCGCCAGTCCCGGCGGGAGTCCTCGGCCCGCAGCTACCCCCGCCGGCTCCCCGTCGCGCTCGTCGCCGGCCGCGGCTCGACCGTGGTCGACACCACCGGTCGCACCTACATCGACTGCCTGGCCGGCGCCGGCGCGCTGGCCCTCGGCCACCACCACCCCGTGGTGACCGAGGCGCTCCAGGCCGCCCTGCAGGCCGAGGTCCCCCTGACCACGCTGGACCTCACCACGCCGGTCAAGGACGCCTTCGTCGAGGAGCTCTTCTCGGTCCTGCCCCCGTCGCTGGCCGACGGCCGCATCCAGTTCTGCTCGCCGACCGGGGCCGATGCCGTCGAGGCCGCCCTCAAGCTGACCCGCACCGCCACCGGGCGCCTGCCCGTGCTCGCCTTCGGCGGCGGCTACCACGGCATGACCCAGGGCGCCCTCGCCCTGACCGGGGCCCGCGGGCCCAAGGAGCCCCTGCCCGCGCCGGGTGGAGCGGTGCAGCACCTGCCGTTCCCGGCCGCCTACCGCTGCCCCTTCGGGGTGGGCGGCGAGTCCAGCGCCACGCTGGCCGCCGCCGTCCTGCGCTGGACGCTGACCGACGACCACAGCGGCACCACCACGCCCGCCGCGGTGGTCATCGAGCCGGTGCAGGGCGAGGGCGGCGTCAACCCGGTGCCCCCGGCCTTCGGCGCCGCGGTCCGGTCGCTGACGAGCCAGGCCGGGGTGCCCCTGGTGGTCGACGAGGTCCAGACCGGCCTGGGCCGCACGGGCGACCTGTGGGGCTCCACCGCGGTGGGCCTGGACCCCGACGTCCTGGTGCTGTCCAAGGCCATCGGCGGCGGGCTGCCCCTGGCGGTGATCGTCTACCGGGCCGAGCTCGACACCTGGGCCCCGGGCGCGCACGCCGGGACCTTCCGGGGCAACCAGCTGGCCATGGCCGCGGGGACCGCCACCATCCGCGAGGTCGTGCGGGCCGGCCTGGCCGAGCGGGCCGGGACCCTCGGCGCCCACCTCCGGGCCCGCCTCGACCACGAGCTCGGCCCGCTCGACGTGGTGGCCGAGGTCCGCGGCCGGGGCCTGATGATCGGCATCGAGGTCGTCGACCCCACCGCGCCCGGCCCCGACGGCCTGCCCGTGCCCGACGGCGCCCTGGCCCGCCGGGTGCAGCACGCCGCGCTGGAGCGGGGGCTCATCGTCGAGATCGGGGGCCGGGGCGACGCCGTGGTCCGGCTGCTGCCGCCGCTGGTGCTCACCGACGAGGAGGCCGAGCAGGTGGTCGACGTGCTGGTGGCCTCGTTCGCCGCGGTCAGCGCCGGCGCGGCCCGGTGAGCGCGGACGGCCTCTTCCTCACGGGAGGGCCCGGATCGGCCCGGATGCTCGAGCAGGCCGCGGCCCAGGTCGCGACGGCCGTCGGCCGCTGGGCGGCGCGCCCGGACGCGGACGGGCCCTGGCCCGGGACCGATCCGGACCGCCTCGCGGCCGCGGTGGCCGCCCTGGACGTCTGCCCCGACGACGGCGCCGGGCTCCAGGGCGCGCTCGACGCGCTCGGCCCGCTCCTGCTCGGCCACGGCCTGGACACCACGCACCCGGCGTGCCTGGCCCACCTCCACTCGCCGACGCTGCTGCCCGCCGCCGCGGCCGAGCTGGCCGTCGGCGCGACCAACCAGTCGATGGACTCCTTCGACCAGGCCCCGGTGGCGACCCTGGCCGAGGACCACCTGGTGCGCTGGCTGGCCGGCCTGCTGGGCCTGCCCGCGGGCGCGTCGGGCGTCATGACCGCCGGCGGCACCGCCTCCAACACCCTCGGCCTGGTCCTGGCCCGACGCCGGGCCGCGGCCCGCCTCGGCGTCGACGTGGCCGAGCAGGGCACCTCGGGCCTGGCCCACCTGCGCATCCTCACCTCGGCCGCGGCCCACGTCAGCGTGGTCCAGGCCGCCGACCTGCTGGGCCTGGGCCGCCGGGCCGTGGTCGTGGTCGACGTCGACGGGGCCGGCCGGATGGACCTCGGTTCCCTGGACCGGGCCCTGGCCGCGCTGGCCGCCCGCGACGAGGTCCCCATGGCCGTGGTGGCCACGGCCGGCACCACCGACCTCGGGGCGCTGGACCCCCTCGCCGCGGTGGCCGACCGGGCCGCGGCCCGCGGGGCGTGGCTGCACGTCGACGCCGCCGTCGGCTCGGCCCTGGCCCTCAGCGCCCGGCTCGCCCCCCGCCTCGACGGGCTCGACCGGGCCGACTCGGTCACCGCCGACCTGCACAAGCTGTGGTGGCAGCCGATCGGCGCCAGCGCCCTGCTGGTGCGCGACGCGGCCGCCTTCGCGGGGATGCGGGCCCGTGACGACTACCTCAACCGGGCCGACGACCCCGTCGAGGGGCCGCCCAACCTCGTCACCCGGTCGCTGGACACCTCGCGCCGGTTCGACGCCCTCAAGGTCCTGGTCTCGCTGCGTGCGGTGGGCCGCCGGCGCCTCGCCGCCATGGTGGAGCACCTGGTCGACCTTGCCGCCGACGCCGCCGGGCAGGTGCGGGCCCGGTCCGACCTCGATCTGCTGGCCGAGCCGTCGACGGTCATGGTGGCCTTCCGCTGGGCGGGCGCGGGGCTCGGCGCCGACGCCTGCGACCGGGTCAACGTCGCCACCCAGCGGGCCCTGTTCGCCTCGGGCCGGGCGGTGGTCGGCCGGACCCGGGTGCGGGGCCGGGTGGCGCTGAAGCTCACGCTGGTCAACCCCACGCTCGACCGGTCCGACGTCGCCGCGGTCCTCGACCTGGTCGAGGACGAGGCCCGCCGCCAGGCCGCGGCACAGGACGACCCGGGCGCCCGCCCGGCCCCCGACCCGGTCGACCGGGTCGACCCGGTCCCGGCGGTGCGGGCGTGATCGGGCCCGACGCCTCCCCGGCCGAGCTGGACGCCGCGGCCGACGACGCCGCGACCCACGCCTTCGTCAACTGCTGGCTGCGGGAGTCGCCCGGCTGGCGCGTGGTCCCCGCGCCCCGGGCCACCGGTCCCGCGGCCGAGGTCGTCGCGGCCGCCGGGGACTGCACCCACGTCGTGGTCGCACCCCTGGCCGGGCGGGGCGTGGAGGTCCTCCTGGGCGTCCGCCACCTGTCGCCCGCCCTGCGCCACCGCTTCGCGCTCCCGGCCCGGCTCTCGGTCCAGGGCGGGCCGGCCAGCCCGGTGGGCTTCGTGGCCCTGGTCGCCCTGGTCCTCGACGAGCTGGCCCACGACGACCCCCGGGGCCCGGGCGACACGGCCGGCCTCGTCGCCCGCATCCTCGACAGCCGCGACGAGCAGCGGGACGCGTTCGCCGCCCGGGCGGCCGACCTGGCCCGCCTGTGGGGGCCCGACCCGCTGCCCTTCATCGACACCGAGCAGGCCCTGCTCGTCGGCCACCAGATCCACCCCACGCCCAAGAGCCGAACCGAGATGAGCCCGCTCGACCGGCGCCGGTACGCGCCCGAGCGGCAGGGCCGCTTCGCCCTGCGCTGGCTCGCCGTCGAGCGGGGCCTGGTCCGCCAGCGCTCGGCCACCGGCACCCCGGCGGCGGAGATGGCCGAGCGGCTCCTCGGGCCCGACGCGGCCGCCCTGCGGGCCCGGGCCACCGTGTTCGGGGCCGCCCCCGACGCCGTGCTGGTCCCCGTGCACCCCTGGGAGCTCGAGCACCTCCGCGACGGCGAGGGCCTCGGCGGCCTGGTCGCGACCGGTGCCGCCATCGACCTGGGTCCCGCGGGTGCGCCGGTCACGGCCACCTCGTCGGTCCGCACGGTCTGGCAGGAGGGCTGGCCCTGGCAGCTCAAGTGCTCCATGCACCTGAGCGTGACCAACTCGGTCCGCGTCACGCTGCCCAAGGAGCTGGACCGGGCCGTGGAGTCGGCCCTGCTGGCCCGCACCGAGGTCGGCGAGGCCGCGGCCAAGGTGGCGCCCGACTTCGTCATGGTCCAGGACCCCGCCTACCTGGCGGTGGCCGACCCCACCGACCCGGCCGGCCGGGCCCTGGTCGACGGGCTCTCGGTGCTGTTCCGGGAGAACCGCTGGCCCGGCGGTTCGCCGCTGGACGCCACCTGCGTGGCCACCCTGTGCCAGGACCGGCCCGGAGGCGGGCCGAGCCGGGCCGGCGCGCTGGTCGCCGCCCTGGCCGCCCGGCACGGCGAACCGCCCCACGAGGTCGGCCGCCGCTGGTTCGCCCGGTTCTGCGACGTCGCCGTGCGCTCGATCGTCCGCCTCTACCTGGACCTTGGCCTGACCTTCGAGCCCCACCAGCAGAACACGCTGCTCGAGCTGGAGGGCGGCTGGCCGGTCCGGTGCGCCTACCGGGACAGCCAGGGCTACTTCCACCGGGAGGCGGCGCACGCCGACCTGTGCCGGGTGATCCCGGGCCTGGGGGAGGAGAGCGAGTCGATCTTCCCCGAGGCCCTGGCCGACGAGCGCCTCGTCTACTACCCGTTCCTCAACCTGGCCCTGGGCGTGGTCAACGCGCTGGGCGTGGCCGGCGTGGCCGACGAGGACGTGCTGCTCGGCGACCTGCGCGACCTGCTGGCCGCCGAGCGGGCCGCGGGCGGGCGCTACCCGGCCACGCTGCTCGACCGGCTGCTCGACGACGACCGCTGGCCCTGCAAGGGGAACCTGCGGACCCGGGTCCACGCCATGGACGAGCTGGTCGGCGACATCGCGACCCAGTCGATCTACGTGACGGTGCCCAACCCGCTGCGGCCCGCGGTGCGGGCGTGAGCGAGGGGGCGCGGGCCTGGACGGCCCGCTTCGCCGACTCGCCCGCGGTGGTGCGCTTCGTGCCGGCCGATCCCGACGCCCACGCCGCCCTGCTCAACGCCTGGGGCCACCTCGACCACGTGGCCCGGTGGTGGGAGCTGGGCGACACGGTGGCCGACACGGCGGCCTACCTGCGCCACCAGCGGGACCTGGCCCACTCCGACCCGTGGCTGGCCTCGGTCGACGACCGGCCCACCGCCTACGTGGAGACGTACCGGGCGGCCGAGGACCCGCTGGCCGACCACGCCCCGGTCGGGAGCGGCGACATGGGCTGGCACGTGCTGGTGGGTCCGCCCGAGGCGCTCGGCTCGGGCACGCCGCGGCTGGTGGGACGGGCCGTGCTGGCCCATCTGCTGGCCCGGGGCGCGGCGCGCGTCGTGTGCGAGCCGGACGCGGCCAACGCCCGGATGATCCGCTACTGCGCCCGGCTGGGCTTCGCGTCGGTCGGCCTGTACGACCTGCCCGACAAGCGGGCCGACCTGCTGGCCTGCGACCGGGAGGCCGCGGCGCGGGCCTGGCCCGCGGGCATCGCCGCGCTGGAGGTGCCGGCGTGACCGGGGTCCACGACCTGGTCGGCGTGGGCCTGGGCCCGATGGGCCTGTCGGTCGCCGCGCTGGCCGACGGGGTGGAGGGCCTCGACGCCGTCTTCCTGGACGCGTCGGCCGGCTTCGCCTGGCACGAGGGCCTGCTGCTGGAGGGGACCACGCTCCAGGTGCCGTTCCTGGCCGACCTGGTGACCCTGGTCGACCCGACCAGCCCGCACTCGTTCCTGGCCTACCTGGCCGAGCGCGACCGGCTCCTGCGCTTCTACCTCTACGAGAGCTTCCACGTGCCCCGCCGCGAGTACGACGCCTACTGCCGCTGGGTGGCCGGCCGGCTGCCGGCGTGCCGGTTCGGCCACGCCGTGCGCACGGTGCGCCCCGAGGGCGACGCGTGGGTGCTCGAGGTCGACGCGGGCGGCTCGGCCACCACCCTCCGGGCGCGGGCCGTGGCGTTCGCGGTGGGCACGGCGCCGTGGGTGCCGGGCTGCGCCGAGCCCCACCTCGGTCCCCGCGTCCTGCACAGCGCGGGGTGGGCGCAGGCGCGGGAGCGGGTCGCCGGCGTGCGCTCGGTCACCGTGGTCGGCTCGGGCCAGAGCGCGGCCGAGGTCGTCCTGGACCTGCTGGCCGACCCGGCCGGTCCCCGGGTGGAGTGGTTCACCCGGAGCCGGGGCTTCCTGCCCATGGAGTACTCGAAGCTGGGCCTGGAGCACTTCTCGCCCGAGTACCACCGCTGGTTCCGCTCGCTGCCCGCCGATCGGCGCGACGAGGTGCGGGCCGGGCAGGACCTGCTCTACAAGGGCATCTCGGCCAAGACGAGCGCGGCGATCTTCGACCTGCTCTACGAGCGCACCGTCGACGGCTCGGCGCCGGGGCTGGACTACCTGTCGGCGGTCGAGCTGGTCGGGCTCGAACCGGTGGGCGACCGCTGGCGGCTGGCCCTGTCCCACCGCGACGAGGGCGAGGCCTTCGAGCACGACACCGACGCGGTGGTACTGGCCACCGGGTACCGGGCCCGGCCGCTGCCGGTGGCGCCGGGCCTGCTGGCCCTGGACCCGGCCGGCCGGCCGGTGGTGGAGCCCGACCTGCGCCTCCGGCTCGCCGAAGGCGGCCCGTCGTCCCTGTTCGTCATCGGGACCGAGCTCCACAGCCACGGCGTGGGCGCGCCCGACCTGGGCCTGGGGGCGCTGCGGGCGGCGTCGATCGTGAACGCGGCCGCGGGCCGGGCCCGGTACCGGGTGCCCGAGCGCACGGTGTTCCAGCGCTTCGGCCGCAAGGCGTGGCTCGACCGGGAGGGCGAAGGTGCCTGAGCCGACCGACCCCACGGCGTCGCTGGACGCCACCACGGCGGCCTGGCGGGAGGTGCTGACCGCCGAGCGGTGGGACCGGGCCAACCGCGAGCTGACGGCGAAGATCATGACCGAGCTGATGTTCGAGGAGATCCTCGACCCGGCCCGCGTCGAGGACCCCGACGGGACCACGGCCACCTTCGCCCTGACCCTGCCCGACGGGTCCGATCTGTCGTTCCGGGGCCGCCGGCGCTTCCTCGGCCACTGGCGGGTCGACCCCGGCTCGCTGGTCCTGCGGGTGGATGGGGCCGAGGCTCCGCTGCCCGACGTGGTCGACCTGGTGGCCCTGGCCGCCCCGGCCCTGGGTGCCCACCCCTCCACCACGGCGGGGACGATCGGCGAGCTGTCCAACACGCTGCTGGGCGACGTCTGGTCGCTGGCCAGGGGCCGGCCCGCGGCCGAGCTGGTCGACCTGGACCCGCTGCTGGTGGAGGGCGAGATGCGGGGCCACCCGTGGATCGTGGCCAACAAGGGCCGGGTCGGGTTCGGGGCGGCGGACCTGCTGGCCCACGCGCCGGAGTCCCAGCGCCCGGTGGCGCTGCCCTGGCTGGCCCTGGACCCGGCGGTGGCCGACGTCGCCACCCTCGACGGGCTCGACCACGCCACCGTGGCGGCCGAGCAGCTCGGCGACGAGGGGGTGGCCGACCTGCGGGCCCGGGCCGCGGCGGGCGGGCTGGACCCGGCCACGGCCGTGCTGGTCCCGGTCCACCCCTGGCAGTGGGACAACCGGATCCTGCCCCTGCACGCGGCCGACGTGGCCCGGGGCCGGATCGTCCCGCTGGGCCCGGGCCCGGCCCGCTACCTGCCCCAGCAGTCGATCCGCACCTTCGTCGACGTCGACCGGCCCGACCGTCGCTACGTGAAGCTCCCGGTGTCGATCCTCAACACGTCGGTGTACCGGGGCCTGCCCCGGGCCCGGGCCATGGCCGCGCCGGCGTTGACGGCCTGGTTCACCTCGATGACCGGGGCAGACCCGTTCCTGGCCGAGTGCGGCCTGGTGCTGCTGGGCGAGGTGGCCAGCGTGAGCGTCGCCCACCCGGCGATGGCCGCGGTGCCCGACGTGCCCTACCAGCACACCGAGATGCTCGGCTGCATCTGGCGGGAGTCGGTCGAGGGGCACCTGCGGCCGGGCGAGCGGGCCCTGACCATGGCCGCGCTGCTGCACCGGGATCCCGACGGGGTGTCGCTGACCGAGCTGCTGGTGGCCCGCTCGGGCCTCTCCGTCGACGAGTGGGTCGAGCGGCTCCACCGGGCCACGCTGCCACCCCTGCTCCACGTGCTGTACCGCTACGGCGCCGCCTTCTCGCCCCACGCCCAGAACTGCCTGGTCGTCCTGCGCGACGGGGCGGTGGAGCGGCTGGTGGTCAAGGACTTCGTGGACGACGTGATGGTGAGCTGCGAGGCGCTCCCCGAGCTCGACGGGATGCCGGCCGGCGTCCGGGCGGTGTTCGACGGCGGGCTGGAGTCGATGCTGCTGGTCCAGTGGATCCAGGGCGGGCTGCTGGTGTGCGTGCACCGCTACCTGTCCGAGCTGCTGGAGGACCGCCTGGGCTACCCCGAGTCGGCGTTCTGGGCCGCGGCGGAGCGGGTCGTGCGGGCCTACCAGGACCGGTTCGCGGCCGAGCTGGACGGCCGCTTCGCGCTGTTCGACCTGGACGCCCCGGCGTTCGTGAAGCTGTGCCTCAACCGGGTCCGCCTGCTGGAGCGGGGCTACGCCGATGCGGCCGAGCGCCCGATCGCCAGCGCGGTGGGCTTCATCGACAACCCCCTGGCCCCCCGGGACGAGGTCCTGTCGTGAGGGGCCCGGACGGCTCGGAGATCGAGGTCGCGGTGCTGGCCGAGCGGGCGGTCTACGAGGAGCAGGACCCGGTGCTGGGGCGGCGCCTGTGGGGCCGGCTGGCCGACCCGGCGCTCGACGCCCCGCTGCTGTGGTCGTGGATGCACCGGCCCCACGTGGCCGAGTTCTGGGAGATGGACTGGCCGCTGGACTGGATCCGCGACTACCTGGTCCGCCAGGTCGACGACCCGAACCGGGCGCCCTACCTGGGCTTCGTGGACGACGAGCCGATCGGCTACCTGGAGGTGTACGACCCGGCCCACGACGTGCTGGGCGCCTACGCGCCGATCCAGCACGGCGACGTCGGGGCCCACGTCCTGCTGGGCGAGGAGGAGCAGCTGGGCCGCATCAGCGTGGCCTTCGGCTTCATGGTCAACCGCTACCTGTTCGGCCGGCCCGGCGTGCACCGGATCGTGGGCGAGCCCGACGTGCGCCACCACAACTTCCTGTCCCTGCTGGCCTTCCTGGGCTACCGCAAGCACGGCGAGGTCGACCTGCCCGACAAGCGGGCCGCGTTCATGGTCTGCGAGCGCCGGGACTTCGAGCGGCTGTCGAGCCGGCGCCGCAGGGCCGGGTGATGGCGGCGGTCTGCGAGGTCCGGGGCCTGGCCAAGCGCTACGGCGACCGGGTCGCGCTCTTCGACGTCGACCTGGAGGTGCCGGCCGGTCGGGTGGTGGCGCTGCTCGGCCGCAACGGCGCGGGCAAGTCGACGCTGGTCGGCGCGGTGGCGGGCCTGCTGCGCCCGGACCGGGGCGGGGTGCGGGTCATGGGCCAGGACCCGAGCCGGGCCGGCGTGCGGGAGCGACGCCGGATCGGCCTGGCCGCCCAGGAGATCGGCGTGTACCCCGGCCTCACGGTGGAGCAGAACCTGCGGGCCTTCGGCGAGGTGGCCGGCCTGTCCCGCCGGGCGGCCCGGCGGCGTGCCGGCGAGGTGGCCGAGCCGTTCGGGCTGGCCCCGCTGCTGGGCCGGCGGGCGGGCCAGCTCTCGGGCGGCGAGCAGCGCCGGCTCCACAGCGCGGCCGCGGTGGTCCACGAGCCGCCGTTCGTGATCCTCGACGAGCCGACGGCGGGCGCGGACGCCCAGACCCGGGCCGCGATCGTGGCCGTGGTGGGCGACATGGCGGCGAGGGGCGTCGCGGTGCTCTACGCCTCCCACTACTTCCCCGAGGTCGAGGCGCTGGGCGCCGACGTGGCCATCCTGGACCGGGGCCGGGTGGTGGCCTCGGGTGGGCTCGACGCGCTGGTCGAGCGTCACGGCCAGCACGCCCTGGTGCTGTCCTTCGAGGACGGGGAGCGCCTGCGGCTGCCCTGCGACCGGCCGGCCGCGGTCCTGCCCCGGGTGCTGGAGCGCCTCGGCGGCCACGCCCGCCGGCTGGCCGGGGTGGAGGTCGTCCGCCCGTCGCTGGAGGACGTCTACCTGCGGCTGACCGGTGCCCCGATCGCCCCGGGCGAGCCCGAGGGCGCGGTCGAGGGCCCGGCGGGGCCGGCCGGTGCGGTCGAGGATCCGGCCGGTGGGGAAGGTCCGGGCGGGGGGAGCGACGTGGAGGTGGTGGTGTGACGCCGGGCCTGGCCGTGCTGCGCAACGAGGCCCGCCTGGCCGTGCGCGACCCCCTGCCCGTGGTGGTGCTGCTGGCCATGCCGGCGGTCCTGATGGCGCTGCTGGCCCCGGCGCTGGCCCTGGCCCTGGCCTCGGAGGGCTACGTCGGCGCGCCGGGATCGTCCCAGGCCGTGCCCGGCATGGTGACGGTGTTCTCGTTCTTCGTGGTGGCCTTCGTGGGCTTCGCCCTGTTCCGCGAGCACGGCTGGCGGACCTGGCCCCGGCTGCGGGCCGCGGGCCTGGGCGGGGCGGGCACGATGGTGGGCAAGCTGGCCCTGCCCGCGGCGATGCTCGCCGTGCAGCACCTGGTCCTGTTCGTGGTCGGTTCCGCCTTCCTGGACCTGGAGGTGGCAGGCCCGGCGGTGGCGGTGGTGGCGGTGTCGGCCGCCTACGGGGCCGTGGTGCTGGCCGCCGGCCTGGCCGCGGCGGCGGTCCTGTCGACGATCCAGCAGGTGAACGCGGTGACCAACCTGGGGGCCATGGTGCTGGGGGGCCTGGGCGGGGGGTTCGTACCGGTCAGCACGCTGCCGGGCTGGGTCCGGCCGGTGGCACCGGTCTCGCCGGCCTACTGGGCCATGGAGGGCTACCGGGCGGTGGTGCTCGACGGTGAGGGCCTGGCCGGGGTGGCCCGCCCGGTCGGGGTCCTGGCCGCGTTCGCCATGGCCCTGGGTTGGCTGGCGGTCCGCCGGCTGCGCCTCGACGACCCCAAGCGGACCTGGGGCTGAGCGCGGTGGGCCTGGAGGACTTCGACGCCATCCCCACGTTCGTGACCCGGGTGGTGCGCGTCGCCGACGAGAACCCCCGGTTGCGCCGGATCACCTTCGGGGGCGGCGACCTGGCCCGGTTCGCGCCCCTGGGGCCCGACACCTTCGTCTACGTCCTGCTGCCCCCTCCGGGGCGCCGGGACCTGACCGTCGACCGGTCCTTCACCTGGCTGGGCTGGGCCGCGACCCCCGAGGAGGACCGGGCCGTCGGGGGCTACTACACGGTCCGGGCCTGGCGGCCGGAGCCGGCCGAGGTCGACGCGCTGTTCGAGCTGCACGAGCCGGCGGGCCCGGCCTCGGCCTGGGCGGCCCGGGCCGAGCCGGGCGACCCGGTGGCCCTGTGGGGTCCCCGGGAGGCGTACGCGCCGCCGCCGGGCACCGAGTGGCTCCTGCTGGT
>JBFWTJ010000097.1:0-12437 GCA_050247895.1 Acidimicrobiia bacterium
CAGACGGGATCGGGATCCGAATCCGGAGCCAGGTGTCGTTGGTCCGACGGGTCGAGCCGCTCGTGACCTGGAGCGCGCAACCCCCCGAGAGGCTTGTCTCGGCGATGTCGGGGCTCGTGTTCGGTTCATGGGTGTTCGGCGCCGAGGCCACCTCGTACCGGCAGCTGGGCACGGCCCGGTTGGGGACCGAGTTGGATCCACCCTCACCGGGCATGAGCGGTTCGACGACCGCGTTCCCGCCGCCGGTCAGGTCCCCCGCGTCGAACAGCTCGAGCACCAGTGTCCGTCCCGCGTACTGGGGCCCCACCTCGGCCAGGTAGAAGGTCGCCGTGCCCTCGACGTTGACCTTGAGGTTCATCGAGGCGTTGGCGAAGACCCGGGGCTGGCAACTACCGCTCGGGCCGCAGCCCGAGGACACCGCCTCGACGGCGTAGCCGTTGACCCCGGCGGAGGTGTCGCCGTGGGTCTTCACGTTGAGCAGGTAGCGGGCACCGCCGGTCTGCCCGGCGGGGATGGTGTAGAGCGTTTGCCACACCCCCTGGAACGGCGCTTCGCCGGTCAACCGCCAGTACCCGGACTGCGAGGCGGGGTCGTTGTCGACGAACGACGAGACGGGCGAGCGTGAGCTCATGTCGGTGGGGAGGTCCTGGCGATACAGGCGGAACTCCGTCTCGAAGTCGGGGGTCCCGTCGTGCTTGGTGTCGCCGGCCAGGGTCGTACCGGGGTTGGCGGGTGCGGGATGGAACGCCGCGTCGAAGATCCGCACCTCGATCGGCGCCGCCGATCCGCCGGCAGGAACCTCGATCACGTACCAGTAGCCGTCGGGCCGGTAGAGGACGTTCTCGGGATCGACGGTCGTGACCGGGCACCCGCTCGAACCGCCTCGACAACGGGACGCGAACGCGTCGCCACGATCGGTCGTGTCCGCCGGTCCGCCGATCGAAGCCCAGAACCGCGGGCTGCGCGTGAGGTCGATCTCCGCCGACTTCGAGTTGTCGCCACCGAAGTAGTTGAGGGGCGACCCCAGCGGGAGCGGCAGGTTGTACTCCGCCTCGGCCGAGCGGGTCAGCGTCTGCTTGCCCGCTCCCATGACGCCGGAGAAGTAGCGCGTCACCGAGGTGTCGGTCAGGATCACCCGGAGCGAGGTCGAGGTGGAGCCGACCTCGATGTGGATGTCGACGCTGTCGGAATTGTCGTTGCAGGCGAAGCCGTTGCGCTTCAGGCTCTCGCACGCGACGGCCTCGGCGGTCGTGAACTCGGGCATCCACACCGTGCCGGCGAGCGCCGCCGCGTCGGCGGCCTTCTGGAGTTGGCTGATCCGCGAGTACCAGCCGGCCAGGTCGACAGCGAACGCGGCGAAGAGCATCAGCGGGACGAGCATCAGGGCGACGAGGATCATGGTCACGCCGCGATCCCCGCCTCGGCCTGCGCCCACCGTCATCGACCACTCCCTGCCCGGCTACCCGAAGGCCGGTGCAGGAGGCACACCCGTTCGCCCGGCCACGATCCGTGACCGAGGCTAGTCCGGGGACGTCACCCTCCTACCCTCCGGGGCACCACGCGTGGAGTCATCAACACAACATGACGCTTCGCCTTGGAGCCCCGCGGACTCAGCGGGTGAGGTGGACGGGGTTGCCTTCGACCCGGGCCTGCCACGTGGTGACGTCGTTCGCCGAGGCCGAGAACGTGTACTTGATGCCCCACCAGCACGAGTTGCCGTAGACCTCGGGGTTGAGCCCCAGGGTGCACGTGTAGTCGGACGGGATGCTGATGCGGATGCGGAGCCACTCCCCGTTGAACCTGGCCACCGAGCTGGTGCCACCCAAGGATGTCTTGATCCCGCATTGCGTCGTGTAGTCAGAGGTCTGCGGGGTGGAGTACTCGGTTCCACTCTCGGAGAGCCGACCGTTCGGCGCGGTATCGGCCGTATACCTGCACGAGCTGGCGGGAACTGGCACAACGGGCTTCGGAAGGTTCGGATCCGATGGATTGGTCGATGTGGTCGCCGGCATCATCGGATACATGCTCGCGATCGACCCACCGGCGACGTCCCCCGAGTCGTAAAGCTCCATGACCAGGGTCTTCCCCGCGTACTGCGGTCCGACCTCAGCGAGGTAGAACGTGGCCGGCGGGGGCGTACATGGCGCGGGCGAGCAGAAGTTGTTGTTCTGCATCGCCATGCTCCGGTACGCGTAGAGAGCCGGCTGCGTGCCCACGTGGTTGTTGCGCACGGCCTCAAGGGCATAGCCGTTGACGCCTGCGCCGGCGGTGCCGGTCGTTTGCACATTGATGAGGAACAGGTCGCCCGGCGCCACAGTGAGGGTACACAGAGTGCGCCACTGAGCGACGAAGTCCGCCTGGTTGGTGATCGACCAGTTACAACTGTTTTCGACAGTGTTCGGACCGGTGGCCCATTGCGCGGTGCGATCGCCGAAGTCCAAGGCGTTGTTCTGCTTGTACACCTGGAACTGAGTCGGGAACACAGTCGTATCCGAGTCCAGATTTCGGTCGCCGGCCATGTACTCCGTGGCGCCCGGCGTGTACGCGGCATCGAAGACGTTCAGGGCGATCGCGCCTGACACGCCCGCTGGGATCTTCACTCCGTACCAGTACCCGCGGTCGTCACCCGTCTGGTACATCTGGTTCTGGGCGGTACCCGAAGTCGGGCAGGTGCTGCCGCTGCTACCCGAGCGATAGCAGCGGGTCATGTAGGCATCGCCTTGGTACGTGTTCGTGCGCGGCCCCTCGATCGCAGCCCAGAAGCCGGGCGAGCGGCTCGCATCGATGGGGTTCGGGGGCGTGTAGGTGTTGGACCCGATGCCAGCAGTCCAGAGGCACAGGCGGTTGCCGTCCGCCGACGCGGTGCCCACCATGCCCGTGTCGGCGGTCGGGGTGAACGTGTTGTTCGAGCGCCATGCCGCCGCTCCCGCTCCTCCGGACGTCTCGTACCCGACCCGGCAGGGTCGCGTTGCGGGCTGCGACGAGTTGTAGAACGGTGGCACGGTCGACGGATCGGTCACGTAGTTCTGCCAGACGCAGGCAGGCAGCGAGCCGGTTCCCGAGGTGCTCGTCGTGAAGCTTGCGCCAGTCCACCGGCCCAAAGTCGGTGTGCTGGTGCCGCGCGTTCGCACCCGACAACCTGACCCTCCGGAGTTGGTGGGTTGCCGCGACGTGTAGTCGGGAGGGGGGATGGCACTCGTGCCGGCTGCCGGAAGACCGACGGCACTCCACCGGCACTGGGGATTGCTGCCGGAGTGCCCCGCCGGGCTGAACGTCCCGTTGCTGAGCCAGCGGCCAAGGCCTTGCGACGAGGACGTGCCCATGTTGCAGCCGTTGGGGCTGTAGTTGGCGGGCAGTCGCGTCGTGAAGTCCGTCGGCCAGTCCGTGAAGTAGGTCGTGACGGGGTCCTGACCCGTTCGGCCAGCATCGCCTCCGAAGTAGTTCAGCGGGCTACCGAGCGGTAGAGGCAGGTTGTACTCGGCCTCGGCGAACCGGGTGAGCGTTTGGCGGTGGTTCACGACGCGACCGAAGTAGCTCTCCACGTCCTCGTCGAGGATCTCGACGCGCAGCGAGTTCTCGGTCGATCCCGGGATGATGTTGACGGAGATCCCATCCTGGCCGTGGACGATCCCGTTCCGTTCGAGGCTGTCCTCGGCCACGATGGTCGCCTTCTCGAGGTTCGGCATCCAAACGGTGCCGGCGAGGGCGGCCGAGTCGGCGGCACGCTGGAGGTCGTTGACCCGTGTGTACCAGCTAGCGATGTCAACCCCGAAGGCCGCGGCCAACATGAGGGGGACGAGCATGAGGGCGGTGAAGATCATCGTGACACCGCGGTCACCGCGTCCACGCCCGCTCCGGCGCGTCAGGAGAGCTCGGAATGACCTCATGTTCCTCATCCGGTGAAGTCCGGTTGGATCCGGTAGACGGCCGTCTCGGTCAACGTGAAGTCGCCGAAGTACGTGCCGGTCTGGTTGACGTGCTTGGTGCGGACCCAGACGCCGATCCAGTCAGGCGGATCGGAGAGGCTGTCGTTCCGATTGCTCGGGCACCAGTACCTGTCCTTCGCCAAGCCGGAGCACGGCCCAGAGAAGCCCACCGCGGCGCTGGTCAGGGTCCTCACCGTGTTGCCGTTGTAGGTGTTGCAGATGCCCAGGATCCCCGTCTCATCGGTCGAGTTCCTCGGCTTGACGCAGTTCTCCGGAACAGCGCCGCTGGCACTATCAGCTTTGAAGATCACGACTCGGTCGACGTTGGCCAACGCCTCGGGCCCCAGCGCCGACTGGAGGTTGAGGAGGATGTTGACGTCTGCGTCCCGCTGGGCCCCGCTCGATGCAGCCACCCGACCGGCCTGCGCGACCGCGCTCTCGACTCGGTTGGCCGCGGTGAAGGCGAAGGCGATCTCCGCCGTACCGAAGGCGAGGAGGGCAAGGAGCGGCACGACGAGCGCGAACTCGATCAGGGTCGCTCCCCGGTCGGCCCGGTGGTGGAACCGCCTCATGAGGTCAGGTACCCCTGGGGCTCGAGCAACGCCACGGCCTGGTCGGTGATCGTGAACGACGAACCGATGATCCCCGTGACGGTGTCGTGCTTCAGCCGGATGTACACACCCAGGTAGTCCGGGATGCAGTTGCCCGACGGGCACGATGCCGTCGGCCCGATGCCGCGGGGGCTCTTGTAGACGTCGCGATCGAAGCCCGGCCAGTTGCAGTCGACCTTGTGCCCACGTTGGGGATCCGCTGGGCCCGTGCAACCGAAGTAGTAGTCGGGAGGTTGAGCAGCCCTACCTGCCGCCATGTCGAAGGCCCCGCCAGTTGCCGCGGGCCGCTGGTAGACGTTGCAGCTTCCCGGACCGCTCGCCCGCTGCCCCTGCGAGATCAGGTTCGGAAGCTCAGCCACGCCAGGGAGGCAACCGGAAGGCGGAGAGCTGGTCCGGCCGGCGGCGTGCCAGATGACGATGTACTCCATCTCCGACTTGGGGATCCCCGCGGCTTCGGTGGCCAAGCGGGCCAGGATCTGCTGGTCGGCCATGAGGTCGTTCCCGGCGACGCTGGCGACGCGTGCCGCGGCGCGGGTCGCGTGGTTGGCGCTGGTGTAGCTCTTCAGCGCGAACCCGGTCTCGAGGATCCCGAAGATCAGCAGGAAGAACACCGGGAGCACGATGGCGGCCTCGACGATCGTGGCCCCACGGTCGTCGCGGGCCGCGGAGCCCAGTCGCGCCCTGGGGCGCCGTTGCCACGTCGCCTTGGGATGCTGCGCTGGCACCGTCCGCCGTCCTCGTTGGGTACCGGTCCGCCCGACCGTCGCTCGCGTTCCGCACCCCTTGGGGTACGACGGGCCCCGCGGAGGCCAGGCCCGGGTGCGATCGTACGAATCAGGGTCCCCGATGACCAGCGAACGGCGCCAAAAGGGGCCGAAAGGCCCACGTCGGGGGCACAGGTCGGGCCGAACGGCCCCTCGTCGCGAAGTCGACCCATCGGGCGATTCCCGCCCGGGCCGGCCTTTGCCTAACGTTCTGTCATGCCGACCCCGGACCTCACCGCCGCCGCCGACGCCGTCCGCCTCGCCCAGGCCGTGGTCACCGCCGGCACCCGGACCCTCAAGGCCGCCGGCGGGCCCGACCTGGCGCAGGTCCTGGCCTACGACGTGGCCCACGCCGCCGCCGCGGTCGACGCGGCCCGGGTCATGCTCGACTACGGCACCCTCGGTGAGGTCGAGGCCACGCTCGGCTGCGCCTTCGTGGCCGACGCCGTCGGCGAGCTCGCGGCCAAGCTCTACGGCCGGGAGGCCACCTGGGGCGTCGAGCCCGACGCCCTCGACGGCGCCCGGGCCTTCGTCGCCGCCCACCGCGCCCCCGAGGCCCTGGCCGAGCTGGCCGGCCACGACGGCCGGCGCAACCTCGACGGCGACTTCGAGCTCGTCCAGGACACGTTCCGCCGGTTCTCCGACGAGAAGCTCGCCCCCATCGCCGAGCACATCCACCGCCGCAACGAGGACATCCCCGAGGACATCATCACCGGCCTGGCCGAGATGGGCGCCTTCGGCCTGTCCATCCCCGAGGAGTACGGCGGCTACGGCAGCGGTGGCGAGTCCGAGTACATCGGTATGGTCGTGGCCACCGAGGAGCTCTCCCGTGGCTCGCTCGGTGCCGGCGGATCGCTCATCACCCGGCCCGAGATCCTCACCCGGGCCCTGCTCAAGGGCGGGACCGAGGAGCAGAAGCACGAGTGGCTCCCCAAGCTGGCCACCGCCGAGGTCATGAACGCCGTCGCGGTCACCGAGCCCGACTACGGGTCCGACGTGGCCGGGCTGACCGTCGCCGCGACCCGGGTCGAGGGCGGCTGGTCCATCTCCGGGGTCAAGACCTGGTGCACCTTCGCCGCCCGGGCCGACATCCTCATGCTGCTGGCCCGGACCGACCCCGACCGGTCCGCCGGCCACCGGGGCCTCTCCCTGTTCGTCGTGCCCAAGGAGCGGGGCGACGGCCACGGCTTCGTCCTCGAGCAGTCCCCCGAGGACGGCGGCGGCCGCATGGAGGGCCGGCCCATCGACACCATCGGCTACCGGGGCATGCACTCCTACGAGATCGCCTTCGACTCGTGGTTCGTGCCCGACGCCAACCTCGTGGGCGGCGAGGCCGGCCTGGGCAAGGGCTTCTACCTCCAGATGGCCGGCTTCGAGAACGGGCGCCTGCAGACCGCGGCCCGGGCCGTGGGCGTCATGCAGGCCGCCTACGAGGCCGCCACCGCCTACGCCGCCGACCGCGTCGTGTTCGGCTCCCCCGTCGCCGACCGCCAGCTCACCCAGGCCAAGCTGGCCCGGATGGCCGCCATCATCCAGGCCTCCCGCCAGACCGCCTACGCCGTCGCCCGGCTCATGGCCAAGGGCCAGGGCGGCCTGGAGGCGGCCATGGTCAAGGCCTACGTGTGCAAGGCCGCGGAGTGGGTCACCCGCGAAGCCATGCAGATCCACGGCGGCATGGGCTACGCCGAGGAGTACGACGTCAGCCGCTACTTCGTCGACGCCCGGGTCCTGTCGATCTTCGAGGGCGCCGACGAGACCCTCTGCCTCAAGGTCATCGCCCGCCGCCTCGTCGACCAGCTCGACGACTGAGGCCCGAGGCCGGGACGCGGCCGGGCCCCGCGGCGACGCGGGGCCCAGTAGGTCTTCCTTCGCTGCGGCTTGCGCCGGTCAGTCGGCGGGGAGCACGTCCACGAGCTTGCGGCCCTTGCGCTGGCCGAACTTCACCTTGCCCGACGCCGTGGCGAACAGCGTGTCGTCGCCGCCCCGGCCCACGTTCTCGCCCGGATGGAACCGGGTGCCGCGCTGGCGGACGAGGATCGCCCCCGCCTTCACCAGCGTGCCGTCGAACTCCTTGACGCCGAGGCGCTGGCTGCGGGAATCACGGCCGTTCCGGGTGGAGCCGCCACCCTTGGTCTTGGACATCGGTGGTGCCTCCTAGCCCTTCGTGCCGCCGGCCGAGATGCCGGTGATCTCCACGGCGTCGTAACGCTGGCGGTGACCCCACCGGCGCCGCTGGTTGCTCTTGTTCTTGTAGGTGAAGCCGGTGATCTTGGGGCCCTTGGCCTCGCCGACCACCCGGCCGGTCACCGAGGCGCCGGCCAGCTCGGCCGGGGTGGCCAGCACCGTCGAACCGTCGACCACGAGCACCGGGGTCAGCTCGACCTCGGTGCCCACCTCGACGCCGAGCAGCTCCAGGTTCACGACCTGGCCGGCCTCGACCCGCTCCTGCTTGCCACCGCTCTTGATCACTGCGTACATGCGACTGCCTCGTTGCGCGCGCCCGAGGCGCGCCGGATCAGGGGACGGATGATGCTACCCCGCCGGCACGTCCCGGCGGCAACCGGCCCGGCTCAACCGGCCAGGGCCAGGACCTCGGACGGGTCGACCTTGCCGTCGTGGACCAGCTCGCCCTGGCGCAGCACCAGGCACCGGTCGACCCTCTCGACCAGCGCCAGGTCGTGGGTGGCCACCACGATCGTCGAACCCGCCGCCCTCCGGGCGTCGAACAGGTCCAGCAGCGCGGCCTTCCCCGACTGGTCCAGGCCCACGAAGGGCTCGTCGACCAGCAGCACCGACGACGGCCGCAGCAGGCCCAGCACCAGCGCCGTCTTCTGGCGCAGGCCTCGGCTGAACCCCCGGGGCAGGTCGTCGGCCCTCTCCGACAGGTTGAAGCGGGACAGCAGCTCGTCGCCCTCGGCCACCGGGTCCTCCACGCCGTGCAGGTAGCCGAGGTACTCGACGTGCTCGCGCACCGACAGGTCGTCGTAGAGCACTGGCGCGTCGGGCAGGTAGGAGACCTCGGCGCGGGCCTCGACGGACCCGGCCGGGTGCCCGGCCAGGCGCACCTCGCCCGCGGTCGGGTCGAGCAGGCCCGCGGCCAGCTTCAGCAGCGTCGACTTGCCCGAGCCGTTGTGCCCGATCAGGGCCACCAGCTCGCCCGGGCGCACCTCCACGTCGAGCGGGGCCAGCGCCACGACGTCGCCGTAGTCCTTGGCCAGGCCCTCCCCGACCAGCGCCGGCACCACCACCGGCTCCCTGCGCCGCTTGGCCATCAGCCCTCCCCGATCCGGCCCGCGCCGGCCTGCCGGCGCGAGACCTCCATCCACTCGGCGATCCGGTCCCGCTGGCGCACCCACCCCGCCACCAGCACCACGACGCCCCCGACCACCATCACGCCCGTCCACGCCCCGCCGGCCGCCGACTCGCCGGCGTCGAGGGCGCTGCGGCCCAGCACGACGGGCAGGAACCCGGCCACGGCCAGGGCCGGGGGGATCGCCGTCTGGAACAGCACGTGCATCCCCGCCGCCTCCGGCGAGGCCATCACCACCTGGTTCGTGGCCGCACCCGGGGCCGCCCGCACGACGCTGACCACCGCGCCCGCCACCGCGGCCAGCGCGGCCGGCACGACCGTCAGCGCCGCCACCTCGGCACCTTCGGCCGACAGGCCCGTCACGGCCACCGCGCCCAGCGCCACCACCCCGGCCGCGACCATGGCCAGGCCCGGCACGACCAGGTGCCGGACGTGGACCGCACCCCGCTCGACGGGGGCCAGGTCCAGGACGGTCGGGTGGTCGACCTCCTGGGCCAGCGGCTCGATCACGTCGAGCGCGGCGACGAAGGTGGCCAGGCCGGCCACGAGCAGCATCGGGGTGGTGCCCTCCCACGCGGCCTTGGCCGCCAGGCCGGCACCCGCCGCCAGCGCCACCACCCGGGCCACCCGGCCGGCCGGGGTCCGCAGCAGCGACCGCCAGCCCCGAGCCACCACCGTGGCCGGCCCCCGGCGGCGCGCCCGCAGCCAGGGCCGGGTCCGCGGGCGCTCCTGGGCCAGCTGGCGGCGCAGCACGATCACCGTGCGCAGGTCGCGCATCGTCGCCGCGAAGCGGAGCTGGCCCACCAGGGCGCTGCGCCGCTGGGCCGATTCCAGCGACAGGCCGCCCAGCCCGGCCAGCCCGACCGCCACCGCCACCACGGCCACGACGACGCCCACCAGGGCCAGCGGGTCGAGGCGCAGGTCCCACACCGCCATCCGGCCCACGACCGAGGTCGGCGCGACCGGCCCGGTCCCGGCCAGGTCGAGCGCATCCCAGCCGACCAGGGCGAGGCCCACCGCGGTGCACAGCCGGGGGTCCAGCCGGCGGCCCGCGGCCACCCAGCCGAGTCCCACGGCCAGCGCCGCGGTGGTCGCCCCGAGCAGCGCACCCGAGCCGATCCACGCCGCCGCGTTGCCGTCGAGGCGCCGGAAGGCGAGCTGGCCGGCCACCCCGCCCACCGCGGCTCCGGCGAAGACCAGGAACTGGAGCTGGCGCAGCGCGGGTGCCCGCAGCACGGTGCCCAGCGGCAGCGGCGCCAGCATCACGTGGCGGACGTCGGCCTCCTCCAACGCCAGGGGCCCGCCCCGGCTCCCCGAGCGCAGGCCCACGGCCACGGCCAGGGCCACGACCAGGCCGACCACCGCCGGGCCGTCGGTGCGGATCCGGGCCACCCCCGCGGCCGAGACCGGGTCGTCGCCGACCCAACCCGAGGCGAACACGACGGCCAGGACCACGATGATCCCCGTCAGGTACGCCTGGTACAGGACGTCGATCCAGTGGACGTCCCCGGTGCGACGCGCCGAACGCCGGGCCCGCAGCGCGTGCAGCGCCGCCCGCTGGTCGGAGGCGAGCACGGCGTCGGCCATCGTCGGCGCGCCGCTAGAGGCCGAGGCCGGGCGCGGGCCGCCGGGGCTCAGCCACCGGGCAGCAGGTCCGGATCGATGACCACGCCCCGCCCGTCGCACTCGGGACAGCGGCCGGCGAACGACTCCAGCAGGCCCTCGCCGATCCGCTTGCGGGTCATCTCGCACAGGCCCAGCTCGGAGATGTCGAAGACCTGGGTGCGGGTCTTGTCCCGGGCCAGCGCGTCGCGGAAGACCTTCACGACCTTCTCGCGGTTGGGCTTGACCTCCATGTCGATGAAGTCGACGACGATGATGCCGCCCACGTCCCGGAGCCGGAGCTGGCGCGCGATCTCCTCGGCGGCCTCCAGGTTGTTGCGGAAGACCGTCTCCTCGAGGCTCGACGTGCCCACGTTCTTGCCCGTGTTCACGTCGATCACCGTCAGCGCCTCGGTGTGCTCGATGATCAGCGAGCCGCCCGAGGGCAGCCACACCTTGCGGTCCAACGCCTTGTGCAGCTGCTCGTGGACGTGGAACCGCTCGTAGAGGGGCAGCTGCTCGGCCTCGACGTCGTAGTAGACGACCCGGTCGGCCAGGGCAGGGCTGATCGACGCGACGTAGTCGCGGACCTGCTCGAAGAGCTCCCGGTCGTCGATGACCACGCTGCGGTACTCGGCGTTGAACTCCTCGCGGATCACCCGCACGGCCATGTCGGGCTCCCGGTAGAGCAGCGCCGGGACCTTGGTCCGCTGGGCCAGGGCGTCGATCTGCTGCCACTGGTCCACCAGCCGGCGGACGTCGTTCTCGATCTCCTCGCGGGTCACGTCCTCGGCCGCCGTGCGCACGATCACGCCGTGCTCGGCCGGCTTGACCCGGTCGAGGATGGCCCGCAGGCGCTTTCGCTCCTCGTCGGGCAGCCGCTTGGAGATGCCGTAGGTCGAGCTGTTGGGGATCAGGACCACGAACCGGCCCGGGAGCGAGATCTCCTGGGTGAGCCGGGCGCCCTTGGCCCCGATCGGGTTCTTGGTCACCTGGACCACGATGTTCTGGCGGGCCTTGAGGACCTGCTCGATGCGCGGGTTCGAGCCCTTGGTCTCCACGTCCTCGGCGTCGTAGTGGACGTCGCTGCGGTAGAGGACCGCGTTCTTGGGCGTGGCGATGTCGACGAAGGCCGCCTCCATGCCGGGCAGGACGTTCTGCACCTTGCCCATGTAGACGTTGCCGTGGATCTGCGCCACGTCGTCGGAGGGGCGGGAGACGTAGTGCTCGATCAGCGCCCGGCCCTCGAGGACCGCGATCTGGGTCGCCTTGGGCGTCACGTGGACGCACATCATGTAGCGGCCCACCGGCCGGCCGTTGCGCTCCCGACCCCGGCGGGCCTCGAGCACGTCGTCGTCGAGGGCCACCGCGGTGGGCAGCGCGGCCTCGACCGGCACCGCCGCCTCCCCCCGGGACCGGCCCCGCCCGTTGCCCCCGTTCCCGCCGCTCGCCCGTGACGGGGCCTGGCCCGTCGCCGGCGCCTGGCCCGTGGCCGAGGCCCCCTTGCCCCGACCGCCGCGACGGCGCTTGCGGCGGCCACCCGCGCCCTCGGCCCCCGGTTCGGACGCCGGGGACGGGCCGGCCGGTGCCGGCAGCGTGTCGCCGATGCGGGGACGGGCCGGTCGTCGGACCAGCGCCGCCTCGGCCGCCTCGGGCGACGGGCGCCCCTCGCCGGGCAGCTCGGGCAGCTCCGGGTTGCGGGGATCGCCGTCCGGGCCGGCGCCCTCGGCCGCCTCGGCGGTCTCGGCGCCCTCGCCGGCGGTGCGGGCGCGGGTGCGGTTCCGGCCGCCCCGCGAACCCCGCCGGCGCCGCCGAGCGGCGTCGGAACCCCCGGCCGACTCCCCGTCGGGCCCCGACGCGGCACCGGTCGAGCCGGATCCTGTGTCGGAGGCCGGGGCGTCGGTGGTGGCGGCAGGGCCGGTGGTGGCAGGGGTGTGGCCGGTGGCGCGACCCGGGTGGGTCGGCTCAGCCGTCGGCGCCGAAGGCGCCGGGTTCGTGTCGTGGGCCGGTTCCCCGGCGCCGATCTCGGTGGACATCTGCTTCCCTTCTCATGATGCACGCGCTCCGGCGTGCACGGCCGACGTCGCTCCGGCGGCGGCTGCCAGGGGCAGCGGCTCTCGGCGGGCGCCGTCGACCAGCGTCCATTGGTGTGTTCGGGTGATCGTGCCCGGGACCCAGCTCGGGTCCAGCGCGGCCAGCAGGTCCGCGGGCCGGGTGGCCCGGG
>JBFWTJ010000098.1:0-12410 GCA_050247895.1 Acidimicrobiia bacterium
AGGCCGCGGTCGCCATCCAGTCCTACGCCAAGGACGCCGGGTTCGACATCCAGATCCAGGAGCTGCCCGGCGCGGCGTTCGCCGAGGGCATGACGAGCAAGACCTTCGACGCCTACCTCAACCGGGCCGCCTCGGTGACGCTGTCGCCCAGCTACGAGCTGCTGCTCTTCATGAAGGAGGGCGCGCCGAGCAACGGGTCGGGCTGGTCCAACCAGGAGTACTACGACCTGATCGACGAGGGCGTCGCCCTGCCCGACCCGCTCAGCGACGAGGCCGGCGAGATCTGGAACCGGGCGCAGCGGATCTACATGGACGAGGTCCCGATGATCTTCATCGCCCGGATCCAGCCGCTGAACGCCTTCGCCGAGAACGTCGACGGCTACGCCAACAGGTCCGACAACGTCATCGACTTCTCCCTGCTCACCGCGACGGCGGAGGGCTGAGCGTGTTCCACCTGAGCTGGTTCCTCGGTGCGGGCTACGGCACGCAGGGGGCGTGGAACACGCGGGGCCGGACCCGCAACCGGGACGGGCGCAGCGGCATCTGGAACGGCCGCAACGCCTACGACTGGTGGAAGCCCGACCTGGCCGCCGACATGGCCGCGTCGTTGGAGCGGGCCGGGTTCGACTACATCCTGATCGAGGACACGACCTCGATCGACGACACGCACGGCGGGTCGATGGAGTCGACGCTGAAGCACGCGATCCAGGTGCCCAAGAACGACCCGCTGCCCCTCGTGCCGATGATGACCCAGAGCACCCGGCACATCGGGGTGATCCCCACCGTGTCGTCGACCTACTACCAGCCGTACACCGCGGCCCGGGTGCTGGCCACGCTCGACCACATGACCGAGGGCCGGGTCGGGGTCAACATCGTCACCTCGGTGAACCACGCCGCCGCGCTCCTGCACGGGTTCGACACCCACCTCGAGCACGACCTGCGCTACGAGATGGCCACCGAGTGGATCGAGCTGCTCAAGGAGCTGTGGGGCTCCTGGGAGCCCGACGCGATCCTCGTCGACGAGGTGAACAACGTCTTCGCCGACCACCGCAAGGTCCACGAGGTCGACCACCACGGCCGGTTCTTCGAGTGCCACGGGGCGCTCAACATCCCGGCCGGGCCCCAGGGCTGGCCCGTGATCGCCCAGGCCGGATCGTCGACCGCGGGTCGCCAGCTCTCGGCCGCCCACTGCGACACGATGATCGGCAAGTACGGGACCATCCCCGAGATGAAGGCGTTCCGCGACGACATCCGGGAGCGGATGGTGGCGCTGGGCCGCAAGCCCGACGAGTGCAAGGTCCTGTTCTGGGTCACCCCCGTCCTGGGCGAGACCGACGAGGAGGCCCTCGAGCGCGACCGGCTCACCCGCAAGGCCGCGCTGGAACCCGACCAGGTGGAGCGCGAGCTGTGGCTGATGTCGTACAGCTCGGGCGGCGAGGTCGACTACTCGAAGTTCGACCTCGACGAGCCGCTCCCCGCGATCACCGGGAACGGCCAGACCCAGGTCCTGGCCACCTACATGAAGCGCGGCCGGACGCTGCGGGAGATCCTCTCGCCGACCCAGGCCGCGGTGAAGCCCGGCGACCACAACCTCATCGGCACGCCCGACACCGTGGCCGGCCAGATGGAGGAGCTGATGGAGGAGGTCGGCGGCGACGGCTTCCTCATCGGGGGGAACATCATCACCCGCCACTACCTGGCGGAGATCGCCGACGGCTTGGCCCCGGCGTTGCGGCGCAGGGGGTTGCTCCGCACCGGCTACAGCCACGCCACCTTGCGGGAGAACCTGCTCGAGTACTGAGGAAGGAAGGACGCGATGTTTCACCTGGGATGGTTCCTCGGCAGCGGCTACAGCCTCCAGGGCACCTGGAACACGTTGGGCGAGGTGCAGAACCGTGACGGCACCAGCGGCGTGTGGAACGGCACCAACGGCTACGACTGGTGGAAGCCCGACATGTTCGTCGACCTCGCCGCGTCGTTGGAGCGGGCCGGGTTCGACTACATCCTGATCGAGGACACGACCTCGATCGACGACACGCACGGCGGGTCGATGGAGTCGACGCTGAAGCACGCGATCCAGGTGCCCAAGAACGACCCGCTCCCGCTCGTGCCGCTGATGACCCAGCGCACGAAGCACATCGGCATCATCCCGACGATCTCGTCGACCTTCTACCAGCCGTACACCGCGGCCCGGGTGCTGGCCACGCTCGACCACATGACCGAGGGCCGGGTCGGGGTCAACGTCGTCACCTCGGTCAACGAGGCCGCCGCGCTCCTCCACGGCCTGGAGGCGCACCCCGAGCACGACCTGCGCTACGAGATGGCCACCGAGTGGATCGAGCTGCTCAAGGAGCTGTGGGGCTCCTGGGAGCCCGACGCCGTCGTCGTCGACGAGGAGCGCAACGTCTTCGCCGACCACCGCAAGGTCCACAAGGTCGACCACCAGGGCCGGTTCTTCAAGTGCCACGGGGCGCTCAACATCCCGGCCGGGCCCCAGGGCTGGCCCGTGATCGCCCAGGCCGGCGCCTCGCCGGCCGGTCGCCAGCTCTCGGCCACCCACTGCGACACGATGATCGGCCAGTCCGGGAACATCGAGCACATGAAGGCGTTCCGCAACGACATCCGGGAGCGGATGGTGGCGCTGGGCCGCAAGCCCGACGAGTGCAAGGTCCTCTTCATGGCCAACCCGATCCTGGGCGAGACCGACGAGGAGGCCCTCGAGCGGGACTTCCGCTACCGGGTCGCCGCGGCGACGCCGGACCAGATCGAGAAGACGCTGTGGACCATGTCGTACAGCTCGGGCGGCTCGGTCGACTACGGCGCGCTCGACCTGGACGCCCCCATGCCCGAGACCGCGGGCAACGGCCAGATGAGCGTCATCGCCAAGTACCTGGCCAACAGCGGTGGCGGGACCAAGACGCTGCGCGAGCTGGTCGTGCCGACCCAGGAGAAGGTCCGCCCGGGCGAGCACAACTTCATCGGCTCGCCCGACACGGTGGCGGGCCAGATGCAGGAGGTCATGGAGGAGGTCGGCGGCGACGGCTTCCTCATCGGCAACACGATGACCCGCCGGTCGATCGCCGAGGTCGCCGACGGCCTCGCCCCGGCCCTGCGCCGCAGGGGCCTGATCCGCACCGGCTACAGCTACGACACCTTCCGAGAGAACCTGCTCGAGTACTGACACTGACACCTAGCTGACCGACCCGACGAGGCGCCCTCTCGCCAGGGCGTAGTGTCCCCGATGTGGAGGAGGCGCACGTGCGCTGCGCAGTTGTGACGGGCAACCCCAAGCCCCGGTCACGGACGTTGGAGGCCGCCGTCCTGGTGGCCGAGAAGCTGACCGGCACCGAGCCCGACGTGGTCGTCGACGTCGTCGATCTCGGCGCCGGCCTGCTGGGCTGGGGCGACCCGGCGGTGACCGAGGCGGTCGAGTCGGTCCGGTCGTGCGACCTGGCCGTGTTCGCCAGCCCCACCTACAAGGCGGCCTACACCGGGCTCCTGAAGCTCTTCCTCGACCAGATCCCGTCCGACGGGCTGGCCGGGGTGGTGGCCGTGCCGCTCATGCTGGGTGCCGGGCCGGGCCACTTCCTGGCCCCCGAGGTCACGCTCAAGCCGGTGCTCGTCGAGCTCGGGGCGACCTGCCCGACCAAGGGCCTCTACCTGCTCGACAGCAGCTACGCCGAAGCTGCGTCGCTCGATCCGTGGCTCCCCGGCGCCCTGCGCCAGCTCGAGCCGTGGATCGGGGTCCGGGCGTGACCGCCCCCCTCGCCCGATGAGGGCGGTCCGCTTCGGGACCACCGGCCTCCACGTCTCCGAGCTGTGCCTGGGCACGATGACCTTCGGGCACCAGTGCGACGAGGAGACGTCCCGGGCCATCCTCGACTCGGCCTTCGACCGGGGGATCACCTTCCTCGACACGGCCGACGTCTACCCGCTCGGCGGTCCGCCGGCGCTGGTCGGGCGGACCGAGGAGATCGTCGGCCGGTGGATGCAGGGCAAGCGGGACCAGGTGATCCTGGCCACCAAGTGCGTCAACCCGACCGGCCCGCAGCCCTGGCAGCGGGGTGCCTCCCGCCAGCACGTGATCGAGGCGGTCGACGCCTCGCTGCGGCGGCTGGGGACCGACCACATCGACCTGTACCAGCTCCACCGGCCCGATCCCCACACGCCGATCGACGAGACGCTGGGCGCGCTGGCCGACGTGGTGCGGGCGGGCAAGGTCCGCTACCTCGGGTGCTCGAACTTCCTGGCCTACCAGGTGGCCCGGGCGCTCGGCCGCAGCGAGGCCCTGGGCCTGCCCCGCTTCGACAGCGTGCAGCCCCGGTACAACCTGATCTCACGGCAGGCCGAGAACGAGCTGCTCCCGCTCTGCACCGAGGACGGGCTGGCGGTGATCCCCTACAACCCGCTCGCCGGTGGGCTGCTCAGCGGCAAGCACCTGGGTCGTGACGCCCCGGCCGAGGGCACCCGCTTCGCCCTGCCCGGCGCGGGGGACCGGTACCAGGTCCGCTACTGGAACGACGGGATGTTCGACGCGGTGGAGGCGGTCCGCAAGGTCGCGGACGACCTCGGCATCCCCATGGTCGAGCTGGCCCTGGCCTGGGTCATGGCCAACCCGGCGGTCACCGCGCCGATCATCGGGGTCAGCCGCCCCGACCAGCTCGATGCCTGCGTGAGGGCGACCGCCGTCGCGCTCCCGGCGGAGGCCAAGGCGAAGCTCGACGAGCTCACCGACGGCTTCCGCTTCGTCGAAGCCGCCCGCTGACCGGCGATGGTCGCCGTCAGCGCCGCGCCGGCGCGGCTGTGGCACGTGCCGGGCTTCGTCCCCCTCGCCGTCAGCTCGTGGATGTGGCACGTCACCCGTTGGGGGACGTTGTTCTGCAGCACGTACCTGATGACCCAGCTCAGCGGGGCGCCCATCCTCAACCAGCTCGTCGGCGCGTCGATCTTCGCCCCGCTGCTGGCCGGGGGCCTGCTCGGCGTGGGCACCCTGGCCGATCGGGTCAGCCGCCGCACGCTCATCCTGCGGGCCGAGCTCGTCCTGCTCCCGCTCACCGCGCTGATGTACGTGCTGGTCGCCACCGAGGCGGTCCGCCCGTGGATGATCTACCCGTTCGCGCTCGCGGTGGGCACGGGCGGGTTGATCAACGTCGTCTCCCAGCGGCCGATGATGTACGAGATCGGCGGTCCCCGCTTCGCCAGCAGGGCCCTGGCCATCGAGATGGCCGGTAGCGCCAGCTCGAGCGTGGCCGGCACCCTGCTGGGCGGCACGATCATCGAGACGGTGGGGATCTCGGCCGCCTTCGGGCTGATCCTGGTCCCCCTCGGTCTGTCGGCGCTGCTGCTCCTGGCGGTGCCCGACCCGACCCGACCGGCATCCCCCGCGCCGGTCGGGGAGGTCTCCGGCGCGGGCGGCGCGGGCGGACCGGGGGCGGCAGGACCGCCGTCCCCGCCGCCCGCCGCGCTGCCCCCGCTGCTGGTCAGCGTCCTGGGCGTCACGATCATCCTGAACCTGTTCTTCGCCCCCTTCACCCCGCTGGTGCCGGTGATGGCCGACCGGTTGGGGGCGTCGGCCTTCCTGACCGGCGTGCTGGCCGCGTCGGGTGGGGTCGGCCAGTTCTGCGGCGGGCTGTTCTTCGGCTCGCACGTGCAGGTTCGCCGGGGGCGGGTCTACGCCTTCGGGGTGGGCGCCGCGCTGGTCGGGGTCATCTGCTTCGCCCTGAGCCCGGTCCTGTGGATGGCCTCGTTGTGCCTCGTGCTGGGCGGGGTGGGCCACGGCGGGTTCAACGCGGCCCAGAGCGTGCTGGTGATCGAGTCGGTCGGCCCGCAGGACAGGGGTTGGGCCCTGGGCAAGCTGAGCATGGCCATCGGCTGCATGCCGGTGGGCCAGATCACCATGGGCCTCGTCGCCGAGGCCATCGGCGCGCCGGCGGCCATCGTGTGCGTGGCCGCCACGGGCCTGGTGGTCCTGGCCTGCTGGTTGCGCTGGCGGCCCCAGGTCGTCCAGCTGCGCTCCACGCCTCCGCCCAAGGCGGTCGAGGTGGCCGTGGCGGCCGAGGTCGACGCCTCCCTGGCCGCAGGTTGAGCGGCTCGGCCGGGAGCCGTCCTTCAACACGGTGTTGAGGCCGTCGTCCGCCGAGCACGGCCATCGTGCCGGATGGCGTAGGAAACGGGGATTTCACACGCCGGCCCTTCAACATCCTGTCGATGTCGGGTGATACTCGTGGACGAACCACGGCCGAGATCCCACGTCAGGAGCGTCGATGAAGATCTTGGGGATGATCGTTCCGGGCCTCAACGTCCTGGCCGAGCAGGACCTCCACCTCATGCGCCCGTCCGACTGCTGGGTGGCCAGCTCCCGGTACCCCTTCGACCAGGAGGGGAGCTTCTCGTCGATCGAGGGTGCGGTGGCCGCCGCGGCGCCCGCCCTGGTCGGGATGCCCCTCGACCAGGTCGACGTGCTCGGCTACGCGTGCACGGCGGCCTCGTTCCAGCACGGCCGCGCCGCGGAGGCCGGGCTCGTGGCCGGCGTGCAGCACCTGGCGGGCGCGCCGATCCCGGTGGTGACCGCGGCGGGTGGCGTGGCCCGCGCCCTCGCCGCGCTCGGGGCGGCCCGGGCCGCGCTCGTCACGCCGTACACCGATGCCCACAACGCCCGGCTGGCCGGCTTCCTGGTCGACCACGGCGTCGAGGTCGTGTTCTCCTCGGGGCTGCAGATCACCGTGGGCGAGGAGCTGTCGAAGGTCCCGCTCGACACCATCCGCGGGCGGGTCGCGGAGGCCGCCACGCACCGGCCCGACCTGATCGTGACCCCCTGCACGGCCTTCCCGGTCACGACGCTCATCGCCGAGCTCGAGGCCCGGCACGGCATCCCGATCGTCGCCGCCAACCAGGCCATGCTCTGGGCCGCGGCCCGGATCGCGGGCTCCACGGCCACGGTGGACGGCTACGGCGCGCTGTGGGCCCGGCCCTGCCCGGCCCCGTCCGACCGCCCGGGCGTGGTGGCCGCGTGAGCACCCGCCGGGAACCGGCGCCGGCGCCGGCGTGAAGCTGCCGCCGCGGCACGACCTGGCCTTCCTGCCCACGCCGCTGCACCCGCTCGATCGCCTGGCCGAGGCGCTGGCCCTGCCCCACGCCCCTCGGTTGTGGATCAAGCGCGACGACCAGACGGGCCTGGCCGCCGGTGGGAACAAGGCCCGCAAGCTCGAGTTCCTGGTGGCCGACGCCCTCGCCGCGGGTGCCGACGCGCTGGTCACCGCAGGCGGTCGCCAGTCGAACCACGCGCGGCAGACCGCCGCGGCCGGACGGGCCTCGGGCTTCGAGGTGCACCTCGTGCTCAACGAGGGCGGCGAGGATCCCGAGTACCGCTGGTCGGGCAACGTGCTGCTCGACCGCCTCCTCGGCGCCCACATCCACCCCAACGCGGGGACGGGCTTCGACGCCGACGACGCCATGGCCGACGTGGCGGCCGAGCTGCGCCGGGCCGGGCGCCGGCCCTACGTCATCCCGCCCGGTGGCTCCAGCCCCGTCGGAGCGGTCGGCTACGTCGACGCCGCCCGGGAGCTGCTCGCCGCGGCGCCGACGTTCGGGTGCGTGGTGCACGCGTCGGGCAGCGGCGGGACGCAGGCCGGCCTGCTGGCCGGCTTCGCCCAGGCCGAGGCCGCACCCCCGGTCCTGGGGATCAGCGTGGCGCGCTCGTCCGAGGAGCTGGCCGCCCGGGTGCTGGCCCTGGCCGGCGAGACCGTGGCGTTGATCGGAGGTGCCACGCCCGTGGTGCCCGCCGACGTCGTGGTCGACGACGGGTACGTCGGGCCGGGCTACGGCGTGCCGACCGATGCCATGGTGGAGGCGGTCGGGCTCGTGGCCAGGACCGAGGGCGTGCTGCTGGATCCCGTCTACACCGGCAAGGCCATGGCCGGCCTGGTCGACCTGCTGCGGGCCGGTCGCTTCGACGGGATGGGCGACCTCGTGTTCCTGCACACCGGCGGCCTGCCCGGCCTGTTCGCCTACCGCACGACCTTCGAGTAGCGGCCCGGCCCGGGTTCAGCGGGCCCAGGGGTCGGGCGCCGGGGCCATCCCCATCAGGTCGCGCAGGGTGCTGCCCGCGTACTCCGTGCGGAACAGGCCCCGGCGCTGGAGCTCGGGGACGACCAGGCGGACGAAGTCCTCGAGGCCGGTGGGCAGGACAGGTGCGCCCACGATGAAGCCGTCGCTGGCCTTGGTCGTGTACCACTCCTCGATCTCGTCGGCGACCTCGACGGGGTTGCCCTTGATGAGCACGATCGGCGCCTGGAGGACCGACTCGTAGGTCTTGCGGATGCTCAGGCCCCGGGTCTGGGCCAGGTCGACGATCTTGGCCCGCATGCTCGACCCGCCGACCACGTCGCCGTCGAGGTCCGGGAGCGGTCCGTCGAGGGGCAGGCCGCGCAGGTCGTGGTCGATCATCTTGGACAGGTAGGCCACGCCCACCTCGGGGCTGATCAGCGACTGGAGCTCGTCGTAGAGGTCGTTCGCCTCGGCCGAGGACTCCTTCACGCAGACCGTGGCCCCCGGCAGGATCCGCAGGTGGTCGGGATCGCGCCCGTACTTCTCCATGCGACCCTTCAGGTCGGCGTAGTGGGCCCGGCCCTGCTCGACGGTCAGGCTGATGGCGAACACGGCGTCGGCGTGCTGGGCCGCCATCTCGAGGCCGAGCTCGGACTGGCCGGCCAGGAAGACGGCCGGCCAGCCCTGGGGGCAGCGGGCCACGTTCAGCGGCCCCTGGACCTTGAAGTGGACCCCCTGGTGGTCGAGGGTGCGGACCCTCTCGTGGTCGAGGTAGCGGCCCGTGGCGTGGTCCTGGACGAAGGCGTCGCCGGCCCAGCTGTCCCAGAGGCCCTTGGCCACCTCGAGGGCCTCGACCGAGCGCTCGTAGCGGGTGACGCGATCGACGTGCTCGTCGTGGCTGAAGTTGCGTGCGTCGCTCACGTTGGTCCCCGTGACGACGTTCCACGCCGCCCGGCCGTTCGAGAGGTGGTCGAGCGAGGCGAAGCGCCGGGCCAGCAGGTACGGCTCGTCGTAGGTGGTGGTGGCGGTGGCGATGAGGCCGATGCGCGACGTGTGCTGGGAGATGGCGGCCAGGTACGTCGTGGGCTCGAACGCCGTGGGCCGGGCCGAGGGGTAGTTGGCCTCGAACAGCTCGGGGACGTCCATGTCGTAGACGCCGTTGGCGTCGGCGAGGAACAGCGCGTCCATCTTCCCGGCCTCGGCGATCCGCGCCACCTCGATGGCGTGGTCCAGCCGCATGGCGGTGTCGCGGTACGAGTCGGGGTGGCGCCAACCGGCCTGGTGCAGGCCGATCGCGCCGAAGTTCGCCACGAGGTTGAGCACGGCTCCTCCGTTTCGCCGGGGACGGCCGATAGCTAACAACGTGTTGAAGGTGAACACGATGAAGGCGGTGTTACCTGTTCCTGGTCGGTTGCTTCCTGCGCCCACCTCTCGTGCCCGTTCCGCTCCGGATCCACAGGAATTCGACGGATGTGCCCGCTCATCCCGGTCCACATCAAGGTTCCGTCAACATCCGGAAACAGAGCGTTTGCGTTGAAGACTTCAACAGGACGTTGATCTATCGGCGGCCAGACCTTTAGCTAGGGGCGCCCGGCCGTTGGTCCCCCGGAGGGACCCGATCCGACCCCGGAGGTGATCCCCCTGCGCTACGTCCTGCGTCGCATCGGCCAGGCGCTGCTGGTGATGTGGGCCGCCTACACGGTCGTCTTCGTCGTGCTCTACCTGGTGCCGGGCGATCCTGCCCGGCTGATGCTGGGGCTCGACGGCGGCGCGTCGGCCAGCGAGGAGCAGATCCAGGCCATCCGTGACGAGTACGGCTTCGACGATCCCCTCGTCGTCCAGTACTGGAGCAACCTCAGCGAGCTGCTCGGCGGGGACATGGGCGACTCGTTCGCCAGCGGCGTGAGCGTCGGCCGGATCATCGGCGACGCCCTGCCCAACACCGTGTCCCTCACCGCCCTGGGCCTGGCCTTCGCCGTGCTGATCGGCGTCGGGGTGGTGCTCGCGGCGCAGCACGCGCCCTTCCCCTGGTTGGCCCGCCTGCTGGCCTCGGTGCCCGCGGTGGGCGTGAGCATCCCGGGGTTCTGGGTCGGCCTGCTCCTGCTCCAGTTCCTGTCGTTCCGCATCCGGATCTTCCCCGCTGCCGGCGACGCCGGGTTCAAGAGCCTGGTCCTCCCCGCGCTGGTGCTGGCGCTGCCCGCCGCCGCGGTCATCGCCCAGATCTTCGGCCAGAGCATGCGGGCGACCCTGGCCGAGCCCTACGTGGACACGGCGCGGGCGAAGGGCGCCCGCCGCAGCCGGATCGTGTACCGCCACGCCTTCCGCAACGCGCTGCTCCCGGTGGTGGCCGTCCTGGGCACCACCGTCGGCACCATGTTCGCCAACTCCGCGGTGGCCGAGACGATCTTCGCCCGCAACGGGCTGGGCACGGTGATGGTCGCCGCGGTGACCAGCAAGGACATGCCCGTCGTGCAGGGCGTGGTCCTGGTCGTCGCCGCCTTCTACGCCCTCACCACCCTGGCCATCGACCTGGTCTCGCCCGTGATCGATCCTCGGGCCGGCATCGAGGCGAGGACCGCATGACCTCGACCGAGATCGGCCTGGTGGTCGAGGTGGAACCCGATCCCGGTCCGCCCGCCGCGGCCGTGGTCGAGGAGGTGGTCGTGCGCCGCCGGCGCCCGCTGCCCGGCCTCGGCTTCTGGTTGGCCGTCGGCGTGCTCGCCGTGGTCACCGCGTGGACCGTGGCCCCCAGCGTGGTGACCTCGTCGGACCCGATCACCGCCGTGCCGGCCGAACGCCTCCTCCCGCCGAGCCTCGACCACCCCTTCGGGACCGACGAGCTCGGGCGGGACCAGCTGACCCGCGTCGTCCACGGCGCCCGGGCCACGCTGGTCGCGGCGGGGCTCGCCTCGGCCATCGCCCTGGTCGTCGGCACCCTGCTCGGCCTGGTCGCCGGCACGGTCGGGCGGTGGCTGGACGACCTGATCATGCGGGTCGTCGACCTCGTGCTCGCCATCCCGGCGCTCCTCTTCGCCATGGCCCTGGCCGCCCCGACCAACGGGTCGGCCATCGGGACCTCGGTGGCCCTGGGCATCGCCGGGATGGGCGCGGTGGCCCGGGTCATGCGGGCCTCGGTGCTGCGCGTCCGGTCGTCGATGTACGTGGACGCCGCCCGCTCGATCGGCGCCCGCAGCGTGGCGATCATGTTCAAGCACGTCCTGCCGAACTCGATCGGGCCGATCCTGGCCATGGTCGTCACCTCGTTCGGCCAGTTCATCCTCACGATCGCGGCGATGAGCTTCCTGGGGTTCGGCGCACCCCCGCCCGACCCCGAGTGGGGCTCGATGGTCGAGTCGGGCCGCGAGTTCCTCGTGGTCGCCTGGTGGATGACGTCGCTGCCCGCCGCCGTGATCGCCCTGGTCGTCCTGTCGAGCAACCGGATCGCCCAGCAGCTCGAGCCCAGGTCGGGCCTGTCGTGAGCGCCGCCGCCGAGCCCGTCCTGTCGGTCCGGGACCTGACCGTGACCTACACCAGCCGCGGCCGCACGAGCACCGCGCTGCACTCGGTCGGCTTCGAGCTCGGCCCGGGCGAGACGTTGGGCCTGGTGGGGGCGTCGGGATCGGGCAAGTCGACCACGGCCCTGGCCGTCGTGCGCATGCTCCCGCACAACGCCCGGATCGAGTCGGGCCGGATCACGCTGCAGGGTCGCCCGGTCGAATCGCTGGGCGAGAAGCAGATGAGCGGGCTGCGGGGCCGCGACGTCGGGTTCATCCCCCAGGACCCGATGCTGTCGCTGAACCCGATCGTGACGGTGGGGCGCCAGGTCGAGGAGTCGCTGCTGCTCCACACCGACCTCGACCGGGCCGCCCGGCGGGCGCGGGTGGTCGAGCTGCTCGACGAGTGCGGCATCGGCCAGCCCGAGATGCGGGCCCGGCAGCACCCCCACGAGCTCTCCGGCGGCATGCGCCAGCGGGTCCTCATCGCCATCGCCATCGCCTGCAACCCCCGCCTGATCATCGCCGACGAGCCGACCAGCGCCCTGGACGTGACGGTCCAGCGGGCGATCCTGGCCCAGCTCCGGGAGCTGCGCGAGCGCCACGGCGTGGCGATGCTCATGATCACCCACGACCTGGCCGTGGCCTCCGAGCAGTGCCAGCGGATCGCGGTGATGGAAGGCGGGCGCGTCGTCGAGACGGGCTCGACCGGCGAGGTCCTCGAACGGCCCCGCGCCACCTACACCCGCCAACTCATGGCCGCCGCTCCGAGCCTGGGCGGGAGCGCGCTGGTCACCTCGGGGGGCGAGGTCCCCGAACCGCTGGTGGAGGTCACCGACCTGCGCAAGACCGTCGCCGTGTAGGGGAGGG
>JBFWTJ010000099.1:0-12350 GCA_050247895.1 Acidimicrobiia bacterium
CCCCGGCCCTGGTCGACCATGGTCTTGGCGTTGCGGCTGGCCACGTCGCGCGGGACCAGGTTGCCGAAGCTGGGGTACCGGCGCTCCAGGTAGTAGTCCCGGTCCTCCTCGGGGATCTGGTCCGCCGGGCGGGTCTCGTCGGGGTCCTTGGGCACCCAGATCCGCCCGTCGTTCCGCAGCGACTCCGACATGAGGGTCAGCTTCGACTGGAACTCGTCGCTGGCCGGGATGCAGGTCGGGTGGATCTGCGTGTAGCAGGGGTTCGCGAACAGGGCGCCGCGCCGGTGGGCCCGCCAGGACGCGGTGACGTTGGAGAACTTGGCGTTGGTCGACAGGAAGAAGACGTTCCCGTACCCACCGGTGCAGAGCAGCACGGCGTGGGCGCTGTGCCGGGACAGCTCGCCGGTGACCAGGTCGCGGGCCACGATGCCCCGGGCCGCGCCGTCCTTGACGACCAGGTCGACCATCTCGGTGCGGGTGTGCAGCTCCACGGTGCCCAGGTGCACCTGCTTCATCATCTGCTGGTAGGCGCCGAGCAGGAGCTGCTGGCCGGTCTGGCCCCGGGCGTAGAAGGTCCGCGACACCTGCGCGCCGCCGAAGGACCGGTTGTCGAGCAGTCCGCCGTACTCCCGGGCGAAGGGGACGCCCTGGGCGACCATCTGGTCGATGATGTCGACCGACACCTCGGCCAGCCGGTAGACGTTGGCCTCCCGACTGCGGAAGTCGCCGCCCTTCACCGTGTCGTAGAAGAGCCGGAAGACCGAGTCGCCGTCGGACTTGTAGTTCTTCGCCGCGTTGATGCCGCCCTGGGCCGCGATGCTGTGGGCCCGGCGGGGCGTGTCGTGGAAGGTGAAGACCTTGACGTTGTAGCCCTGCTCGCCCAGCGTGGCCGCGGCCGACGCACCGGCCAGGCCGCTGCCGACGATGATCACGTCGAACTTCCGGCGGTTGTTGGGCGCCACCAGCTTCATGTCGAACTTGTGCTGGGTCCAGAGGTCCTCGATGGGACCGTCCGGGATGTTCGAGCTCAGCTCGCCGATCATCGGTGCGCCTCCTGGTCGACGGTGCAGGACACGATGACGTCGCCGTCCTTCACGCATTCCGTCGGGTCGTCGGCGTCGACGATCCCGGTGAGCACGGCCAGCGGGAAGCTCACGTTCATGACGAGGACGATGCCGGCGAACCCGGCGGCGAAGCCCCGGCGCCACGAATTCCACTTCGGGTTGTTGAGGCCCATGCTCTGGAACATCGACCAGGCCCCGTGGAACAGGTGGATGGCCAGGGCGACGTTGGCGACGATGTAGATGAGCGCCACCGGCGGGCGGGAGAACGTGGCCACGAAGTTCCGGTAGACGTCGCCCCGCACGAAGTCGGGGTTGACCGTGCCCCAGGTGAGGTCGGCCAGGTGGAACAGCACGAACAGGGCGATGATGACGCCGGTCCAGCGCATCGAGCGGCTGGCCGCGTTGGCCGCCTGCCAGTCCCGGCTCTGCTGGTACCCGGCGCCGTTGGCCCGCTGGTTCATCCGGGTCAGCCCGTAGGCCGAGTGGATGTGCAGGACGAAGGCCACGACGAGGCCCAGGCGCAGCAGCCACAGGGTGACGGTCCGGGGCAGGATCGGCACCAGGAGCTCGCGGAGGAACTCGCCGTAGTGGTTGAAGTCGTCGGCCCCCATGTACACCTTGAGGTTGCCGACGGCGTGGAAGAAGACGAAGCCCATGATGGACAGGCCCGTCAGCGCCATCACCCACTTCTTGCCCACGGCCGTGCCGTAGAACTGCACCGGCCAGGGTGCCCGGGCGCTCGGCCCACGGTTCACCGGGGGAACACCCCGCCCGGCGGGGGGGCTCGTCGTGCCCCGGTCAATGGTGGTCGCCATCGCTCGTTCAGCCTCCGGGCGCCGATGCCATCTTCATCATCTGTTCGGACGCTACTCCCGCGCCCGGATCCGGCTGGAAATCCGACGTTCACCCGGCCGTGGTCCCAACGCCCGTCGGGCGTCCCGATCGAGCTGTTGGGCGGGACCGGCGTGGGCGTCTCGGTGGAGGGAACGGGTGCGCCCGGGCCTGGGTCGGCGATCACGGCGGCCTGCTGGTGACAGACGAGATGTCCCGGGTCGTCCACTCCACGATCGGGGATCGGGGCGTCTCGGTGGCGACCGGCCGAGCCGCCGACGGCCTCCGCGACGAGGTGCTGGTCGACATCGCCCGCCGGATCCGGCCGTCATGAGGCGTTCGTCGGCTGGGCACTAGCCTCGGCCGGCCGTGGAGCTGGACGGGACCTGGTCGGCTGCGGTCGCCGACGACGAGCTGCGGCGCCGCTGGCAGCTCGACGGGTTCGACGCCTCCGACTGGGAGCAGGTCGAGGTGCCCGGCCACTGGCAGTCGACCCCGGCCTTCGCCGCGTCCGAGGGGCCGCTGCTCTACCGCCGCCCGTTCGAGGCGGCCGGGCCCGATCCGGGCCGGCGCCGCTGGCTCGTCGTCGACGGGCTCTTCTACCAGGGCGACGTGTGGCTCGACGGCGAGTACCTGGGTGACACCGAGGGCTACTTCGTCCCCCACGCCTTCGAGGTCACCGCGGCGCTCGCCGCCCGCCGCGACCACGTGCTGGCCGTCGAGGTGACCTGTGCCCGACCGCCGGTCGAGGGCGGGAACCGCAACGTCACCGGCGTCCTCCAACGCCCCGGCGAGGTCCCGCTCGGCTGGAACCCGGGGGGCATCTGGCGGCCGGTGCGCCTGGAGGAGACCGGCCCGGTCCGCATCGCCCGGCTGCGCGTCGGGTGCCGGGAGGCCGACGAGCGACGGGCCGTGGTGGAGCTGCGGGCCCGCCTCGACGCCGACGCGGCCCGGTCCGTCGAGCTGCGGACCCGGATCGGCGACGTCGAGCACGAGACGCGGCGCACGGTGGCGGCCGGGGCCAACGAGGTGGCCTGGACCGTCACCGTCGACCGGCCACGGCTGTGGTGGCCCCGGGCGCTGGGCCAGGCCGCGCTGGTCCCCCTGGCCGTCACCGTCCTGCTGCCCGACGAGGGCGGGGAGCCCTCCCACCGGCGTGAGGTCCGGACCGGCCTGCGCGAGGTGCGGCGGCGTGACGGGGTCCTGTCGGTCAACGGCGAGCGCCTCTTCGTCAAGGGCGTGAACCTGGCGCCGACCCGCCCGGCGCTGGCCGCAGCGACCGCCGCCGAGCTGCACCGCGACGTCGAGCTCGCCGCCGACGCCGGCCTCGACCTGGTCCGGCTGCGGGGCCACGTCAGCCGGCCCGAGCTCTACGACCGCGCCGACGAGGTCGGCCTGCTGGTCTGGCAGGACCTCCCCCTGAGCGGCCCCCACCCCCGGAACGTCCGGCGCCAGGCGGCCCGCCAGGCGACCGAGATGGTCGACCTGCTCGGCCACCACCCGTCGATCGTGCTGTGGTGCGGTCACGACGACGCCGCCGGTGCCGACGACCGGGGCGCCCCGGTGGCCGCCGCGGCGCTCGTCGCCGGTCGGACCGTGGCCCGGGCCGCGCCGCGCTGGGGCCGGACCGTCCTCGACCGGACCGCGGCACGGGCCCTGCGGGACGCCGACGGCACCCGGGCCGTGGTCGGCCACGCCGACGCCCCGCTGCGGCTCGGCTGGCGGGGCGGCGACGAGCGGGACCTGGCCGCGTGGTGCCGGGCCGTGCCCCGCCTGGCCCGCGGCCTGACCGGCTTCGGCACCGCGTCGGTGCCCGAGCACGCCGGCTTCTGCGGTCCCGAGCGCTGGCCCGACCTGGACTGGGAGGAGCTGGCCGCGCACCACGGCCTGGAGGAGGCCCGCTTCCGGCGCTACGTGCCGCCCGACGGCTTCGCCACCTTCGAGGACTGGGCCGCGGCGACCCGCCGGCACCAGGCCGAGGTCGGCCGCCGCCAGGCCGAGCACCTGCGCCGGCTCAAGTACCGGCCTGCCGGCGGGTTCCTCCACGCCCTGCTGCGCGACCCCGCCCCGGCGGTGAGCGCGGCGCTCGTCGACCACGAGGGGGCCTGCAAGCCGGCCTTCGCCGCCCTGCGGGCCGCGTCGCAGCCCATCGTCGTGGTGGCCGACCGCCTGCCGGTCCGGGTCCGTCCCGGCGAGGCGCTGGCCCTCGACGTGCACGTCGTATCCGACCTGCGCACGGTGGTCGAGGACGTCGAGGTCACGGCCCGGGCGTCCTGGGACGGGGGCGCGCACGCCTGGCGTTGGCGGGGCGATGTGCCCGCCGACGCCTGCGTGCGGGTGGCGACGCTCCAGCTCGTGGCCCCCGATGTGGAGGGCCCCCTTCACCTGGACCTGACCTGCGCGTACGACGGCGTCGAGGTCGCCGGCGGGGACGAGACGTCGGTCGTCCGGGAGGCCTGAGCACCGCGCCGCCGGCCGGTCGGTGGCGCCCGGGTCGTCGCCCGCCGGTCCCCGGTAGCGTGGTCCCATGACGCGCCCGTCCCCGACCGGGTCGCACCCCGGTGCCGCCACCCTCGGCCAGCTCCGCTCCTCGGGCTGGAGCTCGGTCCCGATCAAGGAGGAGCTGCGGCGCAACACGATCGAGCGCATCCGCGCCGGCGTGCCGCTGTTCCCCGGCGTGCGGGGCTACGAGGACACCGTGCTGCCCCAGCTGGAGAACGCCTTGCTGGCCGGGCACGACGTGATCTTCCTGGGGGAGCGGGGCCAGGCCAAGACCCGCATGATCCGCCAGATGACCGAGCTGCTCGACGAGTGGCTCCCGATCGTCGCCGGCTCGGAGATCAACGACGACCCCTACGCGCCGGTGTCGCGCCACGCGCTCGACCTGGTCGCCGAGCACGGCGACGACACGCCGATCGAGTGGGTGCACCGCAGCCGTCGCTTCGGCGAGAAGCTGGCCACCCCCGACACGTCGATCGCCGACCTCATCGGCGAGGTCGACCCGATCAAGGTGGCCGAGGGCCGGTACCTGGCCGACGAGCTCACCCTGCACTACGGCCTGGTGCCCCGCACCAACCGGGGGATCTTCGCCATCAACGAGCTGCCCGACCTGGCCGAGCGCATCCAGGTGGGCCTGCTCAACGTGTTGGAGGAGCGCGACGTGCAGGTCCGGGGCTACAAGCTGCGCCTGCCCCTCGACCTGGTGCTCGTCGCGTCGGCCAACCCGGAGGACTACACGAACCGGGGCCGGATCATCACCCCTCTGAAGGACCGGTTCGGCTCGCAGATCCGCACCCACTACCCCCTCGAGGTCGCCACCGAGGTGGAGGTGGCGCTGGCCGAGTCGCGGCCCCTGGAGGCCGAGGGGCTCCGGGTGACGGTGCCGCCTTACATGAGCGAGATCGTGGCCACGATCTCCCACCTGGCCCGGTCGAGCCCGCAGATCAACCAGCGCTCGGGCGTGTCGGTCCGCTTCACGATGACCAACCACGAGGTCATGGTGGCCAACGCGACCCGCCGGGCCCTGCGCCAGGGCGAGCGGGAGGTGTCGCCCCGGGTCACCGACCTCGAGGCGCTCCCGGCCTCCATGCTGGGCAAGATCGAGATCGACGCCCTGGAGGAGGGCCACGACGAGCAGATCGCCGAGAACCTGGTCCGCGCCGCCATCCTCACCGTGTTCAAGGAGCGGTTCACGCCCGACCGGTTCCGGCCCGTCCTGACCGCCTTCGAGGAGGGCGCGGTGGTCCACACCGGCGAGGACGTCGCTGCGGCCGACCACGTGGCGCTGGTCGAGCGGGTGCCGACGCTGCGCGGGATGGTCGCCGAGCTGACCGGTGGCGACGAGTCGGCCGCCGCGGTGGCCTCGGCCGTGGAGCTGGTCCTGGAGGGCCTGCACCTGTCCAAGCGGTTGAACAAGGACGCGGTGGGCAGCCGGGCCACCTACCGGGCCCGGGCCTGACCGTGCGGGTGCCCACGACCGGCGGCGTCCTGGAGGGGGTCGAGGTCGACGGCGTCCTCCAGTTCCGGGGCGTGCCCTACGCCGCCTCGACCGCAGGTGCCGGCCGCTTCCGCCCGCCGCAGCCGGTCGAGCCGTGGTCGGGGGTCCGCCCCGCCGTCGAGCACGGTCCGGTGGCCCCGCAGCCGGCGTCGATCCTCGAGACGATCCAGGGACAGTCGTCCTCCCAGGACGAGGACTGCCTCACCCTCACCGTCACGACGCCGTCGACCGAGGGCCGCCGGCCGGTCATGGTGTGGATCCACGGCGGCGGGTACCAGACCGGCAGCGGCAGCGTGCCCTGGTACGACGGCCGGCGCCTGGCCGCGCGCGGCGGCGTGGTCGTGGTCTCGATCGCCTACCGGCTCGGTGCGTTGGGCTACCTGCGCCTGGACCACTTGCTCGGCGAGGAGCTGGCGACCAGCGCCAACCTGGGCCTGCTCGACCAGGTCGCCGCCCTGCGCTGGGTGCGGGACAACATCGCGGCGTTCGGCGGCGATCCCGACCAGGTGACGCTGTTCGGCGAGTCGGCCGGCGCCATGAGCGTGGCCACCCTGCTGGGGACGCCCGCGGCGGCCGGGCTCTTCCACCGGGCCATCCCCCAGAGCGGGGCGGGCCACCACGTGTCGACGCCCGACGAGGCGGCCGAGGTCACCGCGCTGCTGCTCGGCCACCTGGGCCTGGCCGAGCGCGACGCGGCGGCGCTGCTCGACCTGCCGGTCGACCGGATCCTCGCGGCGCAGGCTCTCGTCGCGGCCGAGGTGCTGCCCCGGCACTGGGGGCTCCGCCTGGCCTTCCAGCCCACGGTCGACGGCGGCGTCCTGCCGGCCCACCCGCTCGACGCGGTGCGCGGCGGCGCGACCCGGGGCATCCCCCTGGTGACCGGGACGACGGCCGACGAGTGGGGCCTGTTCCACGTGCGGGCGTCGGCGTCGGGGCCGCTGGCCGAGTCGAAGCTGGTCGACCGGGCCGACCGGGTCTTCGGGGGCCGGGGCGCCGAGGCGGTGGAGCGCTACCGGCGGGCCCGGCCCGGGGCCACGCCGGACCAGATCTGGGTCGCGATCGGGACCGACCTCGTCTTCCGGGTGCCGGCGGTCCGGCTGGCCGACGCCCACTCGGCCCACGAGCCCGACACCTGGGCCTACCGCTTCAGCCACCGCTCGCCGGCGCTGGGCGGCGTGATGGGCGCCTGCCACGCCATCGACATCCCCTTCGTGTTCGACAACGTGGACGTGCCCGGCGTGGACGTGTTCGTCGGTCCGCCCGACGAGGGCGTCCGCCAGCTCGCCGCGGTCACCGCGGGGGCATGGCTCTCCTTCGCCCGCCACGGCGACCCCGGCCACGAGGGCCTGCCGTCCTGGCCCCGCTACCGGGCCGACCACCGTGCCGTGCTGGATCTCGGGTCGCGGCCCGAGCTGCTGGTCGACCCCGACGGCGAGGTCCTCGAGCTCTACGGGGCGCTGCGGTGAGCCGGCCTCGCTTCCGCTACTCCCGCTGGGACGGGACCCAGGTCGGCTTCGAGCTCGACGCCGACTCGACGCTGGCCGAGGTGACCGACGACCTGCTCTACCACGGCGACGTCAACGCGGCCCTGCGCCGCCTCATGCAGCAGGGCCTGCGCCGACCCGACGGCACGGAGGTGGCGGGTCTGCGCGAGCTGATGGAGCAGCTGCGGGAGCGCCGGCGCGAGCGCCTCGAGCGCTACGACCTGGGTGGGGTCTACGAGGACGTCGCCGAGTCGCTGCGCGAGGTCGTGGAGACCGAGCGGCAGGGCCTGGAGGACCTGGCCCGAGCCGCCCGCGAGTCGGGCGACGCCCGCCGCCGGGAGATCACCGAGGAGGTGGTGGCCCAGCGCAACGTGGAGCTCGACGTGCTGTCACCCGACCTGGCCGGGATGGTGCGCGACCTCCAGTCCTACGAGTTCACCTCGACCGAGGCCCGGGAGCGGTTCGAGGAGCTGCTCGACCAGCTCCGGCGGGAGCTGGCCGAGTCGTACTTCCGCCAGATGTCGGGGGCCCTGTCCGACCCGTCGAGCGAGGCGCTCCAGCGGACCAAGGACATGCTGGCCGACCTGAACCGGCTCCTGGAGGCGCGCCAGCGGGGCGAGGACACCCAGCCGGGCTTCGAGGACTTCATGGGTCGCTACGGCGACATGTTCCCCGAGGACCCGCGCACGCTCGACGAGCTGCTCGAGGTGATGGCCCGGCGCATGGCCAACCTCCAGTCGGTGCTCCAGTCGATGACGCCCGAGCAGCGGGCCCAGCTCCAGGGCCTGGCCGACCAGCTCCTCGACGACATGGACCTGCGCTGGCAGCTGGACCAGCTCGGCGGACACCTGCGGTCCCTGTTCCCCCAGATGGGTTGGGACCGCAGCTACGACTTCTCGGGGGACGACCCGCTGGGCCTGGCCGAGGCCGCCGGGGTCCTCGACGAGCTGGGCGACCTGGACCAGCTGGAGCAGGTGCTGCGGGGGGCGTCGAGCCCGGGTGCGCTGGCCGAGGTGGACCTCGACCGGGCCCGCGAGCTGCTGGGCGACGACGCGGCCCGCAGCCTCGAGCAGCTCGCCTCGCTGGCCCGCCAGCTGGAGGAGGCCGGCCTGGTCGCCAACCGGGAGGGACGGCTCGAGCTGACGGCCAAGGGGCTGCGCCACATCGGGCGCAACGCGCTCGGCGACCTGTTCTCCAAGCTGGCCCGGGACAAGCTCGGCCGGCACGACACCGAGCGGACGGGCGTGGGCCACGAGCGGACCTACGACACGAAGCTCTACGAGTTCGGCGACCCGTTCAACCTGCACATCGAGCGCACCGTGCGCAACGCGATCCGGCGCAGCGGGGGAGGGACGCCGGTGCGGCTGACCCCGGACGACTTCGAGGTCGAGCAGACCGAGCAGTCCGTGCGGTCGGCGACGGTGCTGATGGTCGACCTGTCGCTGTCGATGCCGATGCGGGACAACTTCCTGGCCGCCAAGAAGGTGGCCATGGCGCTCCACTCGCTGATCTCGTCGCAGTTCCCCCGCGACTACCTGGGCCTGGTCGGCTTCAGCGAGGTGGCCCGGGTGATCGCGCCCGAGCAGCTCCCCGAGGTCTCGTGGGACTTCGTCTACGGCACGAACATGCAGCACGCGCTGATGTTGAGCCGCAAGCTGCTGGCGGCCGAGTCGGGCACCAAGCAGATCATCATGATCACCGACGGCGAGCCGACGGCCCACTTCGAACCGGGGATGGCGGCGCCGTTCTTCAACTACCCGCCGGCCCAGCAGACCGTCGACGCCACCTTGCGCGAGGTGGCCCGGTGCACCCGGGACGGCATCCGCATCAACACGTTCATGCTCGACGCCACGCCGTACCTGAAGGCGTTCGTGGAGCAGCTGACCAGGCTCAACCGGGGCCGGGCGTTCTTCACGACGCCCGAGACCCTGGGCGACTACGTGCTGGTCGACTTCATCGAGCAGCGGCGGGAGATGGCGCGCGGCCGTCGCCGCCGGCCCGCCTGAGCGCTCCCGGACCCGCCTCGCGGCGCGCGGGCCAGGGCTGTCGTGGCCGCGCTGCGTAGGCCGATCGACCTGATTCGTCAGCACCCCCTTGCGCCGGACCCGGATCCCGGTCAAGATCACACCGTTGTAATTACAAGTGTGGTATCGCCATCGAGGGGGAAGGACGGGCGGGCCACCCACATCCGCAACCACCCACCGTCCCGAGAGGGAGGAGGGAACGTGCAGCTCCCCATCAGCACCGAGACCACCGAGACCGACGAGCGCGGCTGGCAGGACTACGCCAACTGCCTCGGCGTCGACCCCGACCTGTTCTTCCCGGAGCGGGGCGCTTCGACCCGTGAGGCCAAGGAGGTCTGCCGCGGCTGCGTGGTGCGCGAGGAGTGCCTCGAGTACGCGCTGGGCAACGGCGAGAAGTTCGGGATCTGGGGCGGCATGAGCGAGCGCGAGCGCCGCCGCCTGCGCCGGGCCCGGGCGCTGGCCCGTCGGGCCGGCAACGCCTCCGCCTGACCACCCGCACCGACCGCTAGCCGAGGCCGGCCGCCGCGAGGCGCGCTTCGATCGTCCGCTCCGGGTCGAGGTCCAGCTCGGCCCAGCGCGACGGCGTGCAGGCCCGGAGCACCGCGGCGGGCACCAGCCCCACCAGCTCGGCTCCGGCGACCACCCCGCCCCGGGCCTCCACGGCCCGGGTGACCGCGTCGTAGGCCTGTTCGGGGCCGGTCACGGCCGGCTCGACCAGGTTCATCGACACCTGGGCCCGCTCGCCGACCTGCAGGCCAAGGGTTCGCAGGGTCGCCGAGCGGACCTCGCCCGCCACGGCCCGGGCCAGGTCCACGCCGCCGTCGGCCAGCCACACGTTGTAGGCCACCAGCGGCGGGCGGGCCCCGACCGCCGTCGCACCCGCGGTGGGGTGCGGCGACCGGGGTCCCACGTCGGGGGGCAGGGACCTGAAGGCCGAGCGGCGGACCTCGGGCAGCGAACGCTCGGGCCCGTAGAGGAAGCACGGCACGGCGAGCTCGGTGGCCAGCCAGGACGCGGTGCGGTCCCGGGCCCGGAGCGCGTCAGCGGGGGTCGAGCCGGCCAGGGCCACGAAGGGCACGACGTCGACCGCGCCGAGCCGGGGGTGGACGCCGACGTGGCGGCGCAGGTCGATCACGGCCACCGCGGCGGTGGCCACGGCCCGGGTCGCCTCCTCGCCGACCAGGGTCAGCACGCTGCGGTTGTGGTGGGGGTCGCTGTGGAGGTCGAGCAGGTGGTCACCCGCCGCCGCCGCCACCTCGGCCACCCGTTCGGCGTCCCGGCCCTCGCTGACGTTGACCACGCACTCCAGCACGCCCGGAGCCTGCCAGAGACCGCCACGGCACGGTTTCGGCGAGGTGAACGTTGGCGGCCGGGTCGGGCCCGAGGGGGGAGGGCCGGATCCCCGGTGGTAGCGTTCCGGGCGTGAACCTCGGTGCACCTGAGCTGTTGATCGTGCTCGTGGTGATCCTCGTCCTCTTCGGTGGCGCCAAGCTGCCCACGCTCGCCCGGTCCCTCGGACAGGCGCAGAGCGAGTTCCGCAAGGGGACCAAGGACGCCACGGACGACGACGACGAGCGTCCCACGAACTCCTGAACGTCGCGGTCCCCGGCCCCGGCCGGGAGACCTCGGCTAGCTCGCCGCCTCCATCGGGGCGTCGACCACAGCCGCGAGCCGCCGGCGCTTGATGATCCGGCGGCGCTCACGTTCCGAGCAGCCACCCCACACGCCGTGGTCGATCCGCTGCTGGAGCGCGTACTCCAGGCAGGACTCGCGCACCGTGCAGTCGGCGCAGATCTTGCGGGCCACCTCGACGCCCGCCCCGTCGCTGGGGAAGAACGTGGAAGGGGGAACGCTCGCACACGAGCCCCTTGCCATCCAGGTGGTGTCGTCCATCGGAGGACCTCTCCCGTCGAGTCGAGCACCCGTGACGGCTGCCGCGGGTTGGTTGCTCCCCCAGCCGAGGGAATGATGGGGAGGTGACGGACCGGGACGATCCTGCGCCTCCTGCCCTCCCCGATCCCGACGAGGGGCCCGCGCTTACAGCGCCGCCGGGCGAGATCCGACCCCGGATCGAGCCCGCACCGCCCCCTCCCTGGTGGCTGTCGGGCGAGCCGCCGTGGCGCCCGCCGGGCGAGCAGCCCCCCTCGCCGTGGGCCGGCGAGGCCACCGCGGTCGGCTCCTGGCACGGCGAGGACACCGCGGTGTGGCCCCGTCCCTCCGAGGACCCGGTCCCGCAGCCCCCGGCGGGCGAGGTGGGCGCCGCCGCGGTCGACGACACCTGGGTGTGGGCCCGCCCGTCGCAGGACCCGCCGGGCGCGACCGCGACCCTGGCCCCGCCCCCGGTCGAGACGGCCCGGGCCGTGTGGGAGCCGGCCACCGCACCGGCACCTCCGGCCGAGCGCCGGAGCCTGCGGCCGTGGGCCGCCGCGGCGCTGGGCGCGCTCGTGGGGGCGCTGGTGGCCTCGGTCGTCGCCGTGGTGGTGGCCGACCGGCTCGCCGACGACCCGGCGCCGGCGTCGAGCCCCCCGCTGACGACCGCCTCGGGTGCCCTGGACATCCGGGGGATCCTCGACAAGGTCCAGCCCTCGGTGGTCACCATCGAGCTGAGCCAGCGCTCCGGCCAGGGCGTCTTCGGCGGCGCCGGGTCGGGGATCGTGCTCTCCGAGGACGGCCTGGTCCTGACCAACGCCCACGTGGTGAGCGGCGGCGGCCAGATCACCGGCGTGCTCTTCGACGGCTCCGAGCACGCCGCGACCCTGGTCGGCAGCCTCCCCGAGGACGACCTGGCCATCATCCGCCTCGACGGCGTCGACGACCTGGTGCCCGCCGAGCTGGGCAGCTCGGCGGCCCTGCGGGTCGGCGACCCGGTCATCGCCATCGGCAACGCCCTCAACCTGGGCGGCGATCCGACCGTGACGCTGGGGATCGTCTCGGCCACCGACCGGCGGAT
>JBFWTJ010000100.1:0-12346 GCA_050247895.1 Acidimicrobiia bacterium
GCTCGTGATCGCCCGCTGCTCGGTCGACTACGAGGGCCGGCTCAGCGCCCACCTGCCCACGGCCCTGCGCCTGATCATGGTCAAGAGCGACGGCTGCGTCGCCATCCACGCCGACGGCGGCGCCTACAAGCCGCTCAACTGGATGAACGCGCCCAACCGGCTCGTGATCGACGAGGACCGCTGGACGGTCACCAACCCGAAGGGCGAGCGGCTCGTCATCACCGTCGAGGAGGTCCTCTCCGACACCGAGCACGCCCTGGGCACCGATCCCGGCCTGCGCAAGGACGGCGTGGAGGCCCACCTCCAGGAGCTGCTCGCGCTGGCCTGCGAGCGCATCGAGCCCGGCCTGCGGCTGGTCCGTCGCGAGCACCCGACCGGGATCGGCCCGGTCGACCTGCTGTGCCGCGACGAGCAGGGGCGGGCCGTGGCGGTGGAGATCAAGCGGCGGGGCGAGATCGACGGGGTCGAGCAGCTCACCCGCTACCTGACCTTCCTCGAGCGCGACCCCGCCCTGCGCCCCACCCGGGGGGTGTTCGTGGCCCAGGTCATCCGCCCGCAGGCCCGGGCCCTGGCCGCGGCGCGGGGGATCACCTGCGTCGAGGTGGACTACGACGAGCTGCGGGGCATCGAGCGGCCCGAGCTGCGGCTCTTCTGAGCCTCAGCGCCGGGTCAGCCGCCCGCCGTCCAGGACGACCCGGCCGTCGCCGCCCCGGGTCACGAAGGCCACGCCGTCGTCGAGCTCCCAGGACTGCACGACCAGCTCCTCGCCGGGCAGGACCGGCGAGGAGAAGCGGCCCTCCATGGCGGCGCAGCGGGCCGGGTCGTCGTCGCACCAGTCCCGCAGCAGGACCCGGCCGGTGAAGCCGTAGGTGCACAGGCCGTGCAGGATCGGGCGCTCGAACCCGGCCCGGCGGGCGTAGGCCGGGTCGGAGTGGAGCGGGAACCGGTCGAAGGAGAGCCGGTACAGCAGGGCCTGGTCGGGCCGGGTCGTGCACCGCACCTCGAGGTCGGGGGCGCGGTCGGGCACGGGGACCGCACCCGAGGGGCCCCGGTCGCCGCCGAAGCCGCCCGCGCCCCGCACGAACACCCCGTTGCGACAGCTGAACAGGGGCCGGTCCGACCCGACCAACCGGGAGGTCATCTCGCCGACGACGAGCGCACCGCTGCCCTTGTCGTGCACGCCGACGATCTCGGACACCGTCTCGATCTCGCCCGCCACCGGGATCTCGTCGAAGAGGGTCACGCCCTGGAAGCCGTGGACCATCATCGAGCGGTCGAAGTCCCCGGCCTGGTCGAGGAGCCCCTCCATGGCGTTGCCCAGCACGACCGCGATGGTGGGCAGGGCCCGCTGGGCCACCCCCTCGGTGTTCTCGGTCGTGTACTGGAGCTCCTCGCAGGGGTCCTCGGCCCCGGCCCCCACCCCTAGGGCGTAGAGGATCGCGTCCCGCTCGTCCCAGGTCCGGCGGACCGGACCGACGCGACGACCGACGGCACCGGGATCGACGGGCACGGCAGGACCTCCTACTTCTCGTCGTAGCCGAACATGTCGGCGTTGGGTCGGGCCTCGGCGACCAGGGCCATCACCGCGGGCCCGAGCGCGACCGGGTCGTCGGTCGGGGCCTCGATGGTGGGCCCGCGGTGCCAGCCCTCCGACACCGACAGCATCCGGCCGGTCACGTCGAAGACGCGGCCGGTGACCGACCGCGACTCCGCGCTGGCCAGCCAGCACACGATGGGGGCGACGTGGCGGGGCGACATCTTCTCCCGCTCGTCGCCCTCCAGCGTCCCCATGCCGAGGTCCTCGGTCATCCGGGTCAGCGCCGCCGGCGCGATGGCGTTGACGGTCACGCCGTAGCGGGCCAGCTCCTTGGCCGCGATCACGGTGAAGGCGGCGATGCCCGCCTTGGCCGCCCCGTAATTGGTCTGGCCCACGTTGCCGTAGATCCCCGAGGGCGAGGACGTGTTGACGAGGCGCGCGTCGACCTCCTCGCCGGCCTTGGCCCGGTCCCGCCAGTGGGCCGCCGCGTGGCGGGACGGGGCGAAGGTGCCCTTGAGGTGGACCGCGATGACCGCGTCCCACTCCTGCTCGGTCATGTTGACCAGCATCCGGTCCCGCAGGATCCCGGCGTTGTTGACCAGGACGTCGAGGCGCCCGAACCGCTCGACCGCGGTGGCCACCAGGCGCCCGGCGCCGTCCCAGTCGCTCACGTCGTCGCCGTTGGCCACCGCCTGGCCACCCCGGGCCGTGATCTCCTCGACCACCTCGTGGGCCGGGTCCGCGGCGCCCGCCGACGTCCCGTCGCGGGCCGCCCCGAGGTCGTTGACCACCACCGCGGCACCGTGCTCGGCCAGCAGGAGGGCGTGCTCGCGCCCGATCCCTCGACCGGCACCGGTCACGATCGCGACCCGCCCCTCGCACAGCTTCACCATCGAGCCTCCCTCCGGCCCCCCGCCGTCGCCCGCTTCCTAGCGCGCCGCGCCCGGCGGAGGCGAGCCCGGCCGGCAAACCCGAGGTGCACCGGTCGGCACGTGCGAGACTCGACGGTCCATGGACGAGCGGACCCCCGTCGCCGAGCCGGCCACCGACGGCACCGTCGCCCGGCCCCGGCACCTCCGCGACCGTGGTCCGATCCGGACCGATCCGCCGCACCGGGCGCGGCGGGAGGGACGCCCCCGGTGGTGGCGGTGGGTCGCGGTCGCCGTCCCCGTGGTCCTGCTGGCCGGCCTGTTCGGGACCTGGGCCGTGGCCACCTCGGGCAGCGACGTCGGGACCAACGTCGAGCTGGCCGGCACCGACATCGGGGGCATGAGCGCCGACGAGCTCGCCCCCGTCGTGGCCCGCGTGGCCGAGGACTTCGCCGCAGCCCAGGTCGAGATCGTCACCGGCGAGCGCACGTACACCACCACCGCGGCCGAGATCGGCGTGGCCGTGGACACCGAGGCCACGACCCTCGCCGCGCTGGCCACCGCCGACGACGGCTTCGTGCTGGGACGCCCCTTCCGCTGGCTGGGCCACCTGTTCAGCTCCCGGCAGGCCCACGTGCGCTTCCGGGTCGACGCCCCGACGACCGAGCAGAAGATCCTCGAGCTCCAGGGTGCCGACCGGGTCGAACCGGTCGAGCCCACCGTCGAGCTGGTCGACGGCGACTTCCGGGTCGTCCCGGGCCAGGACGGGCGGGGCATCGACCCGGACCGCCTCGTCGAGGCGCTGGGCCGGGCCGCGGACTCGGGTGCCGACCCGCTCCGGGTCGAGGTCGAGCCGGAGGCCATCCCGCCGTCGGGCAGCGACGAGCAGGCCGAGGCCGCCGCGGCCCGGGCCGATGCGCTGCTGGCCGAGCCGGTCGAGATCCGCACCGAGGCCGGGAACCGCACGGTCGAGCCCGAGGTGCTGCGGAGCTGGGCCACCCTGGTCAGCACCGGGACCGACGTCGCCGTCGGCCTCGACCCGGCCGCGGTCGCCGGCAACCTCCGGGACCTCTTCGCCGGCATCGACGGCGCGCCGAAGCCGGCCTCGTTCACCCTCGAGGGCGGCAACCCGGTCGTGGTGCCCGACCAGCCGGGCCGGGTCTGCTGCGGCCCGACGCCCGAGGCCACCATCCTCGGTGCCCTGGAGTCCGGCCAGCGGACCGTCGAGATGGGCCTGGTCGAGGGTCGGGCCGCGTTCGGCGTGGCCGAGGCCCAGCAGTGGGGCATCACCCAGGCCGTGGGGGGCGACAACGCCTGGCGCAACGGCGCGCCCACCACCGGGCCGGCCGGCTTCACCACCTACCACTCGTGCTGCGAGGCCCGGGTCACCAACATCCACCGGATGGCCGACATGGTGCGGGGCGCGGTGATCCCACCCGGCGGGACCTGGTCGATCAACGACCACGTGGGCCAGCGCACCGCGGCCAAGGGCTTCGTGCCCGCCGGCGCCATCCGCAACGGCGAGCACGTGGACGAGATCGGCGGCGGCGTGTCGCAGTTCGCCACGACGACCTTCAACGCCGCCTACTTCGCCGGCCTCGACATCGTCACCTACCAGGCCCACTCCGAGTACTTCTCCCGGTACCCGATCGGCCGGGAGGCGACCATGGGCTACCCGGCGCCCGACCTGCGCATCCGCAACAACACCCCCTACGGCGTCATGATCTGGACCTCGTACACCAACACCAGCCTGACGGTGACGATGTACTCGACGCCCTACGCCACCGCGGAGCAGACCGGGAAGTCGGAGTCCATGAACGGCAACTGCCGGGTGGTGACCACCACCCGCACCCGGACCTTCCCCGACGGGCGCCAGGAGAACGACACCTTCCGGGCCACCTACCGGCCCGGCGAGGGCCAGTTCTGCTGAGCGGGGCGGGCACCCGGTGACGACCACCGTCGAGGTCGTCGTGGTCGGCGCAGGCCCGGCGGGGACCGCGGCCGCCACGACGCTGGCCCGGGCCGGGCGCGAGGTCCTGGTCCTGGACCGGGCGCGGTTCCCCCGCGACAAGATCTGCGGCGACGGCCTCACCACCGGGGCCCTGCGCCGGCTCGAGCACCTGGGCCTGGACCCGACCGCGGTGCCCTCCTGGCGCCGGGTCGACGACGTCGTGGTGCGCGGGCCCGCAGGGCGCGCCGTCACCTTCGGGCTGCCGCGGGACCAGGGCACCTTCGCCGCGGTGGCGGCCCGGGCCGACCTGGACGCCGCGCTGGTCGCGGTGGCCCGTGCCGCGGGCGCCGAGGTCCGCGAGGGCCACGCCTGCCGGGCCGCGGCCGAGCACCTGGACCGCGTCGTCCTCGACGTCGAGGGCCTGGGCGAGGTCCACGCCCGCTACGTGGTCGGCGCGGACGGCATGTGGTCGCCGCTGCGCCGGGCGCTCGGCCTGTCCTCACCGGGCTACCGGGGCGAGTGGCACGCGTTCCGCCAGTACTTCGCCGAGGTCGGGCCCCGAGCGGCGAGCGAGCTGTTCGTGTGGTTCGAGCCCGACCTGCTGCCCGGCTACGCCTGGTCGTTCCCCCTGGCCGGCGGTCGGGCCAACGTCGGCTTCGGGATCCTCCGGGGCAGCACCACCGTGCCCCGGGTCCGCCGGATGAAGGACCTCTGGCCCGAGGTGCTGGCCCGGCCGCACGTGGCCGAGGTGCTCGGCACCGGGGCGCGCCCCGAGGCGCCCCACCGGGCCTGGCCGATCCCGGCCCGGGTCGACCGCACCGTGCTGACCGGCGCCCGGACCCTGTTCGTGGGCGACGCCGCCGCGGCTTGCGACCCGCTGACGGGCGAGGGCATCGGCCAGGCCCTGGCCACCGGCGTGCTGGCCGGCGAGGTGCTCGCCACGGCCGGCGCCCGGGACCCCGCGGCGACCACCGCCGCCTACCGGAGCCGCGTCCGTGCCGCCCTGCTGGCCGACCACCGGGCCGCGGCGGCCCTGGGCCGGGTCCTGGCCCACCCTCGGGCGGCCTCGGGGGCGGTGGCGCTGGCCGGCGCGACGCCCTGGGTCCGGCGCCAGTTCGCCCGCTGGCTCTTCGAGGACTACCCGCGGGCCCTGCTGGCCACCCCCCGCCGCTGGCGGCCCGGGACCCTGGGACGGCCGGGTGCCTGGGCGGTCCCGCCAGGCGGTTGACGATCGTTCGGGCACTCGAAGCGTGATGTTCACGAGGCGGCCACGGCGGTGAAACGCTCGCCGCGTACCGTGGTCGTCGAGCAGCCGGACGTCCTTCCCCCCTCCACAGCGGGACGCGAGGCTGTGCCGTTGGCGCACGCGGCGGTGCGTGACGGCGGGCGATGGGTCGGCGCACCTTGTTCCCCCTCGGGGTGCGCCGACACTGCTCGTCGCCGGGGTCCGGCTGTCCGGCCGGGCCCCGGCCGACCGCGTCCGGGCCCGGCTCCGTAGCGTGGGGCCGTGAGCGACTTCGACATGTGGTCGGTGCTGCAGACCACCATGCGGGCCGGGGAGGGCCGCCGCTCGGTGGACCGGGCCACGCTGGGGCGGGTGGGACGCTTCGCCCGGCCCCATGCCCGGACCATCGCCGCCTTCCTGGTCCTGGCCACCGTGGCCGCGGTCCTGGGCGTGGCCACGCCGGTGCTCGCGGGGCGGGCGGTGGACGCCATCGTCGCGGGCGGGCCGGGCGCCACGGTGGTGCGCCTCGCGGTGGCGATCGCCGTGGTGGCCCTGGCCGAGGCCGCGGTGGGCCTGGTCGAGCGCCTCCAGTCGGCCCGGCTGGGCGAGGCCCTCATCTACGACCTGCGCCGGGTGGTGTTCGCGCACGTGCAGCGGATGCCGGTGGCGTTCTTCACCCGCACCCACACCGGCGCCCTGGTCAGCCGGCTCAACAACGACGTCATCGGCGCCCAGCGGGCGTTCACCTCGGCCCTGTCGGGCGTGGTCACCAACGTGATCGCCGTGGTGCTCACCTCGGTGGTCATGATCGGGCTGTCGTGGCGGATCACGGTGCTGGCGCTGGTGCTGCTGCCGCTGTTCGTGGTCCCGGCCCGGCGGGTCGGTGCCCGGGTCGGGGCGCTGGAGCGGGAGGCGGCGGCCCACAACGCGGCCATGACGACCCAGATGACCGAGCGCTTCTCGGCCCCGGGGGCCACCCTGGTGAAGCTCTTCGGACGGCCCGAGGAGGAGGTCGACGAGTTCGGGCGGCGGGCCCGGCGGGTCCGCGACATCGGGGTCCGCTCGGCGCTGGCCACCGAGCTGTTCTTCCGGGCGCTGGGCCTGGTGTCGGGCCTGGCCCTGGCGCTGGTCTACGGGCTGGGCGGGTACATGGCCCTCGAGGGCGAGCTCGACGCGGGCACGGTCGTGACGATGTCGCTCCTGCTGACCCGGCTGTACGCCCCGCTCACCGCGCTGGCCACGGCCCGCCTCGACGTGGTCACCGCCCTGGTCAGCTTCGAGCGGATCTTCGAGGTCCTCGACATCGAGCCGTTGATCGCCGAGCCGTCGCACCCGCGGGCGCTGCCCGAGGGCCCGGTGTCGGTGGTCTTCGACGACGTGCGGTTCGGCTACCCCTCGGCCGACCGGGTCTCGCTGGCCTCCCTGGAGGAGGTGGCCGTGCTCGACGACCGGGTCGACGGCGAGGTGCTGCGAGGCGTGTCGGCCACCGTCGAGCCGGGCCGGATGGTGGCGGTCGTGGGGTCGTCGGGCGCGGGCAAGTCGACGCTGGCCTCCCTGGTGGCCCGCCTCTACGACGTCGACGGGGGCGCGGTCCGGCTGGGCGGCGTGGACGTGCGGGACCTGTCGTTCGCCACGCTGCGGGCCACCGTCGGCGTGGTGACCCAGGACGGCCACCTGTTCCACGACACGATCGGGGCCAACCTGCGCTTCGCCCGCCCCGACGCCACCGACGACGAGCTGTGGGACGCCCTGCGCGCCGCCCGGCTCGACGCCCTGGTCGCCGGCCTGCCCGACGGGCTCGACACGGTCGTGGGCGAGCGGGGCTACCGCCTGTCGGGCGGGGAGCGCCAGCGCCTCACGATCGCCCGGCTGCTGCTGGCCCGGCCCCGGGTGGTGATCCTGGACGAGGCGACGGCGCACCTCGACGCCCGGTCCGAAGCCGCGGTGCAGGAGGCGTTGGCCGTCGCCCTGGCCGGGCGGACGTCGCTGGTCATCGCCCACCGGCTGACCACCATCCGCGCCGCCGACCTCATCCTGGTCCTGGAGGGCGGCCAGGTCGTCGAACGGGGCCGCCACGAGGACCTCCTGGCCGCCGGGGGCCGCTACGCCGAGCTCTACCGGACCCAGCTCGCCGACGAGGCCGGCCGGCCGCCGGGTCCCGCGCTCACCCCAGGTCGAGCCACATCCTGACCAGCGACCGGAGCCGGTCGACGCCGGCACCGGTCGACGCGCTGACCCACACCACGTCGCCCGACGCCAGGTCGCAACCGGCGGCGAGGTCGACCTTGCGCCGGGCCCGCCGGGAGGGTCGGACCTTGTCGGCCTTGGTCGCCACCACCACGTGGGGCAGGCCCTCGGCGCGCAGCCAGGCCAGCAGGTCCTGGTCGAGGCGGGTCGGGCCGATCTCCCCGTCGACCAGGGCCAGGACCATGGCCAGCTCCTCGCGGGCCACCAGGTAGCCCTCGATCATCCGGCGCCACGAGGCCCGTTGGGCCGCGGACACCTTGGCGTACCCGTAGCCGGGGCAGTCGATCACGGCCGCGTCGTGGCCCTCGACCTCGTAGCAGTTGAGGAGCTGGGTCCGCCCGGGGGTCTTGGACACGTGGGCCAGGCCCTTGCGCCCGCCCAGGGCGTTGAGCAGCGAGGACTTCCCCACGTTGGACCGACCCACCACGGCGACCTCGTGGCCGTGGGCCGGCAGGGCCGACACGTCGCGGGCCGACAGGACGAACCGCAGCGGCAGCGGCGCGCTCGACACGGGCGCGCGCCGGGCCAGGCCGCTCAGCCGGCCGCGGCCAGGCGCTCGCGCGCCCGGCGCGACCGCTCGATGAGGTGGGCCGGCACGCCGAAGCGGTTGTCGGCCGCAGCCGTCGCGCCGTCGTCGGCCGCGGCGCCGTCGTGGGTGGCGGCGTCGGCCACGACCTCCTCGACGACGCGCTGGTCGAGGGGCACGAACTCCCGGGGGCGGACCAGGTGGCGGCGGTCGAGCGAGCCGCGGTCGACGCCGTTGGCGAACAGGACCCGGTAGCGGCGCCAGGTGATGCCGTCGACGAGGAGGACCTTGCCCGGGGTGCCGGCCGGGACGCCCGGCATGTCGACGTTCGCCACGATCTTCTCGTGGCGGCGGAACGTGGCTTCGGCGGTGCTGGCCGGCGGCATCGGCCCAGTCTGACCGACGCGGCAGGCCCGGCGCGAACCCCGCGTTCGCCGTGCTGATCCTGAGTAGATGTCGGAAATGTCGGACTGGTCTGGCTACCTTGGCACGGCATGGACGTCCCGCAGGAGCTCCGCGTCGGGTTCCACAAGCGCCTCGACGCCATCACCCAGAAGGTCGTGCGCCTCTTCGCCCTGGTGACCGAAGGGGTGGCCTCGGCCACCGACGCCCTGCTCGGCGACGACGCCGAGGCGGCCCGGCGGGTCGCGGCCGGCGAGGCCGAGATCGACGGCCTCATGGTCGACCTGGAGACCGAGCTGGAGCAGATCCTGCTGCTCGAGGCACCCGTCGCGGGCGAGCTGCGCTACGTCCTGTCGGTCATCCGCATCGTGCCCGAGCTGGAGCGCTCGGGCGACCTGGCCGAGCACATCGCCAAGCGCTCGGGCACCGGCCTGTCGGGCGACCTCCCGCCCGCGGTCCGGGGGATCATCACCCGCATGAGCGAGGTGGTCGTGGAGCTGTGGCGGGCCGCGGCCGACGCCTTCGTCGACCGGGACGCCGAGGCCTACCACCGGCTGGAGCTGCTCGACGACCAGGTCGACGCTCTGCACGGCCAGCTCACCGGCGAGCTGATCGGCGCCGCCACCCCGGCACCGGTCGCGGCCGAGATCGCCCTGCTGGCCCGGTTCTACGAGCGCCTCGGCGACCACGCCGTGCACATGGCCAAGCGGCTCCGCTGGGCCGTGCTCGGCCCCGCGGCCTGACCGGCGGGCGGCTCCGACCCCGATTCGGCCGGTCCCGGACGAGGCGCGTATCCTCCCCGGGTCCCCCGCTGGCAAGGAGTCCCATGGCTGATCTCGGGTTCGACGGCAAGGTCGCGATCATCACCGGTGCGGGCGGCGGGCTCGGCCGCTCCCACGCCCTCGAGCTGGCCCGCCGGGGTGCGCTCGTGGTGGTCAACGACCTCGGCGGATCGGTCGACGGCACCGGTGGGTCGCACACCGCGGCCCAGGCCGTGGTCGACGAGATCGCCGCCGCGGGCGGCGAGGCGGTGGCCAACTACGACTCGGTGGCCACGCCCGAGGGCGGCAAGGCCATCGTGCAGTCCGCCGTGGACGCCTTCGGGCGGGTCGACATCCTGGTCAACAACGCCGGGATCCTGCGGGACAAGTCCTTCCACAACCTCACGCCCGACCTGCTCGATCCGGTCCTGGACGTGCACCTCAGGGGCGCCTTCAACGTCACCCAGCCGGCCTGGCTCCTGATGCGCGACCAGGGCTACGGGCGCATCGTCAACACGTCGTCGGGGGCCGGGATCTTCGGCAACTTCGGCCAGGCCAACTACGGCGCGGCGAAGATGGGCCTGGTCGGGCTCACCCGCGTGCTGGCCCTCGAAGGCGCCAAGTACGACATCAAGGTCAACGCCATCGCACCCGTGGCCCGGACCCGGATGACCGAGGACATCCTCGGGCCGCTGGCCGACCAGATGGGCCCCGAGTACGTCACCCCGGTGGTCACCTACCTGGCCCACCAGGACTGCGAGATCTCCGGCGAGGTCCTCTCCATCGGCGGCGGGCGGGTGGCCCGGGTCCTCATCGCGGTCACCCCCGGCATCGTCGACAAGGACCTGACGGCCGAGTCGGTGCGGGACTCGCTGGACCGCATCCGGGCCGAGGAGGGCTACCAGGTGCCGGCCAGCCTCAACGACGAGATCGGGATCGCGGTCAAGGCGCTGAGCTGAGCACCTCGGTGGTCCGGGCCACGGGTTCGGACACCAGCTGTTAGGTCAGCCTAAGATCATCGCCGTGCCGCCGCACGCCCCCACGAGGTCCCCGTTCGCCGCGCTCGCCCGGGCCCTGTTCCCGGTCGTGCTGCTGATGTTCGGCGCCACCGGCACCGCCGCGGCCATCGGCGTGACCGACGCCGAGCCCGCCGTCGAGGCCGGCGCGGCCATCGACCGCCAGGTCCGGGTTCCGGCCCGCTCCCGGCGGTTCCGACGGCGCTCCCCCGCCCCGTCCCGCGGCCACCGGGTCGCCCGCCGCGCCCCCACCGCCCGCCCGCGCGCCCCTCGCCGGGTCGCGCTGCCCCGGGCGCTGGCCGCCGCGCCCCCGCCGCCCCGGCGGGGTCCACCTCCGGCCTGAGGCTCGACCCGCCCGGACGCGCCGCCCGCCGCCGGGCCCCGGAGGAACCGGACGTGCCCGGGACGTCCAGAGCTCGGACGCGCCCGTCGGATCGGCCCGCGGGTCAGCCAGCAGCGTCCCCGAGGGCCGAACCACCCATGGAGGGAAACCCATGCGCTCACTGAGACGCGCCGCGCTGCTCGCGGTCGTCCCGCTCACCCTCGCCGCCGCGGCCTGCGGCGACGACGACGAACCCGCCGCCGGCGGCTCCGATCCCGGCTCGGAGGCCGAGGACCTCGCCGGCCAGACCATCACCCTGTACAGCGGCCGCGATGAGGAGCTCGTGCAGCCCCTCATCGACCGCTTCACCGAGGCCACCGGCATCGAGGTCGAGGTGCGCTACGGCAACTCGGCCGAGATGGGTGCGCAGATCCTCGAGGAGGGCGACGCCACCCCGGCCGACGTCTTCTACTCCCAGGAGGTCGGTGCCGTCGGCGTGCTGGCCAAGGCCGGGCTGCTCGGCGAGCTGCCCGACGAGATCGTCGAACGGGCCGAGGAGAGGTTCCGTCCCGCCGAGGGCAACGCCTGGGTGGGCGTGACCGCCCGGTCCCGGGTCATCGTCTACAACCCCGACCTGGTCGACCCGCCCGAGGGCGTCGAGGAGCTGACCGACCCGGCCTGGGCCGGCAAGGTGGCCATCGTGCCGGGCAACGCCGGCTTCCAGGCCTTCGTGACCGGCTTCCGGGTCAGCCAGGGCGAGGACGCGGCCCGGGCCTGGCTCGAGGCGATGCTGGACAACGACGTGGTGACCAACATCGAGAGCAACGGCGACGTGCTCGACGCGGTCGACGCCGGCCAGATCCCCGCCGGCCTCATCAACCACTACTACTGGGCCCGCCACGAGGACCGGGACCAGCTCACCGCCCAGCTCGTGTTCCCCGACGGCGACGATCCGGGCGGCCTGGTGAACGCCACCGCGGTGGCGGCGACCGAGCAGGGTGCGGGCAAGGCCGCGGCGCTGGCCCTCGTCGAGTACCTGCTCTCCGACGAGGGCCAGACCCACTTCGTCACCGAGACCTGGGAGTACCCGGTGGTCGCCGGCATCGACGACCCCGAGGGGATCCCGCCCCTCGACGACCTGGAGGGCCCGGACCTGGACCTGACCGACCTCGACTCGCTCGAGCGGACCCAGGCCCTGCTGACCGAGCTCGGCCTGCTCAGCTGAGCGTCGCACCGGGGCCGTGGCGTGCCGCGGGCGGGACCGCTCCGGCGGTCCCCTCCGCGGCGCGCCGCGCCCCGGTGGCGGTGCGGGCCGGCACCGTGCTGGCCGCCGCGGTCAGGGCCGAGCCGCTGGCCACCCTGGACGTGCGGGCCGGCGACCACGGTTGGACGGGCGTGCAGGCGACCCTGTGGCGTCGCCGCACCCTCGACCTGACCCTGCGCTCCCTCGAGCTGGCCGCACTGGTGACGGCCGGCTCGCTGGTCCTGGG
>JBFWTJ010000101.1:0-12343 GCA_050247895.1 Acidimicrobiia bacterium
GCCAACTTCCTGGCCGCCCAACCGGTGTCACCGCTCGAGAAGCAGCACGCCGTGCGATCCGTGCTGATGGCACCGGTGCTCGACAACGTCCACGCCTGGCAGGAGCGGTTCGGCATCGCCGAGGTGTGGGTGATGTTCAACATGACCGAGGTCTCCTCGCCGCTCATGAGGACCGGCCCGGTGGTCGATCCCGCGACCTGCGGGCGGCCGCGGCCCGGCGCGGAGGTCCGGGTCGTCGACGAGAACGACATCGAGGTGCCACCGGGCCAGGTCGGCGAGCTCATCGTGCGGACCGACCTGCCCTGGGAGATGAACCTGGGCTACTACGGCATGCCCGAAGCCACCCAGGCCGCCTGGCGGAACGGCTGGTTCCACACCGGCGACGCGTTCAGGCGGGACGCCGACGGGAACCACTACTACATCGACCGGATCAAGGACTGCATCCGCCGGCGGGGTGAGAACGTCTCGTCGTTCGAGGTCGAGAGCGAGATCAACACCTACGACGGCGTGCAGGAGAGCGCGGTGGTCGCCGTTCCCAGCGAGCACGGCGAGGACGAGATCAAGGCCTGCATCGTGGCCCGGGACGGGGCCGACATCGAGCTTCCCGGGCTCGTCGCCCACCTCGCCGAGCGGCTGCCCTACTTCATGGTGCCGCGCTACTACGAGGTGATCCCCGCCCTCCCGATGACCCCGACGAGCAAGGTCAAGAAGGCCGACCTGCGGGCCGCCGGCAGGACCAGCTCGACCTGGGACCGAGAGGCCGCCGGCATCAAGGTCTCGCGCTGACGCGCGCGGCCACCGACCCACATCGAGAGAACCGACGACGACCCGAAAGGTTGTGTCCGAACATGCGCAACAGATCCCACCTCCGCCTCGCCGTCGCCGCCCTGCTGTCCTTCTCGCTGATCGCCGCGGCGTGCGGCGACGACGACGACTCGGCCGACGAGGCGCCCGAGCAGGGTGGAGGGGGCAACGGGTCCGGCGCGACCGGCGATCCGATCCGGATCGGCGTGCCCCTGCCCGTGTCGGGAGCCCTCGCCAGCGTGGGCGAGCCGATGCTCAAGGCGGCCGAGCTCGCCATCGACACCGCCAACGAGGCCGGGGGCGTGGAGATCGACGGCGTCGACCACCTCTTCGAGCTCGTCGAGCTGGACACCAAGGGTGCCCCGGAGGACTCGCTGACCGTCATGAAGAAGGCCGTCGAGACCGACGGCCTCCAGCTCTTCGCCGGCTTCGTGTCGAGCCCCGCCTTCCAGGCCGCCGTGCCGACGCTCCAGGCCAACGACACGGTCCTGATCATCGCCGGCTCGCTGCTCCCCGTGCACGACGGCGACAAGATCTTCACCGTCCTGCTGCCCATCAAGCAGCAGACCCAGGCGCAGGTCGACTTCGCCATGTCCGAGCTCGGGGCCGAGAAGTTCGCCCTGTTCTACGACCAGACCCACACCTCGTACATGGACAACGTCGACGACCTCAAGGACTACATCGAGGACCAGGGCGGCGAGGTCGTGGCCGACGAGCGGTTCTCGTCCGGCGACTCGGACTTCCGGGCCCAGCTCAACTCGATCAAGAGCTCCGGTGCGGAGGTCGTCCTCGAAGGCGGCTACCCGACCCCGGAGACCTCGATCTTCAAGCAGCGGGACGAGCTCGACATGACCGACATCGCGTGGTTCTACTCGGGCACGCACACCGCGGCCCAGGTGCAGGAGAACGGCATCGCCGACGGCCTGGCCAACGCCTACGCACCCTTCGGTCGTGAGGCGAAGGCCCTCGCCGCGGACGGCTCGCCGGAGGCCAAGGCCCTGGTCGACGCCATGCAGGCCGAGTACAAGATGGACCTCGGCCTGCTCGGTGGCCAGATGTACGCCGCGATCTCCACGCTCATGGAGGGCGTCAGGGTCGCCGGCAGCAGCGACCCGGGCGACGTCGCCGCCGCCCTGGCGAAGCTGAAGCCCGACTTCGACGGCATCAAGGTCGTCGACGTGGTCCCGACCGACGACGACCTCCTCTTCAACGACGACGGCAGCGTCAACTACGACATCTACATCAGGAAGTTCGAAGGCACCGACTGGACCGTCATCGGTTCGCTGGCCGACTTCCTCTGAGTTGGCCGCTCCCGCCGACCCCAGGGGCCGCCGTCGATGACCCTCTTCCTGCAGCTGACCATCGACGGGTGGGTGGCGGGGAGCCTGTACCTGCTCATGGCCCTGGGCCTGGTGCTGATGTTCGGGGCGCTGCGCGTCCCGAACGTCGCACTGGGCCAGGGCTACGCCGTGGGCGCCATGGTGACCTACGTCGTGCTGGGCTGGGGCGTCCCCTACCCCGGCGCCGTGCTCGGCGCGGCGGTCGTCGGCGCCCTCATCGGCATCGTCACCGAGCTGGTCTTCCGGCGGATCCCCCACGAGTCCGAGCTCCACGGGATGATCGCCGCGTTCGCCATCTTCTTCGCCCTCGAAGCCGGCGGCTTCATCCTCTGGGGCCCCGACCCCCGGGCCATCAACTGGAGGATCCCGGGGACCATCCACCTCGGCGACCTGATCCTCACCTACCACCGCCTGGCCCTGGCCCTCACGGCCCTCGCCCTCATCGTCGCCCTGTTCGTCACCCTCCAGAAGACCGCCTTCGGTCGCGACGTGCGCGCCGTGGCCCAGAACCGGGACGCCGCGACGGTGCTCGGCGTCGACGTGAAGAAGGTCGCGCTCGTCGTCTTCGCCCTGGCCGGCGCGCTCACTGGCCTCGCCGGCGCGCTGTCCGGCACCCAGGACGCCATCACCCCGGCGATGGCCCTGTTCCCGACGCTCAAGGCCTTCGTCATCATCGTCGTCGGCGGCATGACGTTGCGGGGCGCCGTGGTGGCCGCCTACGTGCTCGCCCTGTCGGAGGTCTACGCGGCCGGCTACGTGTCGTCGGGCTACAAGGACGCCGTGGCCTTCATCCTGCTGGCGGCGATCCTGGTCATCCGGCCGCAGGGCATCATGGGGATCCGGTCCCATGTCTAGGGCACGGGCGCTGTCCTGGATCCGGTGGCCGGTCGTCGTGGTCCTCGCCGCCCTCTGGCCCCACACGGGCCCCGAGCCGTACCAGATGACGGTGGCCATCCTCCTGCTCATCTGGGTGGTGGTGGCCTCGGCCCTCAACGTCGTGAACGGGTACACGGGCCAGGTCTCGCTGGCCCAGGGCGTCTTCTTCGGCCTCGGCGCCTACACGACGGCCATCGCCCAGCGCGACCACGGGCTGAGCTTCGTGCCGATCGTCGTGCTCGCGCTCCTCGTGTCGGCCGGGGTGGCGGCGGTCATCGCCGTCCCGGCCTTCCGGGCCCGACACCTCCAGTTCACGATCTTCACGCTGGGCCTCGCCGTCGTGTTCACGCAGGTCCTCCTGAACCAGCGCAGCCTCACCGGCGGGCCCAGCGGCCTTCCCGGCATCGTGCGCCCGGGCCTGGTCGGCATCGGTGACCTGGGCGTGACCGTCACCTCGGAGAGGGACATGTACTACCTGTGCCTCGCCACCGTCGTGGTGGTCGTGGCCGTGGTGGCCACGGTGGCACGGTCGAGCATCGGCCGGGTCTTCTGCGGGATCCGTGACGACGAGGACCGGGTCGCCGCGCTCGGGTACCCGACCCACGCCTACAAGGCCCTGGCCTTCGTGATCTCCGGGGCGCTGGGATCGCTGGGCGGCGTCCTGTTCGCCTACTACATGGGCTTCGTCTCCCCGACGTCGTTCGGGATCGTCCCCGCGTTCACCGCGCTGATGATCATCGTGGTCGGGGGTTCGGGCACGATCGCCGGGCCGGTGCTCGGCGCGTTCGTCATCAAGGGCGTGCCCGAGTTCTTCCGGTTCGGCCGGGACCTCGGCGTCCTGCTGTTCTCCCTCGTGCTGCTCGCCGTCGTCCTGCTGGCCAGGGACGGCCTCGTGTCGGTCTTCCGGAGGGCGTGGGCAGAGGTCGAGCGCCGGCTCCGCCGCGACCGCGGGGCGGCCGACCGGGAACGACCGGCCGGCGCCCGCCACCACGACGAGGCCGCGTCGGCCGCCGCGCCGCCGGTCGAGGCCGTCGGGACGGGCCGACCGTGACCTCCGCGACCACGCCGACGGTCCTGTCGGCCAAGGGCCTCCGCAAGCAGTTCCGCGGCGTCCTGGCCATCGACGACGTCGACATCGACGTCGAGGCCGGACGGGTCCTCGGCATCATCGGCCCGAACGGATCGGGCAAGACCACGGCGTTCAACCTGCTGACCGGCTTCGTGGCCCGGGACGCGGGCTCGATCGAGGTCGACGGCGTGGCGCACCGCCGGTGCAGCCCCCGCCGCATGGCCAGGGCCGGCCTCTCGCGGACGTTCCAGCAGTGCAAGGTGTTCCCGAAGATGTCGGTCGAGGACCACCTGTCCATGTCCCGCCGACCCGACCGCCGCCGGCAGGACGCCGACGCGTGGGAGGCGCTGGTCGAGGACCTCGTCGGCCGGCTGGGCCGCGACCACCTCCTGGGCGACTGCTCCTTCGGCGACCGGAAGCGGGTGGAGATCGCCATGGCGGTCGCCCAGCGGCCGCTGGTCCTCCTCCTCGACGAGATCGCCGCCGGCGTCGACGTGTCGGTCGTCCAGCTCATCGAGCGCACCGTCCGCCAGGTCGCCGGGCTCGGCGCCGGCGTGGTGCTCGTCGAGCACGACGTCCCCTTCGTCATGGGGCTCAGCGACGAGGTCCTGGCCCTCGACCACGGCGTGGTCATCGCACGCGGCACGCCCGAAGCGGTGCGTGCCGACCCCCAGGTGCAGGAGGCCTACCTTGGCCGCCACCGGTGACGCCCTCCTCCAGGTCGAGGACCTGGCCGCGGGCTACGGCCCGGTCCCGGTCCTCGCCGACGTCTCGCTCCACGTCGCGGCGGGCGAGATCGTGGCGCTCGTCGGCCCGAACGGGGCCGGGAAGACGACCCTGGTGCGCTCGATCGCCGCGTTGCACCGACCGAGCGGCGGGCGGGTCGTCTTCGGCGGCGAGGACGTCACGGGGCGGTCGGCCCTCTCGTTGACCCGCCAGGGCATGAGCACCCTGCTGCAGGGCCGCAGCGCCTTCCTGGAGCTGACCGTCGACGAGAACCTGCGCATCGCGGCCGACCACTGCCGGCCCGGCGCGGACACCTCGCCCGAGCTCGGCTACGAGCTCTTCCCCGCGCTGGCGGCCAAGCGGCACTCCCTGGCCCAGGACCTCTCCGGCGGCCAGCAGCGGATGGTGGAGCTCGCCCGGCTCGTCATCGGCCAGCCCCGGCTCGCCATCCTCGACGAGCCCTCCCTGGGGCTCGCCCCCCTGGTGCTCGACGACGTCTTCGACATGGTCGAGCGGCTCCGGGCCATGAACGGGTGCGGCGTCCTGCTCGTCGAGCAGAACGTCAGGCGGGCGCTCGACGTGTGCGACCGCGTGTACGTGCTGCAGCTCGGCCGGGTCGTGCTGGAGGCGGATGCCACGGCCCAGGCCGAGGAGCGCATCATGCAGGTCTACTTGGGAGGCGGTGAGGATCCGATGAGCAGTGCCATGGTCTCGTACCTGGACCTCGAACCCGGGCTGGAGCTCGGTCGTCGGGAGGTGGAGGTGACCCCCGAGGCGGTCGCCGCGTACAACGCCTCGATCGGTCGGCCCGACGACGAGCAGGTCCCGCTGACGATCTGGGACAACGACGCCGGCGTGAGCATCCCGACCCGGGTCGAGATGCCCGACGGCGTCCAGGCCAAGCACGACTACGAGTTCCTCGCCCCCCTCGCCATCGGCGACCGCCTGCTGGTGGTCACCTCGGTGGAGGAGACCTTCGAACGCAAGGGGAACCGGTTCGCCACGTTCGCGGTACGGGTCGAGCGAGGAGGCGCAGAGGTCGCCCGGGCCCGCATGACGGTGCTCTGCGCCCGTGCGCCCCAGGAGGTGCAGGCATGACCCGGCGGACCCTGACCTGGACCGCGACCGCCGAGGCGATCGCCGCCTTCTCGGGAGGTGGCAGGACCCTGCCGCTGGAGAACCTCCACACCGACGTCGAGGTGGCCCGCTCGATCGGCTTCGACGACGTCGTGGCCCAGGGGATCCAGCAGGTGGCCGTCGTCGCGGCCGACCTGCGGGCCGACGTCGGGCCCGACTGGGACCGCGGCGGGCGGGTCATGGCCAAGTTCCTCTCACCGGTCCTGCCCGGCATGACCGTGGAGTACGTCATCTCGGAGACCGAGCCCGGCGACGGCGAGCGCCGCCGGTTCAGCATCCTCGGCTCGGTCGGCGACACGCCCGTCCTCGCCCTCGACGCCGTCGTGGCGGCCGCCGGCTGACCGCAGGCCCGCGAGGGAGAGCCGGCCGCACCCCCCTGGGCCGGCCTCCCTCGCCTCCGGGTCAGGTGGTCGCGAGGCGCCCGGACCGGACCAGCGCGCGGAGGTCGGGCTTGCGGACCTTGCCCAGCGGTCCGCGGGGCAGGTCCTCGCCGGCGACGAAGTCGATCCGGGCCGGGGCCTTGACCGGACCGAGCCGCTCCCGGGCGTAGGCCGCCAGCGCGGCGCGGTCGGGCGACGCACCGGTGGCCGGCACCACGTAGGCCACCGGGATCTCGCCCAGCCGCTCGTCGGGCAGACCCACCACGATGGCCTCGGCCACCTCGGGGTGGGCCATGAGCATCCGCTCGACCTCGACCGGTGCGATGTTGAACCCTCCCCGGATGATCAGGTCCTTGACCCGGTCGACCACGTACACCTCGCCGTCCTCGTCGAAGTGGGCCAGGTCGCCGGTGCGGAACCACCCGTCGACCAAGGCCTCCGCCGTGGCCTCGGGGTTCCTCCAGTACTCCAGGCAGGCCCGCTCGGCCCCCACCCACAGCTCGCCGTCGGCCCCGGTGGGCAGCTCCTCGCCCGTCTCGGGGTCGCGGACCGACAGGCGGGCACCGGGGGCCGGGAGGCCGCACGACGACGGGCGCAGCGGCCGGCCCGGGCGCTGCACTGCCACGTTGCCCGACGTCTCGGTCGACCCGTAGATGTTCGCCGACGGCCAGCCCAGGCGCCCGGCCCGCTCCTGGAGGGCCGGCGGCAGCGGTGCGCCGCCGATCGGCCCGCACCGCAGGGTGTCGAACCGCACGCCGGTGCGCTCGGCCGCCTCGACCAGGTCGTAGAGCGCGGTCGGCACCGCGATCATGAACGCGATGCCCCGCTCCACGACCGCGTCGAGCACCGCCGGGACGTCCAGGCGGTCGAAGAGCAGGCACGAGCTCCCGAGCAGCATCGACACCAGCGGGGTGCAGGCGAACGCCGGCAGCTGGAAGTTGGGCAGGAACGTCGCCGTCGGGTCACCCGGGCGCAGGCCCAGGGCCTCGATCGTCCCCTGGGCCACGGCGAGCGGGACGGCGTGGCGGTGCACCGCGCCCTTGGGCATCGGGCCCGTCGTCCCCGACGTGTAGGCGATCGCGACCAGGTCGTCGGGCGAGCGGGGCACCACGGCCAGCTCGTCGCCGCCGGGCACGGCGACCTCGTCGAGGACGACCACCGGCCGGCCCGCGGCCGCAGCGGTGGCCCGTTCGAGGTGCGCCGCCTCGGCCACGACCACGTCCGGGTCGAGGTGCTCGACGATGGCCGCCGTCTCGGGACCGCCGAGCAACAGGTTGACGGTGGTGAGCACCGAGCCGTGCCCCACGATCCCCAGCCACCCGGCGAAGTACTCCAGGTGGTTGGCCCCGAACAGCGCCACCCGGTCGCCGGGTCCCACGCCCCGGCCGGCCAACGCCCGGGACACGCCCCCGGCCGCCTCGGCCAGCTCCCCGTAGGTCCACCGCCGGCCCGAGGCCGCCTCCACGAACGCCTCGCCGTCGCGCGATCCGGCCGCCAGCGCGGCCGCTGCGATGTTCATCCCGTCCCCTCCCCCGGTGCCCCTCCGGGCCCCGGCACGACACCTTCGGAGGACCGTACCGCCCGGTCGGCGATCGCCCGGCACGGCCGTGCCGGCCAGCGATCCACGGTGTTGGGGTTCTCCTCGATGGGGGTGGCGATCAGCGCGATCGAGGCCTTCCTCGTCGTAGTGCCCCCGGCGCCGTGGTCGTCCCCGCCGACGCCGCCGACCGCCCCGACCCCGAGGAGCTCGCCACCCACTGCCGGACCCACCTGGCCGGCTACAAGGTGCCCAAGGGCTGGACCTTCGCCGACGACCTGCCCCGCAACGCCACCGGGAAGGTGCTCAAGGGGCCGCTGCGCGCCGCGGCCGGCGAGGCCGCCCCCGGGATGCCCCCGCGCTAGGCGGGCACGGCGGCCGCCAGCGCGGCGACGTCGGGCACGTCGCACTGCTCGGGCCGGAGGTGCTCCTGGGCGTAGCGCTCGACCACCCCGCTGCGCAGGAACAGGTCGAACAGGTCGGCGTCGACGTGGCCCTCGTCCCGCATGGCCGACATGATCCGCAGTGACTCCGACAGCGTCTTGGCCGGCTTGTAGGGGCGGTCCGCCGCGGTGAGGGCCTCGAAGACGTCGGCGATGGCCACGATGCGCGCCCCCACCGACATCTCCCCGCCGGTCAGCCCCCGCGGGTAGCCCGTCCCCGCGATCGTCTCGTGGTGGCAGCCGGCGATCTCGGGGACGCGCCGGAGCGTCTCGGGGAACGGCAGGCGCCCGAGCATGTTGATCGTCTGGATGACGTGGTCGTTGATCTTGAACCGCTCCTCGTCGGTCAGGGTCCCCCGCGAAATGCCCAGGTTGGTGACCTCGCCCCGGTGGTACTCGAGCTCGGGCACGGCCACGGTGTAGCCGTAGGGGTTGTCGCCCCAGGGCCGGCCGCCGTCGTGGCGGGGCACCCGGTGCCAGGGCTTGTCGGCCAGCAACGGCTCGGTGGCCGGGAGCGGCTCGGGGGGCGTCCCCTCCCGGAGGCGCACCTCCTCCTGGGACAGGCCCAACCGGTCGTCGAAGTGCCGCTGCCACGTCCGGGCACCGATCCGGGCGATCCGGGCCCGGGCCTCGTCGGTCATCAGCTCGCCGCCGATGTTGGACTCGGCCACGAAGGCGAACTCGGCCACCAGCTCGTCCCGGACCGCCTCGAAGCGGGCTTCGGCGGTCGCGGCGGGCTCCCCGGCCAACCGCGCCTCCAGCGCGGCGATCCGGGCGTCGCGCAGGAGGACCTCGAAGCGCGTGCGGACCTCGTGGATGCGGTTGTGGATCGTCTCCAGCTTCGTCGCCTTGTCGACCACGTACTCCGGCGTGGTGACCTTCCCGCAGTCGTGCAGCCAGGCTGCGATCCGGAACTCGTAGCGCTCGTCGTCGGTCATGGCGAAGGCGTCGAACGGCGGGGCCTCGCTCTCGCAGGCCGCGTCGGCCAGCGAGAGCGCGATCTGGGGCACGCGGGTGCAGTGGCCCGCGGTGTACGGCGACTTGGCGTCGATGGCCCCCGCGATCAGCTCGATGATCGCCTCGATCAACCGCCGCTGGCCCTCGATGTGGGCCTGGAGGGCGTCGGTCATACACGAGAAGCTCCGACCGAGCGAGTCGATCTCGGTGATGAAGGACGGCTCCCAGTCGCGTCCCTCGAACTCGAACCGGGCGACTCGGTCCGCCTCGTGGGTGAGGTGCCGCACCGGCCGGCTGATGGCCCGCGACACCAGCCAGATGGCGAACAGGCCGACACCGAAGACCAGCGGGAGGAGCAGGCCGACCTGGCGGGCCGCGTCGCGCAGGAACCCGGTGAAGTCCGAGCGCGGGGCGGTGATGCCGACGTGGATGGTCCGCCCCGAAGGCGCCTCCCAGCTCGACACCCGGTCCAGCACCCCGCCGCCCAGCGACGAGCCGGCCGGGTCGGACGCGGCCAGGGCGGCGAGCCGGTCCAGGTCCGCCGATCCCGACCCGCCGACCGGGCCCAGGGGCAGCGAGGACCCGTCGGGCAGGTGCGACGCCCAGATCTGGGCCGAGTCGTCGAACAGGAACACGGCCCCGTGGGCCGACACGTTCCAGCCCGACAGGAAGTGCCCCAGCGCGGTCAGCGTCAGGTCGGCGCCGAACACGCCCGACCCGTCGGCGCTGGCCCGGGCCAGGGTCACGCCGGGTTCACCGGTCGAGTCGAAGACGTAGGGCGCGGTCAGGAAGACGTCACCGCTGGCCGCCGCGCCCTGGTACCAGGGCCGGGCCCGGGGGTCGTACTCGCCGGCCCGGTCCTCGACGGCGACCTCGCGCCGGGCCCCGTCGAGGAACCGCCAGCGGTCGACGCGCCGGCCGTCGACCTCGAACACCTCCCGCAGGGCGCTCAGGGCGCCGGCCGGCGCGCCGAACCGGGCCCGCAGGGCGTCGTCGTCGCCGATCCGCACCAGTTGCACGAACGCGCCGCCCGCGGTTCCGTAGTAGACGGAGTAGAGGTCCTCCTCCGCGCCGAGCAGGCCGTCGAGGAAGCGGACCAGGTCCGGCGTCGCCCCCGTGGCCAGGTCGCCCGCACCGCTGGCAACCGACGACTGGTCCGCGCCCAGGCCGACCATCTCGGCCGCACCGGTGACCAGGGAGTTGAGGCGCTGCTCGACGGTGGACGCCGTGAGCTCGAAGGTCCGGGCTGCCTCCCGGTCGGCGGCGCGCTGGCCCACCACGTACACGGCGGCCAGGATCGCACCGGCGATGGCGATCGCCAGGCAGGCGGTGAAGGTGACGAGCGTGATCCGGAAGGACACGCGGAACCGGCGTGGGGCCTGTGCCATGCCCACAGCATGGCGCCGCGCCGGGTCGCGGCGAGGCCCCACCGGTCCCCGGGGCGACCCGGGCCGGTGGGGCCTCGGCTCACTGGACGACCACCGCGGTGACCATCCCGAACATCCCCTCCTCGTTCTCGACGTGGGGGAGGATGTGGCAGTGCCAGACCCAGGTGCCGGGCTTGTCCAGGTGGACCAGCACCGAGTACCGCTCGCCCGGGGCGACGTTGACCACGTCGGCCGTGTAGGGCGAGTCGAGCGGGTAGCCGTCCTTGGCCACCACGATCTGGTCGAACCGGTGGAGGTGCATCGGATGGATCTGGGTGCCCTCGTTGAAGTAGTGGAACAGGACCCACTCGCCGTTCTGGGCCACGATCGGCGCGGTGGCCGGGAAGCTCTTGCCGTTGAGGCTGTAGCCGATCACCCCGGCATCGTTGACCACCATCGGGAACTCCTGGGAGATGGTCACGTCGGCGGGGATCGCCTTCGCACCGACCTGGCCACCCCGGGGGATGGGGACCTGGCCCACGAAGACCGTGCCGAACATCCCGTTGGGCAGGCCGATCTGGGAGTGGAAGTGCGGGTGGTACATGGCCACCGAGACACGGTCGGCCACGTACTCGTAGGTGAAGGTCTCACCCGGCTCGATGACCGGCTGGGTCAGCGGGGCCACCCCGTCGAAGCGGTTCTCCATGTTGAGGCCGTGCAGGTGCAGGTCGGTCCCGATGGGCAGGTCGTTGCGCAGGCGGAAGTGGGCCTTGTCGCCGACCTCGAGGTGGATCGAGGGGGCAGGCACGATGCCGTTGTAGGTCCAGGCGTCGACGACCTCGCCGGGGGCCTTCTCCCACTTCGTGATGGCCGCGACCAGGTCGAAGACCTTGGTCCCGTCGGCCAGGACCTCGGTCGGCTCCAGGACGGCGTTGCCCACGCCCTCCGTCTCGGCCGGGAACGCCGTCATCGACGCCGTCATCGCCTCGGTCATCGCCGCGTAGTCCATGTCGCCGTGGGCCGAGTGGTCGCCCGCCGCGCTGTCGCCCGAGCTGGCGCCCGACGGGCCGGCCGTGACGGTCAGGGCGGCCTCCATCCCCGACTCGCGGTGGCCCGGGATCGTGCAGTACATCGTGTAGCTCCCCGGGGCCAGGCCGCCCAGCGAGAGGTGCTCGCTCTCGGTCGCCCCCAGGTCCTTGGACTTCACGTCGGCCCCCTCCACGGCCAGGTTGTGGGCGATCGAGCCGTCGTTGGTGACGTGCAGCGAACCACCGGTGGCGACGGTGGCCGGCGAGATGGCGAACTCGCTGAGCGAGACCGGGATGGTCTCGGCCTGGGTCGAACCCCCCGACCCCGCCTCCTCGCTCTCGTCGAGCGCCCTCATGGCGAAGGCCACCCCGACCACCGCGACCAGCACGGCGAGCAGGGCTACGGCCACCGAGACGACGAAGAGGCCGTCCCGCCGGGACGGCTCGGGCTCCTCGTCGACCTCGACCAGGTCGGGATCGGGCAGGACGTCGGTCATCGCGCTCCTCCGTGGGGGTGGTGTTGCTCCCGGGAGCATCCGTGGGGACCGGTCCCGACCTGTAGGGCCCAAGGTCCCGAACTCGGCACCCGACGGTCCCGGCGGATCTCGGCCCGAGGTCCGACCCGGTCACCCTCCCGCAGGGGCGCTCAACGGCCGACGTAGCGGGGACGGGTCCGGGT
>JBFWTJ010000102.1:0-12319 GCA_050247895.1 Acidimicrobiia bacterium
TCTCGGGCCTGCTCGTCGACCGGGTCGACGGCGACGTGCTGCCGCGACCCGACTTCGAGAACGCGGCGATCGGCATGTACCGATGTCGCGACGGCTGGATCTTCCTGGTGGGCTCGCTCCCCCACCTGCACGAGGGCACGCTCGACGTCCTGGGGTGCCGTGACGACCGCGCCAGTGTGGCGGCGGCCACCTCCCGCTGGGACGCCGTCGAGCTCGAGACCACCCTGGCCGACCGCGGGCTGTGCGGGGCCGCCGCACGGACGGTCGACGACTGGCGGCGCAGCCCGCAGGGCCGGGTCGTGTCGGCGCTCCCCGCGGTCGAGCTCGTGCAGATCGGCCGCGCCGACCCCCGGCAGGCGCCCGAGGGCGACCTCCCGCTCAGCGGGGTGCGGGTCCTGGAGGTGGCCCGGATCCTGGCCGGACCGATCACGGGGCGGACCCTGGCGTCGCTGGGTGCCGACGTCCTCAACACGACGACGCCGAGGCTCGGCAACTTCCATGCCTGCGTCGTCAACGCCGGCATCGGGAAGCGTCACGCCGAGGTCGACCTCGCCACGTCCGACGGAGCCACGACCTACACGGACCTGGCCCGCGCCGCGCACGTGGTGGTGGACGCCCACCGTGCCGGGAGCCTCGAAGCCAGGGGCCTGGGCCCCCGTGCGCTCACCGAGATCAGTCCCGGCGTCGTGTACGTCTCGGTGAACGCGTACGGCCAGGAAGGGCCGTGGCGCGAGCGACGCGGGTTCGAGCAGATGGCACAGGTCGCCGCAGGGCTCACCACCGTCCAGGGCTCTCCGGAGGAGCCCGAGATCCTCCCCATCGGCGCGCCCCTCGACTACATCACCGGGTTCCTCGGCGCGTACGGAGCCATGGCCGGGTTGGCGGCCCAGCGGCGACACGGCGGCTCGTGGTGGGCCCGCGCCTCGCTGGCCCAGAGCGCGGCATGGCTGGCCCGCCTCCCTCCGGTCGCCGGCTTCGAGTCGGCCCGGGGCCTGGGCGGCGACCCGGGGGCCCGCCAGAAGAACGAGCTCGAGCGGATCGACGACGTCTCCGCCGTCCGGCCCTACCTGCAGACCACGATCTCGCCCTTCGGGGCCGTCGAGCACCTGCGACCGGCGTTCCACCTCGACCGCACCCCGGCACGCTGGGACCTTCCCCCCGTCGCGCCCGGCACCCATCCGGCCGCGTGGGCATGAACACGCCGAGCCGGGCCACCGAGCCGGGCCTCCGGGTCGAGGGGCTGGACGGCGCCGTGGTGCTGCTGACCGGCGCCGCCGGCTTGCCTGGTGGCGGCGCTGCCCCGACCCGAGCGGTTCGGCCCGGCCCGAGGCACGGTCTAGGGCGCGCTTCCCCGGACGACCGGCTCAGGAGGGCATCGGGGCCAGCTCGCCGGCGGCCTTGATCGTCGGGCCGATCGGCCGGTACTCGCGGTGGCGGAGGCGCCAGCCCTGCTCGGTGCGCACCAGCGAGTCGGTGTAGCGACCGACGGCGACGAAGTCGGCCACGCCCTTGAGGTTGCCCGCGTTCCAGTGCCAAGCGGTCACCCCGGCCCGGCTGCGGGCCTCGTCACCGTCGACCTCGATGTCGACGTTGCTCATCAGGTGGGCCGTGCCGGCGAAGCGCACCACGACCGGGCGGAGCCCCTCGAGGATGGCGTCGATCCCGGTCCAGGGTCCCCAGCCGTGGTCGTCGACGGCATCCGGGGTGTAGACGTCCCGGGCCAGCCGGTCGATGTCCCGCTCGTCGATGCAGTCGCAGTAGGCGACCAGGACCCGGTGGACGTCCCTGTGGTCGGATCGGTCGTGGTCGCCCATGCGGCTCCTCTGCCTCGTCGGGGTCTGTGTGGTCGGGGCGGGCATCGGTGCCGCCACGACGGCGCACCGTAGCCACCCCCTGCCCGGCCCGATCCCGTCGCCACCCCGTGGCGTGGGGCACGGGCCCACTCCCCGGCGCCGGCCGCGGCGGGCCGCACTCCGGGCCCGCCCGACGGCCCGCTCGGCCCGGCCACATCGCCGCCTTCCCGGGCCCGCCCGGGCGGCCCGGCCGGCCAACCGCAGGCGACCGGAGCCGGGCTAGGGACGGACGAGCAGCACGCCCTCGTCGCCGAGGTGGTCCTCGAAGGAGCGGACCAGCCGGCCGACCAGGTCGTCCTCGCCGTCCCAGACGAGCACGGCCCCGTCGGCGTTGCGGGCCAGCCAGGCGTCGCGACGGGCCAGGGCCATGCCGGCGGCCTGCTTCGACGACGGCTCCCGCCCGTCGAGGGTGATGGTCCGCTCGGCCGCGCCGACGACCTCGGCGAAGCGGCGGCGGGACTCGGCCGGCCAGGGCCGGTCGGGCTCGGGATAGGGAAGGACGGCCACGAGGGGCAGCCCGAGGTCGAGCGCTGCCCGGGCCCCGAGCAGCTCGGCGCCCAGGCGCAGGCCGCTCAGCACGGTCAGGTCCGGGTGCAGGTCCCTCAGCGCGGCGAGCGCCTCGCCGAGCCGGGTGGCCACCCCCGCGGCCACCGGGTTGGGGTCGTAGCCGCCGAGCTCGGGCGGCCGGTGCCCGGCCACGACCACGAGCCAACCGTCCGGCAGCCGCCCGTCCCGACGTCCCGACGAACCGGCCGCCCCCGCGCCGGGCTCCCCGGCCGTCGTGCCGCCGGACCCGGCCGGGACCCCGTCGGCGCCGGTTCCGGTCGCCGACGCGGCGCGGGAGCCACGCCGGCGGCCGGGACGGTCGGGCGGGCCGACCTCGGTCGGGGGCCGATCACCGTGCCGGCCGACCTGGGTCGTGGTGGCCTCGACGGCGAGGCGGTCGACCAGGTCGTTCATCGCGTCGCCGCCGTGGCCCTTGACCCAGCGGAACACGACGTCGCCGCGGGACCGGACGAGCTCGACCAGCGGCTCCCACAGGTCGCGGTTGGCCACCGGCTTGCGGGCCGAGGTGGTCCAGCCGCGCTTGATCCACCCCTCCCACCAGCGGTCGCGGAAGCAGTTCACGACGTAGGTCGAGTCGCTCACGACCTCGAGCGGGCCCGCGTTGGCCCGCACGGCCTCGAGGGCCGCGGTCAGCTCCATGCGCTGGTTGGTGGTCGACGGCGAGGCGCCGCTGGCGAAGGGCCCGTCGGGCACGGCCCACGCCCAGCCGCCCGGACCGGGGTTCCCCGAGCAGGCGCCGTCGGTGTAGGCGATCGTGCGGTCCCCGGTGGTCACCCGGGAATGGTGGCCGGGGCCGCCTGGCGGTGCCAGGCGAGCTGGCGGGCCACGCCCTCGGCCAGCGGCGTCGAGGGCGCCCAGCCGAGCAGCCGCCCGGACGCCTCCACGTCCCCCGAGGTGACCTCGACGTCGCCGGGCTGGGCCGGGCAGTCGTCGATGCGGACCTCCGCGCCGGCCAGGGAGCCGACCAGGTCGATCAGCTCGGTCAGCGACGCGGTGGACCCGCCGGCGACGTTCAGCGCGGTGGCCGGAGCCAGGTCGGCCGTCGCGGCGGCGAGGAAGGCGGCCACCGCGTCGTCGACGAAGGTCAGGTCGCGCCGGGCCCGTCCGCTGCCGAAGCGGGCGAAGGGCACGCCGGCGAGCGCGGCGGCGCAGATGCGGTGCAGGGCCATGTCGGGCCGCTGGCGCGGGCCGTAGACGGTGAAGAGGCGCAGCATCACGGTCGGCACGCCCCAGGACTCGGCGTACACCCGGCACAGGTGCTCGGCGGTGAGCTTGCTGACCCCGTAGGGGCTGCGGGGGTTGAGGGGGTCGTCCTCCCGGCTGGGTCGGTCCCCCGCCTCGCCGTAGACCGACGAGCTGGACGCCACCACCACCCGCTCGAGGCCCGGCGTGCGCCGGGCGGCCTCGAGCACCCGCTGGGTCGCCACGACGTTGTCCCGGGCGTAGCGGGCGAAGTCCTCGCCCCACGACCCCCGCACGCCGGGCTGGGCGGCGAGGTGGAACACGACCCCGGCGCCGGCGAGCAGCTCGACGAGGTCGACGTCGGGGTCGGCCAGGTCGGCCCGCACCACCTCGAACCGCGCGCCGGCCTGCGCCGCGACCGGTCCGGGGGCCCCGACCGGCGGGCCGTCGACGCGCCGGCCGGCGTCGATCCCGGTGACGCGGTGACCGGACGCGACCAGCGCCTCGGCCAGCCAGGAACCGATGAAACCGCCCGCCCCGGTGACGACCGCGTGCATGTAAAGCGAACCTACCATCGACCTCCGCGACCGGGACCGCGGCACGGTCACCCCGGCCCGCCGTCCAGAGAGCGGAAAGAAGGCCCCCACCGCGCCGCAACCCCTCCCGGGGGTGCGACGATGGGGGGCATGATCCTCGATGGGTTCGTCCACCAGCTTCCCGACACCGACCCCGGGGAGACCAGGGAGTGGCTCGACAGCCTCGATGCGGTGGTCGACGCGCGGGGCAAGGCCCGGGCCCGGTTCCTCATCTCGAAGATCCTCGAACGGGCCCGCGCCCTGCAGGTCGGCCACCCGGCCACCGTGTCGACCCCGTACCTCAACTCGATCCCGGCCGAGGAGGAGCCCTTCTTCCCCGGCGACGAGGACGTCGAGCGCCGCATCCGCGCCTACATCCGCTGGAACGCCGCGGTCATGGTCGTCAAGGCCAACAAGGCGGCCGACGGCATCGGCGGGCACCTGGCCACCTTCGCCAGCTCCGCCGCGCTCTACGAGGTCGGCTTCAACCACTTCTTCCGGGGCAAGGACGACGGGCTGGCCGGCGACCACGTCTACTTCCAGGGCCACGCGGCGCCCGGCATCTACGCCCGGGCCTTCCTCGAGGGCCGGCTCACCGGGGAGAACCTCGACAACTTCCGCCAGGAGGTCGGCGGCAAGGGCCTGTCGAGCTACCCCCACCCCCGGCTCATGCCCGACTTCTGGGAGTACCCGACGGTCTCGATGGGCCTCGGCCCCCTGTCGTCGATCTACCAGGCCCGGTTCAACCGCTACCTGCTGAACCGCAAGCTGGAGGACACCAGCCAGTCCCGCGTCTGGTGCTTCCTGGGCGACGGCGAGTGCGACGAGCCCGAGACGCTCGGGTCGATCTCGCTCGCCGCCCGGGAGGGGCTCGACAACCTCATCTGGGTCGTCAACTGCAACCTGCAGCGCCTCGACGGGCCGGTGCGCGGCAACGGCAAGGTCATCCAGGAGCTCGAGGCCGTGTTCCGCGGTGCGGGCTGGAACGTGATCAAGGTCGTCTGGGGCTCCAAGTGGGACGAGCTGCTGGCCCAGGACAAGGACGGCGTGCTGCTCAACAAGATGAACACGACCGTCGACGGCGAGTTCCAGCGCTACGCGGTCGAGTCGGGCGCGTACACCCGGGAGCACTTCTTCGGGCCGGACCCGCGGCTGCGCAAGATGGTCGAGCACCTCTCCGACGACGACATCCGCAACCTGCCCCGCGGCGGGCACGACTACCGCAAGCTCTACGCGGCCTACAAGGCGGCCACCGAGCAGTCCGGCGCGCCGACGGTGATCCTGGCCAAGACCATCAAGGGTTGGACCCTGGGCCCCGACGTCGAGAGCCGCAACGCCACCCACCAGATCAAGAAGATGACCACCGCCCAGCTGCGGACCCTGCGCGAGCGGCTGCACCTGGAGGACCAGATCCCCGACGAGGCGCTCAACGACGACGCCCACCCGCCGTACATCTCTCTGCCGGCCGACAGCGTCGAGCGCCAGTACATGCTCGACCGCCGCAACGCTCTCGACGGCTCGCTGCCCAAGCGCGTCGAACGGATCAAGCGGCACCTCGAGCTGCCCGGCGACGGCGCCTTCGAGGAGGTCTTCGGCGGGTCGGGCACCCAGGCCGCGTCGACCACCACGGCCTTCACCCGGCTGCTGCGCAACCTGATGCGCGACCCGAAGTTCGGTCCCCGGGTCGTGCCGATCATCCCCGACGAGGCCCGGACCTTCGGCATGGACGCGCTGTTCAAGGAGTTCGGCATCTACGCGTCGGGAGGCCAGCGCTACGAGCCGGTCGACGCCCAGCTCCTGCTGTCCTACACGGAGTCCCAGCAGGGCCAGATCCTCGAGGAGGGGATCACCGAGGCCGGGTCGCTGGCCAGCTTCATCGCCGCGGGCACCGCGTACGCCACCCAGGGCATCCCGATGCTGCCCTTCTTCACCTTCTATTCGATGTTCGGCTTCCAGCGGGTCGGCGACCTGATCTGGCAGGCGACCGACGCCCGGGTCCGCGGGTTCCTGCTCGGCGCCACGGCCGGGCGCACGACCCTGCTCGGCGAGGGGCTCCAGCACCAGGACGGCCACAGCCTCCTGCTGGCCAGCGCCAACCCGAGGGTCGAGGCGTACGACCCCGCGTTCGCCTACGAGATGGCCGCCATCGTGCGGGCCGGCCTGCACCGCATGTGGGGCGACGGCGAGCGCGACGAGCTGTCCCAGGACCGCGACGTCATCTACTACCTGGCGCTCTACAACGAGAACTACCCGATGCCGGCGATGCCCGAGGGCGCCGACCGCGGCGCGGTGGAGGGCCTGTACCGCTGGGCCACCGCGCCCGAGGGGCCCTCGCACCGGGCCACGATCCTGTTCTCGGGCACGGCCCAGGGCGCGGCCCGCGCCGCCCAGGCCGAGCTGGCCGAGCGCTGGGACGTCGCCGCCGAGCTGTTCTCGGCCACCAGCTACAAGCGCCTGCGGGAGGAGGCCCTGACCACCGAGCGGTGGAACCGGCTGCACCCCGAGCACGCCCCTCGCACCCCGCGGGTCACCGAACTGCTGTCGGGCGACGGGCCCATCGTGGCCATCAGCGACTTCATGAAGGCGGTCCCCGACCAGATCGCCCGCTGGGTGCCGACCTGGCGCTCCTACACGACGCTGGGCACGGACGGGTTCGGGCGCTCGGACACCCGGGAGGCGCTGCGCCGCCACTTCGAGACCGACATGCCCAGCCTGGTCGTCGCCACCCTCGCCGCCCTGGCGGCGCGCGACGAGATCAAGCCGGGCACCGTCGCCGACGCCATCCGCCACTACGACCTGGACCCCGAGCGCATCGATCCCCGCCTGGCCTGACCGGCCGGGGAGCCGGGCGCCTTAGGATCGGTGCCATGGCTGCGCGCAAGGGGACCCTGGCCGTCACGGGCGATGCCGACGCCGACAAGCTCCTCAACACCGACCCGCTCGCCCTGGTGATCGGCATGCTGCTGGACCAGCAGGTGCCGATGGAGTGGGCCTTCTCCTCGCCGCTCAAGCTGCGCGACCGCCTCGGCGGCACGCTGGACGCCGCGGCCCTCGCGGCCATGCCGGTCGAGGACCTGGAGGTGGTGTTCAAGGGCCCACCGGCCCTGCACCGCTACCCGGGGTCGATGGCCAAGCGGACCCACGCCCTGGCCGAGCACCTGGTGGCCCACCACCACGGCGACGCCGCCGACGTGTGGGCCGGGGCCGCCGACGCGGCCGACGCCTTCCGCCGGATCAAGGCGCTGCCCGGGTTCGGCGAGGAGAAGTCGAAGATCTTCCTGGCCCTGCTGGGCAAGCGGTTCGGTCGTGCGCCGGCCGGGTGGGAGTCCCACGCCGGCGTGTTCGGCGACGACACGCCCCGCTCGGTGGCCGACATCGACTCGGCCGAGACCCTGGCCCGGGTCCGGGAGTGGAAGCAGGCCCGCAAGGCCGAGGGCAAGACCAAGGCCGACAAGTAGCGCCCCGCCGTCGGCCCTCGCCGGCAGGGCCGTTCAGGGCAGGGGGACCTCGCGCCCGGACGGGCGGTTGAGCTGGCGGGCCAGCCAGCCCAGGAGCATGGCCACGGCCCGGGGGTCGTGGCGCAGGGTGTGGCCGGCACCGTTGATGATCCGCAGCTCGGCCTGGCCGTGGGCGTCGGCGAGGACCCGGGCGTCGAACACGGGCACGAGGTCGTCCTCGCTGCCGTGGGCCACCAGCAGGCTCCGGGGGGCCAGCCGCGGCGCGGCGGCCACCGCCCGCAGGGCCTTGAGCTCGGCGGCCCAGGCGTCGAAGTCGGCCGGGTGGCTCCGGTCGGAGATGAGCCCGACCCGCCGGGAGTGCTCGAGGAGCCGCCGCGGGTGGGACGCCCAGTCGTCGAAGTCGGCCGGAGCGGCCAGCGCGGCGACGCCGCGGACCCGGCGGTCCTGGGCGCCGGCGATCACCGCCAGGGCCCCGCCGGTGCCGAACCCGGCGACCCAGACCGCGCTGACCTCCGGCATGGCCGAGAGGTGGTCGACCCCGGCCAGCAGGTCGTCGCGCCAGCCGGCGAGGGAGAAGTCCCCCTCCGACTCGTCACAGCCCCGGAAGGCCACGGCGAGCGCCATCCAACCCATCTCCGACGCGATGCGGTCGGCCAGCTCGGGCATGGTGTGGGCGGCCGAAGCGGCCGATCCGATGCTCGACGGGTAGCCGTGGGCCAGGACCACGGCCGGGACCGCGGTGGCGTCGGCTCGGGCCGGCGGGCGGGCCAGGTGCGCGGCGAGCTGCAGCCCCTTCGAGGGGAACCGGTGCTCCACCGCCGGATCGCCGCGCTAGGCCCGGGCGTCGGACCCCGCGCAACAGCGTGCGCAGAGCCGGTAGCCGCGGTTGCGGGCCTCCGAGAGCTCGTCGGGCCCGAAGGACAGGTAGGTCTCGGCCGCCATCAGCTCGTCGATCACCGCGGGTGCGTCGCAGGCGTCGAGGTCGTGGACGACCTGGACGCGCTTGTCGCCGAGCCACCGGAAGTGCTCGAACCTCACCGGGCGTTCCATGGGGGCCGACGATAGGGCGGACGCGCCGAGGGGGCCGCATCGGAGCGGCCCCCTCGTACGTCGAAACTGCTGGAAGGACCGATCGAGCCGTGCACGCGGGTGGGACGAGTCCCCGCAGCCCGATCGGCGGTTGACTGGCTGGGATTGGCCAGGTGGTCCAGCGGCCGTCTAGCGGCCAGCAACCTCCGAGGTCCCAGATCTACCGTCGTTCATGCTTTGGACCACCTCCTCTCTTCGGTGGGCACAGTCAACCACGCCCGCAGGGCGGCCCGGCGCGATTTGCCGGGTTCGTCCCCTGAGCACGGCGCGGGCCCGCCGGGCGGGACGTCAGGCCCGCGGCCCGAGCGCACCGATCTCGTCGAGGTAGCCGAGCAGGAGCGTGACCACGCGGTGCACGTCCTCGTCGGTGGTGTCGATCCCCTGCTCGTCGGCGGCGCCGAGCACGACGGCCACGGTGTCGTCGTCGGCCACCACCACGGCCTCGTCGTCGGGAGCGGTCGGCTCGAGGCCGGGACCGGCCGACAGCCCCTTGCCCTCGAAGTGGGCCAGCGCGGCCCGGATGAGCTGGCGGACCTCGTCGTAGGTGAGCCGGGCCTGGGCCTCGGAGGGGAGCCGATCGGCGACGTGGTCGACGGCCTCGTCCAGGTCGAACACGGCGGCCCGCGGCTGGTGGCCGAGCCGGAACGCCTCGGAGCCGACGAACGCCGCGGCGATGGCGAACACCACCAGCGCGGCCACCACGACGAACACCCAGATCACGCTCCCGGACCCTAACGACCCGGCCCGCCGCGGCCCCGATCGACGCGCCCTCAGCCGGTCCGCGGGACGTCGCGGACGACCGCGGGCGCTGCGGCCCGATCGACGCGCCCTCAGCCGGTCCGCGGGACGTCGCGGACGACCGCGGGCGCCGCGGCCCGATCGACGCGCCCTCAGCCGGTCGGCGGGACGTCGCGGACGACCGCGGGCGCCGCGGCCGCCCGGGCCGCCAGCACGGCCTCCCGGGTGGGCACGCGCCAGACCACGACCCAGATCGCGGTGGCGACGGCGGCGACGATGGCCGCCCGGGCGACGGGCGAGCCGACCAGGAAGAGGCTCAGGCCCGAGGCCGCGGCGATCATGGCGACGGCGGTGACCTTGGCCCGGCGGGGCATGCCCAGGCCCGCCCGGTGGTCGCGGACCATGGGCCCGACGCCGGGCAGGCCCAGCACCCAGCGCTCGAGGCGGGGGCTGGACCGGGAGAAGCACCACACGGCACCGATGAAGAAGACGGTGGTGGGCAGGCCCGGGACGATCACCCCGAGCGAACCCAGGCCGACGCACGCGAGCCCGCAGGTCCGCCACCACCAGCGGGTCACGCGGGACCGGGCGACCGTGACAGCCATCGGCTCCATGTTAGGCGCCCCTTATAGACATGCCCATGCCGCGCCGCGACCGGCCGGCACCGCCGGTCGCCCGGCGGGCCGGTCGGGGTGACGGGTCAGATGCCGATGCGCTGGGCGAGCAGCTCGCGGTGATAGGTGGGATCGCCGAAGAGCAGCTCGGAGGACTTGGCCCGCTTGAAGTAGAGGTGGGCCGGGTGCTCCCATGTGAAGCCGATGCCGCCGTGGATCTGGATGTTCTCCGCGGTGGCGTGGAAGTAGGCCTCCGAGCAGTAGGCCTTGGCCAACGACGCCATCGAGGGGAGCTCGTCGTTGAGCTCGGAGGCGCACCAGGCTGCGTAGTAGGCGGCCGACTTGGCCGACTCGACCTCCAGCAGCATGTCGGCGCACTTGTGCTTGATGGCCTGGAACGAGCCGATCGGCCGGCCGAACTGCACGCGGTCCTTGGCGTACTGGACCGCCATCTCCAGCACGAACTGGCCACCGCCGACCTGCTCGGCGGCCAGGGCCACCGCGGCGAGGTCGAGCGTGCGGTCCAGGATCTGCCAGCCCCCGCCGTCGGTGCCGACCAGCCGGCCGCGGACCCCGTCGAGCTCGACGCGGGCCTGCTTGCGGGTCTGGTCCATGGTCGACAGCGGGGTCCGGGTCAGCCCGGCGGCATCGCCCTCGACGGCGAAGAGCGACACGCCGGCCGCCGTGCGGGCCGCGACGAGGAGCAGGCCGGCGGTGTGGCCGTCGAGGACGAACATCTTCTCGCCCGAGATCGACCACCCGTCGCCGTCGGGCGTGGCGGTGGCCTCGATGCCGGACTCGTCCCAGCGCCCGTTGGCCTCGGTGAAGGCCACGGTGGCGATCGTGTCGCCACCGGCGATGCCGGGCAGGAGGTCCTTCTTCGCCGCGTCGTCACCGCTGTGGAGGATGGCGTTGGCGGCCAGCACGACGGTCGAGAAGAAGGGCGCGCACAGCAGGGCGCGCCCCATCTCCTCGAGCACCACGGTCAGCTCGATGTAGCCGAAGCCCTGGCCGCCGAACTCCTCGGGGATCGTCAACGACTGGAGGCCGAGCTCCTGGGCCATCTGGGTCCACACGGCGGGGTCGTAGCCCTCGGTGGTCTCCATCAGCCGGCGCACCTCGGCCTCGGACGACTTGGTGGCCAGGAACTGCCGGGTGATCCGGCGGAGCTCCTCCTGCTCTTCGGTGAAGGCGAAGTCCATGGCCCGAGATGCTGCCCCGTCCGCCCGGCCCGTGCCAGCCGCTCCGTGTACGCGTGCGTACACTCGGCAGGTGGACGAGATCGGCGTGCGGGAGCTCCGGGCCGACCTGGCCGCTGCGCTGCGCCGGGCCGAGCGGGGCGAGGCGCTCGTGGTCACCAGCGGCGGTCGCCCCGTCGCCCGGCTCGTCCCCCTCGGCCACGACGAGCAGCCCACGCTGGCCGACCTGGCCGCCCGGGGCCTGGTCCGCGCCCCGGCCCGGACCGACCGGCCAGGGCCCAGCGCCCGGATCCCCCTGTGGGCCGGCGCCCGCCTCGACCGCATCCTGGGCGAGGTCCGGTGACCCTGGCGCTCGACACGTCGGCGCTGCTCGGCCGCTACCTCTCGACGCCGGCGGGCGACCTGGTCCTGGAGGCCATGTCGATGGACCGGGACTGGTGCGCCTCGGAGCTGGCCCGGACCGAGGCGCTGATGGCGATCGAGCGGCTGGTCGACGACACCGCCGACCGGGCCGAGGTGCGCCGGGCCCTGCTCGACGACTGGCAGCGCTTCTGGGTCGTGCCCGTCGACGCCGGGTGCCTCGACCGCGCCGCCGCGCTGGGCCGCGACCAGCCCCTGCGCTCCAGCGACGCCGTCCACCTCGCCGCCGCCCTGCGGCTCCCCCGGCCGACCTCGTACCTCACCTTCGACCCCCGCCAGATCCCCGTCGCCCTCGCCCTGGGCCTCGACGTCGTCTCGGCCTGATCGTCGCAGCAGCGATCGAACCGGCGGGCACCACCGCAGTCCGCGGGCACGACGCCGGCGGGACGCCCCGACGAGCGGTGCGGGCACCGCCGCGGGCCCGACGTCACGTCGCCGTGCGCGGCGGCGTGGCAGGAGAGAGCGGGCGGGCGTTCGGCCCTCCGCTGGCGCGCCGTGAGGGAACCCCTCGCCTGTCGGACCCCAGAGAGTGACATCCTTCGAAGTTCTCCTCGCCCTTCGCTACGCAGCGTGCTATCGTGCCCTTCGGTTCTGGCGGGCGGACAACTGGGGTGGGCATGGTGC
>JBFWTJ010000103.1:0-12256 GCA_050247895.1 Acidimicrobiia bacterium
GACTTCATGCTGACCAGCGCCGTGCCCGACGGCGAGGACGCGCCGAGCTGGTTCCTGCTGTCGATGGCGGGGATCCCCTGGGACGGCACGGCCGGCTGCGAGCTCGTCGCGGAGTGGGACGGCCACGGGATGACCGCCACCCAGAGCCATGGCATGCGCTTCACCGACCTGCCCGGGACCCGCTTCGCCTGGCAGGGCGCACCGGAGGACCTCCTGGCGGTGATCGGGCCGTTCGCCGCGTCCAAGTTCAGCGCGGTGATCGTGGGCATCGTCCGCAGCGCCGTCGGCGCGGCCAGGGAGCGACTCGCCGGGCGAGGACCGGACCTGCGCCCGTACGAGCAGGTCGAGTGGACCCGGGCCGAGACCGACGCCTGGCTGATCGACCAGGCCTACGAGGGCCTGCTGCGCGGCGTCGAGGGCGGTGCGCCGCCCGTCGAGGCGATCCGGGCCAAGCAGGCCATCGCCGAGCTGGCCGAGTCGTGCTGCCTGCGGCTGTGCCGGGTGCTGGGCGGCGGCACCTTCTCGGCGTCGTCCCCGTTCGGCTGGTGGTTCGAGGACGTCCGCGCCCTGGGCTACCTGCGACCACCGTGGTCGCTGGCCCACGACGTGCTGCTGGAGGCGCAGATCGGCGGCTGAGGCCGCCCGGCGCAGCGCCGCGCCGACGGACCCCCCTTCGGGTGCGCGGCGCTGCGCCGACCGACCGCCGTCGAGGTGTAGCCGGTCGGGTCGGGGGCAAGGGTGGGCCCATGACCGACTGCACCCACCTCGACCAGATCCAGGACGTCACGCCGAGCGGGCCGGGCTGCCTGGAGTGCACCCGGATCGGCAGCGACTGGGTCCACCTGCGCCTGTGCGAGGTGTGCGGCCACGTCGGGTGCTGCGACAGCTCCCCCAACCGCCACGCCACCCTGCACTTCCACCAGACCGGCCACCCGCTCATGCGCTCCTACGAGCCGGGCGAGGACTGGTTCTGGTGCTACGTCGACGAGATCGGCTTCGAGCTCGACCTCCCGCCCGGCCCGTCCCATCCCTGAGCGACCGGGGCCCGGCCCCTAGGGCGCGACGGCGACCGCCTTGACCCGCAGCCACTCCTCGATGCCCAGGCGCCCCTGCTCCTTGCCCATCCCGCTGTAGCCGAAGCCCCCGAAGGGCCGGTACTCCTCGAGGAGGTTGGCGCCGTTGACGATCACCGTCCCCGCCGTCAGCTCCCCCGCGACGCGGTGCGCCCGGGCCAGGTCCCGGGTGCTGACGTAGGCGGCGAGCCCGTACGGCGTCGAGTTGGCGATCCGGATCGCCTCCTCCTCGGTGCGGAACGGCGTGACCGCGAGCACCGGCCCGAACACCTCCTTCTGGGCCAGCTCCGACGCGGGGTCCACGTCGGCGAAGACGGTCGGCGCGACGAAGAATCCGTCGGAGAGCGGGCCGCCGAGCCGGTGGCCCCCGGTCAGCAGGCGCGCGCCCTGCGCCTTGGCCGTCTCGACCATGGCCAGGATCCGCTCGACCGCGGCCCCGCTGATCACGGGCCCGCCCACGGTCCCCTCCTCGAAGGGGTCGCCGACCACGAAGGACTCGGCCGCGGCCCGGGCCCGCTCCAGCACCTCGTCGTAGACGGTGTCCTGCACGAGCATCCTCGTCGGGAAGGCGCAGCCCTGGCCGGCGACCAGGGCCGTGGGCAGCAGCGTGCCGTGGTGGACCGCGGCGTCCAGGTCGGCGTCCTCGAAGACGAGGTTGGCCGACTTCCCACCCAGCTCGAGCAGGACCGGCTTGATCTGGCGGGCGCAGCTCACGAGGATCTTCTCGGCCGTGCCGGGACCGCCGGTGAAGCTGACCTTGCGCACGAGTGCGTGCGACACCAGCGCCTCGCCGGCCTCGGGTGCCCCGGGCAGGATGTTGACCACCCCGGGCGGGAAGCCGGCCTCCTCGACGAGGTCGGCCAGCAGCTCGCCGCTGAACGGGACCAGCTCCGAGGGCTTCACCACCACCGTGTTGCCCGCCGCGATCGGCGCGGCCATCTTCATCCCGTACGAGGCCAGCGGGCCGTTCCAGGTGATGATGATCCCGACCACCCCGTAGGGCTCGACCAGCGTGTAGGCGAGCTCCGACCGGTCGGTGTAGTTGGCCAGGAGCTCCCCCGAGAGCCTGTCGGCCCACCCGGCGTAGTAGCGCAGCAGCGCGGCCATCCGGTCGACCGCGGGCTGACCGTGGTAGGGCACGCCGAGGTCGAGCGTGCCGCGCCGGGACAGCTCGGCACGGTTCTCCACGACCAGCTCCGCGAGGCGCTCCAGGAGGCGCCGGCGCTCGGTCGGCGCCGTGCGACGCCACAGGTCGAACGCCTCGTGGGCCACGCGGACGGCCCGGTCGACCTCGGCCGCGCCGGCCAGGGGGACCTGGGCGTCGACCGCGCCGGTGGCGGGGTTCACGCGGGGGTGGACACCGCCCGACCCGCTCGTGAGCCGCTCTCCCCCGATGCGGAGGTGCACCGGCGGCGTGGTCCGGTCGATCGGGTCAGCCACCGTGGACCGCCACCTTGCCCTCGGCCACGCCGAACCGCTCGAGGCCGTAGCAGGCGATGGCGTTGCCCCGCAGGAACTGCCACGTCTCGTGCTCGTCGAGGCCCGCGGCGCGCACCAGCTCCTCGGCCGTCCGGGCCGAGTGGGGGAACGTCGAGTCGGCGTGGGGGTAGTCGGTCTCGAACATGAGGTGCTCCATGCCGAGCTGGTCCCGGGCGGCCAGGCCGACGAGGTCGTTGAAGATGCAGCTGAACACCCGCCCGCGGATGAGCTGGCTCGGCGGTTCGGGGAGCAGCTCGCGGATCTCGGCCTCGTAGGTGTCGCCCCGCTCCCACAGGTCGTCCATGCGCTGGAGGATGAAGGGCATCCAGCCGGCCTGGGCCTCGCTCAGCGCCACCTTGATCCCGGGGTGGCGGACCAGCACGCCCGACAGGACCCAGTCGACCAGGGCCCGCACCCCGTTCTGGTGGGTCAGCGGCACGCGCACCCGGACCGGGGCGTCGGGCGAGGTGGTCGGCATCTGGGACGACGACCCGATGTGCATGTTGATCACCGTCCCCGTCTCGTCACAGGCCTCCAGGAACGGCTCCCAGGCGCCGGAGAACAGCGTCGGCAGGCCGAGCGGGTGCAGCGCCTCGGGGAAGCACACCGAGCCCGCGCCCCTGTCGGCGCACCGCCGGACCTCCTCGGCGGCCAGGACCGGGTCCCACAGCGGGACCAGCGTGAGCGGGACGAGCCGGCCCCGGCCCGCACCGCCGCACCACTCGTCGACCATCCAGTCGTTGTAGATGCGCAGGCACTCCAGGGCCAGGTCCTTGTCCCGGCGCTCGAGGAAGATCTGGCCGCAGAACCGGGGGACCGTCGGGAAGCACATCGAGGCCTCGACGTGGTTCAGGTCCATGTCGGCCAGCCGGGCCGCCTGCTCGTAGCAGCCCGGGCTCATCTCGTCGTAGGTGATCGGCTCCTCGGTGGGGTGCGAGGAGTCGCGGTCCTGGCCGACGATGGCGAAGCCGACGAGGAAGGGCCAGACCATGTCGTCGTAGACCCACACGTCGCCCCAACGGGCCCCGGGACCGTCGTCCTCCACGATGCGGAACCCCTGCGGCGTCTTCACGGCCACGCCGTGCTGGCGGACGACCCGGGGACCGGACTCCCGACGGCCGGCCGGCAGGCGGTCCCACCACAGCGTGGGCGGCTCGACCACGTGGTCGTCGACCGAGATGATGCGGGGCAGGTCGGTCACCGTCATGGCTCCTCGTCGTCGGGGCGGGGCGTGGGTGCCGACCCCGCGGCCTGCGCGGCCGCCTCGCCCTCCGCGGGCCGGGCCGGCCGGTAGAGGCTGCGGCGGGGCCGGCGGAAGAACGCCTCCAGCAGGGGGGTGAACTCCTCGAGCGGCATCGTCGGGTAGCTCGGGTCGAACGACGCCTGGTCGTAGAGCTCGCAGAACTCGGCGCAGGCGTCGTAGTGGGGGTGGCCGGCGAAGCGGTCCCGCACGTCGCGGTCCAGGCCCACGTGGTGGAAGTAGTAGTAGCCCTGGAAGTACCCGTGGTGGGCCACGATCCAGTGGTTGCGGGGCTCGACGAACGGCTCGACGATCGCCGCGGCGATGGCGGGGTGGTTGAAGGAGCCCAGCGTGTCGCCGATGTCGTGGAGCAGTGCGCAGGCCACGTACTCGTCGTCGCGCCCGTCGCGGGCGGCCCGGGTCGCGGTCTGCAGCGAGTGGGTCAGGCGGTCGACGGCGAAGCCGCCGAAGTCCCCGTCGAGCAGCCGGAGGTGGTCGGCGACCCGCGCCGCCAGGCCGCGGTTGTACGCCTTGGCCTCCGCCGCGATGACCTGCCAGTCGTCCCGGGTCGACGACCTCATGTCGGTGAACGTGGCCCGGGGCGCGTCGATGCTCATCGTGACCTCACCTCCGCAGGTTCCTCGGCTTCCACCGGAGCAGGTAGCGCTCGAGCAGGCTGACCAGCGCCGAGAGCACCACCGACACGCACATCAGGACCACGATCGCCCCGAACACGCCGGCGGTGTTGAACTGGCCCGACGACCGGATGAGCAGGAAGCCCATGCCCCGGTTCGACGCGATCATCTCCGCGGTCACCGCGGCGACCAGCGAGTACGGGACCGAGACCCGCAGGCCCTCGATGATCCACTTCATGGCCGACGGCAGCGTGACCTTGGCGTGCACGTGGATCCGCCGCGCCCCCATCAGCCGGACCACGTCGATCAGCTCCTGCTCGACGTCCTGGACCCCGGCGTAGGTGCTGTAGAAGACGAGGAAGAACACGATCGTGGCGACCAGGGCCAGCTTGGAGCTGATGCCCAGGCCGAACCACAGGAGGAACAGCGGCACCAGGGCGAGGCGGGGGATGCTGTTCAGCGCCGTCACGTACGGCTTGAGGACCGCGCTGAGCAGGGGCGACACGCCCAGGCTGAACCCGGCGACCAGGCCCAGCCCGGTCCCGATCAGCAGGCCCCACACCGCCTCCTGGAGCGTCACCGCGATGGAGCTGAACAGGATCCCCTGGTCCAGCCACGAGGTGATGGACCGCCAGATGGCCGACGGCTTGCTGACGTAGAACTCGTCGAGGAAGGCCGACGGGTCGTCGCGGGGCCCGGCGAACCTCTCCCACAGCAGCAGGAAGGCCACCAGCACCGCGAGGCGCAGGGCGTTGACCAGCAGCGGGTTGGTGCGGTTGAAGCGGCGCCGGGCGCGGCGGCGCGTCGAGGTGGCGGCCGGGGCGGTCATCGCTCGGCCCCGATCCGGATCTGGGCCTCCAGCAGGTCCCACAGGCGGGCCCAGATCGACAGGAAGGCCGGGTCGGACCGGAGGTGCACGATGTCGCGGGGCCGGGGCAGGTCGACGTCCTCGACGTGGATGACCCGTCCCGGGCTGGCCCCGAACACGACGACCTTGTCGCCGAGCAGGATCGCCTCCTCCAGGTCGTGGGTGACGAAGATGACCGTCTTGCGGTCCCGCTCCCAGATGTTGACCAGCTCCCGCTGCATGCTCAGCCGCAGCTGGGCGTCGAGAGGCCCGAACGGCTCGTCCATCAGCAGGGTCGCGGGCTCGTAGATCAGGATCCGGGCCAGGGAGGCCCGCTTCTGCATGCCGCCGCTCAGCTGGGCCGGGTAGCGGCCGCCGAAGCCGGACAGGCCGACGCGCTCCAGGGTCGCGGCGATGCGCTCCTTGCGCTCGCGGCGCGACACGCCCTGGATCTCGAGGGCCAGGCCCACGTTGCGCTCCAGGGTCCGCCACGGCAGGAGGTTGTTCTGCTGGGTGACGTAGCCGACGTCGGTGTTCAGCCGGGAGATGGGGACGCCCCGGTAGCGCACGTCGCCCTCGGTGGGCTCCATGAGCCCGGCGGCCATGTTGAGCAGCGTGCTCTTGCCGCACCCGCTGGGCCCGACGAGGCACACGAACGAGCCGGTCTCGACCCGCAGGTCCACCCCCCGGACCGCGACGAACGGTGCGCGCCGCGGAACGGCGAACTCCTTGGTCACGTCGTCGAACTCGAACTCGGCCGGCGTGCCGCCACCGGCGACCGGTGCCGGCGGCGTCGGTCGCTCGACGCCCACCAGGGGTTCGGTGGCTCCCATCTGATCCCTCTCCTCGCTCCGCGGCACCTCGGGTGGGGGGACCTGCCCGGACCGCACCGCGGCCCGGGCAGGTCGCGGGCCTACTCGGCCAGGACCTCCTCCAGGAGGCTCAGGTCGTAGTAGTCGTCGAAGGACAACGTGGCGGGCTGCGGCTGGCCCGCGTTGTAGAGCTCGATCAGGCCCTCGAAGTTCTCCTCGGTCGGCGTCATCGGGTAGTCGAAGCTGGGCAGGACCGTGTCGAACGCCGCGTCGTAGAGCGCCTCGTCCATGTCGGGGAACCACCGCTCCTTCACCGCGGCGCGCACCTCGTCGGGGCGCTCGTTGATGTCGTCGAGGGCCCGCACCATGGCCCGCAGCCACCGGCGCACGGCTTCGGGGTCGTCGTCGAGGAAGCCGCGGCTGGTCACGATGTCGATCAGCGGAACGGCCTCGTACTGGGGCACGTCGCCTGCCGCGAGCGAGATCCACACCTGGCTGTAGCCCTCGGCGGTGCCCTGGACGGCGGCGGGCAGGCCGTGGAAGATCCCGTCCGACTGGCGCTCGCGGGTGGAGGCCACGGCGGCGGCGACGTCGTTGATGGGCTGCAGGGTCAGGTCGGCGTCGGGGTTGACGTCGAAGGACTCGAGGATCCCGCGCATGATGGCGTCGCCGGTGCTCCCGGCGCCGGGCAGCGCGATGGTCAGGCCCTTGAGCGCCTCGACCCGGTCGGCGATGGGCGAGTCGGGGGTGACGCCGCTCTCCTGCTCGATCCGGTCGATCGCCTCGTTGCGCAGCGACAGGACCAGGTTGACGTTGGGCGTCTGGCTGCCGACGGCGACCACGTCCTGGCGGGCCAGGATGGCGGCGACGGTCGCGGTCGAGCCCACGTGGCTGATGTCGGCGTTGCCGGTCAGCACGGACTGCAGGGCCTGCTGCGCGTTGGCGATGACCGGCAGGTACTCGACCTCCAGGCCCTCCTCGGCGAAGTAGTCCATGGCGAAGGCGTGCATCTGGGGCAGGTTGGTCAGCGACTCGGAGGAGGGCTGGAAGCTGATCTCGATCGGCTCGTCGACCTCCTCCTCGGGTGCCCCGGTCGTGGTCGTGCTGCCGTCGGCCGGTGCGGCGTCGTCGTCTCCGTCGGAGTCCGAGCACGCGGCCAGCGCCACCAGGGCGCAGGCGGTCAGCACCATGAGAGCTCGTCGGGTCTTGGTCATCGTCGGGTCCCCCTCCTCTTGCGGTCGGCTTCGGTGGTGCGAGGTCGTGTGCCTCGCCGGTCGGTGCGCCCCTCGGCGCGGGTCACGAGGTCGTGGTCCCGGTGGCCGCCCGCGACGGCGCCGTCGTGCCGACGACCCCGTCCCGCTCGGCCCGGGCGATCTGCTCGGCGGAGATCCCGACCTCGCGCAGGATCTCCTCGCTGTGCTCCCCCAGCAGGGACGCAGCAGGTCGGCGCACGGCCGGCGTCCCCGAGAGGTGGAAGACGTTGCCGATCTCCCGGATCCACCCGTGCTGGGGGTGGTGGTGCTCGTAGACGAGGCCGCTCTCGAGGGCCCACTCCTCCCAGAGCAGCTCGGGGATGTAGGGCGACGGGTGCGGGACCTCGCAGGGCACGCCGGCCGCGTCGAGGCGGGCGGAGGCCTCGACCGCGGTCAGCGTGGACAGGGCCTCGGCCACGGCCGCGGCCACCGCGTCGTCGTCGCCGTCGGGGACGGCCACGCCGAGGGCGTCGCGCAGGCCGCGGCGCTGGCGCTCGCCGGCGCAGGCGACGCAGATCCAGCCGTCGCCGGTCGGGTACAGCCGGTAGTAGGCGTCGACGCCGACCTGGCCCGGCTGGAGCCGGTGCTCGTGGTGGGCCACGCCGGCACCGTCGACGCCGACGTCGGCGGTGACCGAGAGGATCGAGTGGAGCTGGGGGGCTTCGAGGAGCACGCCACGCCCGGTCCGCCGGACGGACTCGAGGCCGACGAGGCTGGCGAAGGCACCGAGGAGGCCGCCGTAGTAGTCCTCGTTGCCGATCACCCGCCGCACCGGGGGCTCGCCCTGCCCGGTGCCCCGGTAGAAGAGGCCGGCGAAGCCCGACAGCAGCGGGGCGAAGCTCTTGGTCCCCGAGCGCGGCCCGGCCGAGCCGAACCCGGGCTGGTAGCAGTACACGAGCCGCGGGTTGACCGCGCTGAGCTGGTCCCAGCCCAACCCGAGCCGCTCGGCCTTGCCGGGGCGCAGGTTGTGCACCACGACGTCGACCGAGGCGACCAGGCGGTGCATCAGCGCCTCGGCCGACGGGTGCTTGAGGTCGATGGCCAGCGAGCGCTTGCCCCGGTTGGAGGCCTCGAACGGGTCGGGCAGGGGCCGCATCTGGTCGCCCACCAGCGGCTCGACCTTGATCACGTCGGCACCGAGGTCCGACAGGAGCTTGGCCCCGTAGGCGGTGGCGAAGTAGGCGGAGAAGTCCAGGATGCGCACGCCGGCCAGCGGTCCCTCGCCGCCGGACCCGTCGCGCCGCCCGACCGTGCCGGGCTCGTCGCGCTCGGCGCCGGGTTCGGCCGCGGGGGCCTCGGCCCGGACCTTCACCACCGGGCCGACGACCTCGACGGGCCCGAGCTCGGGATCGTCGTGGGTGGCCACGACGCCCGCGGCACGGACCTGCGCGTCGGCCAGGACCTCGCCGGGGCGCAGGACGGGCAGGACGGCCAGGTCGGCCGCCTCGAGCAGCGGGATCCACTCGTCGCGGGACCGGGCCAGGAAGGCCTTGGGCAGCTCGCCGGTCACCACGGCCAGCTCGTCGTCGTCGAGGGGCACCGAGGACTCCCGCTGGCCGGTGACCTCCCGGATCCGGTCGCCCAGCCCGACGAGGTCCATGAGGCGCTTGAAGCCCCCGTCGCCGCCGGCGGTGTGCAGGACCAGGTACTCGCCGCACCCGCACTCGAACGGGTCGGCCACGAGCCGGTTCCGCCCGAAGCGGGGGCCGCCGTCGGCCGCGCCGAGGTAGGTGCTCCCCTTCTCGTTCCACCACCAGTTCATCGGGCTCTGGGCCAGCACGGAGTCGAGCAGCGAGGCGTCGAGCCGCTGGCCGCAGCCGGTGAGCTGCCGGGCCCGCAGCGCCGACAGGGTGCCGATGGCGGCCAGGTAGCCGGCGCCGTAGGCGATGGACCGCTGGCCCAGGAACTTCGGTCCGGGCCGGTGGCCGGTCTGCTCGCTGGTGATGCCCAGGCGGGCGGCGACGAGGGCCTCGTACCCGGGCCGGCCGGCCCAGGGCGTGGCGCCGTACCCGCTCAGCACGGCGACCACCAGGCGGGGGTGGGCCCGTTCGAGGGCGTCGAGGTCGACCGGTGCATCGCCACGGCGGTCCAGGGCGACGAGCAGGACGTCGGCGTCGGCGAGCAGCTCGTCGAGCCGGCGGCGACCGGGCTCGGTGCGCAGGTCGGCCTCGACCACGGCACAGCCGCGCTCGAGCAGGCGGTCGGTCAGCGGCGTCGGGCCGGGGCCGGCGTCCCGGCGCACGACGGTGACGCGGGCCCCGTAGTCGGCGAGCAGGCGACCGGCGAAGCGGCCGGCGAGGCCCCAGGTGGCGTCGACGACGCGGAGCTCGCCCAGGATCGGGCCCGGAGCGGGCGCGTGGGGATCGGACATGGTCTCCTCGGCCTCAGTAGGGCGCCACGCCGCCGTCGACGTTGAGCAGCGCGCCGGTGATCGCACCGGCCGCGTCGGAGGCCACGTAGGCGCACAGGGAGGCGACCTCCTCGGGGGTGACCAGCCGCTTGATGGCCGCCTCCTCCTTCTGGCCGGCCAGCAGCTCGTCGAGCGTGATGCCCCGCATCTCGGCGGCGATGGTCCCCCTGACCACCTTCATGTCGGTCAGGACGCTGCCGGGGCAGAGCGCGTTCACGGTGATCCCGTGGGGGCCGGCCTCGATCGCCGCCGCCTTGACCAGGCCGTTGACGCCGTGCTTGGCCGCGGCGTAGCCGGCGGCCCCGGCCCGGGCCACCTTCCCCTGCTTGGACGAGATGGCGATGATGCGACCAGCCCCACGGGGGACCATGAGCCGCATCGCCCGCCGGATCCCCCAGAAGACGTGGCTCAGGATCCAGGCGATCTCGAGGTCCCACTCCTCGTCGGTCATGTCGACGATCGGGGCGGGCTGCTCGACCCCGCCGGCGTTGAGGACGGCGACGTCGACCTGGCCGTGGCGCTCCACCGCGAAGTCGAACAGGGCGTCGACGCCGGCCGAGGTGGTGATGTCGGACGACAGGAACGAGGCCCGGTCGGGGTGGGTCAGGCTCTCGACCGCCTTGCGGCCCCGGTCGGGGTCGCGGCCGTTGACCACGACCCGGGCGCCCTTGGAGGTCAGCTCCTGCGCGATGGCCAGGCCGATGCCCATGGTCGAACCGGTGATCACGGCGACCTTGCCGTCGAACGGCAGGTGCGCTTCCCCCGTCATCCCTCGCTGCCCTCCCTGCACGGACGGCGCGGGACCGAGCGCCCCCGCCGTGGGCCGGGACCTTACCGCGTACTCGCTAAATCCACCAGCGCTTTTGTCGCTTTAAGCGGATCAGAGGTCGTCGCGGCGGAGGATCATCCCCTGCGCGTTCGTGAAGCCACCCGGCGCGACGATCGCCACCCCGGCCCCGGGGACCTGGCGGGCTCCCGCGGTGCCGGTGAGCTGGCGGACCGCCTCGCGCAGGTGGCCCGCGCCCTGGCTGCCGCCCTCCGCCAGCGAACCGCCGTGGGGGTTGACCGGCACCCGCCCGCGGAGCCGCAACGACCCGTCGTCCTCCGACCAGCTGTCGGCCAGCAGGCCCGGCACCTCGCCCGGCGGGCAGTAGCCCATGGCCTCGAGGCTCCCCAGCGCCATGATGCTGAACCCGTCGTAGGGGAAGCAGACGTCGACGTCGTCGATCCACAGCTCGCTGCGCTCCCGCAACGAGTCCATGGCCACCTGCTGGGCCGACCCGGTGACCCCGGGCCAGGCCGGGCCGGCGCGCCGCGTCGCCAGGGTCACCGCGTGGACCAGGACCCGTCGGTCGGTCAGGTCCCGGGCCCGCTCGGCGCCGGTGACCACGAACGCCTCCGCTCCGTCCACGGGCAGGTCGCAGTCCAGCACGGTGAGCGGGTCGCGCACCATCGGCGCGGCCAGGTACTCGTCGAGCGTCAGCGGGTCCCGCAGGGCGGCCAGCTCGTTGCCCGCCGCGGCCGACCGGGCGTTGAGCACGACCCGGGCCAGGTCGAGCCGCGAGGTGCCGGTCCCGGCGAAGTAGGCCGTCGCCGCCGCGGCCACGTCGACCCGCGAGAGCAGGCCGTAGCCCACGTCGGCCGGCGGGCCGTGCTGGCGGCGGACGGGGTCGCGGGCCGCCGAGCGGGAGAGCGCGCCCGACCGGTAGACGCCGTTGTAGACCAGCGCCGTCCGGCACGATCCGGCGGCCACGGCGTGCACCGCGCTGACCAGCGAGTAGCCGATGGGCGGCGGATCGAACGAGAGGTGGTCGAGGCGCAGGCCGAGCGCCTCGGCCAGCAGCTGCGGCGGGACGCCGAACCAGCCCGGGACGTAGGGCGCGATGCCGCAGGCGGCGTCGATCTCGCTGCGGTCCACCCCTGCGTCGGCGATGGCCGCCCGGGCCGCCTCGGCGACCAGCGAGAGCAGCGAGCGGCCCGGGTGGCTGCGGGCGAAGCCGGTCGAGCCCACGCCGACGATCGCCACGCGATCCTGCAGCGGGTGGCGGGCCGTCACCGGGACTCGGGCTCGAAGACCGGGAACGGCGCCGGGCCCCGCCGGGCCCACCCCAGCCGCACCCGCTCCCCGATCCCGGCCGCCGCGCCCGCCCGCACGGGACCGGTGAGCCTCACGTCCTGCTCGTCGAGGCGGACCGTCACCGCCATCCTCCCGCCGGGCGACGCCCCGTCGTCGAGGCCGTAGGGGTCGACCTGGCGGAACGTGGTCGAGGCCTCGACCACGCCCGTCCCCCGGGACTCCCGGTCGACCAGCGCAGTGGACCAGCAACCGGGGCAGACCGGGCGAGGCGGGTGGTGGTGGAGCCCGCACGACGTGCAGGCCCGGTTCAGGAGCCGGCGGGCCAGCAGCCCGGCGTACCAGCGCTCGTTGTCGTGGTCGATGCGCAGGCCGGGGTAGGCGGCGATCAGCTCGCCCACGTCGGCGGCCTCGACCGGCTCGGCCACGACGG
>JBFWTJ010000104.1:0-11989 GCA_050247895.1 Acidimicrobiia bacterium
CCGCTCGGGGCAGGCTGCGACAGCGGCGCCGTCGAGCGCTCGCCCGAGCCGCCCCCGCCGCCGCCACCGCCGGCCACCCTGGAGGTCTCGGTGTCGGCGGCCTGCTCGGCCGACGAGCGGGTGGCGTGCGTCGAGGTGTCGACCTCGGGTGCCGGCGTCCTGACCCTCGACGTGCGGGTCGTCGGCGTGCTGGCGGGCGACGACCACGTCGTGGCCGACGGGGTCCCGGCCTCGGTGCCCGTCCCGGTCGCCCCGACGGGGACGGTGACCGTCGAGGTCCGCAACGCGGCGACCGACGCCGTGCTCCACGTGGCCGAGGTGTCCGAGCCGACCTGCGGCGAGGACCCGGCGGTCCAGGGCGGCGACCTGCCCCGGCCCGGCATCGCCGCCGTGCCCCGCCCCCTCCCCCGGGCACCCCGGTACGCCGGCTGAGCCGGCGGAGGTGACCTGCCCGGGTCGACCGCATGCCGGTCGGTCCGGGCACCGCCGCGTCCCGGGTGACGGCGGCGCCGGGCCGGTCAGGTGAAGCCGCAGCGGGCCCGGTAGGTGAACCGCCAGGGCCGGGCCCCGTCGCCGAGGCGGGCGGTGACCAGCCCGACCAGGTCCTCGATGCCCAGGTCGTGGTCGTCGAGGCCGTGGCGGAGCAGGGACTGGTAGTCGCCCTGGCTGCGGACCAGGCCCACGAAGCGGGCTGCGTCGCCCGTGTCGTGGCGGGCCATGGCGATCTCCCGGCACCAGCGGAAGGCCCCCGACGCCGACATGCGGCGCAGGTGGTCGGTCTTGGACCAGCTGCGGACCCCGTCGGAGAGCTGTCGGTCGACGTGGGCGTCGCTCCCGGAGTGCTTGGCCGCGTCGGCGGAGGACTCGTCGACGGGGGCCCGCAGGGCCTCGCCGGTGAGGCCCTGGGCGACCCTGGCCTCGAAGGTGCGGGTCCGCCGTCGGACCCGGTCCCAGCCCTCCTCGACGAGCGCGTCGCCGACGATGGGCGGCCAGTCGACGTCGACCGCGGCGAACACCCCACCGGGGCGCAGGAGCCGCCGCACCTCGGCGAAGGTGGGCCCGGGATCCATCCAGTGCAGGGCCTGCACCGCGAGCACCACGTCGGCGCAACCGTCGGGCAGGCCGGTGTCGTGCGACCAGCCGGCGCGGTACGAGATCCCCTCGCCGCCCGCGGCCACCGCGGCGGCCCGCATGTCGTCGGTCGGCTCGACGCCGACCACCTCGTCGGACCACGTCGCGGCCCAGCGGGTCGACAGCCCGGTGCCCGAACCCAGGTCGACCACCAGGGCCGGGCGGCCACCGGCGTAGGCCCCGAGCAGCTCGCCGAGCTCGACGGGGGGCGAGGGCCGCACCTGGCCGTAGAGGTCGGCGAAGCCGCTGAACCGGCCGGCTCCGGCTTCGCGCGCTGTGTCCGCCACGGCGCCATCCTGGCCCCGTCCCCGGCCGGCGACAAGGCCGCCGTCAGGCGCCGTTCAGGCCCCGGACTCCCAGCCGACCGGAGGTGCGCTGGCGTAGGCGGCATAGGCCGCGATGCGCCCGTCGGGGGCGAGGCGGAGGTGGGCCAGGAAGGAGGCGACGGCGGTCCCGCCCTGGGTGACCAGGCCGGAGGCGAAGGCCTCGTCACCGGCCCGGGCGACCACGTCGAGGTGGTGGGCGGTGGGTCGCGGCCCCCGGGCCTCGAACAGGCGCCGCAGGCCGGCGTGGCCGACGACCTCGTGGCGGGGGGCCTCGGCCGGCTCGTCCCGGTAGGGCGGGTGCGAGTAGACGGCGTCGGGGGTGAAGCAGTCGAGCGTGGCGTCGAGGTCGAAGGCCTGGAGGGCGTGCAGGTAGCGCTCGACGACGGCCCTGGCCGCCTCCGCTCCCCCGTCGGGTGCCCCGTCCTCGCCCACCTCGCCGACTCTAGGGATCCGGCCGATCGGGTGCGATCCGGGCGGGGGCCTGGTGCAATGGCACCCATGACCCGCCTCGGCTACCAGATCCCCAACTTCACCTACCCCGACACGCCCCCCTCGGGCCTGTTCGGTGCCATCGCCCGCCAGGCCCGCGAGGCCGAGTCCGCCGGGTTCGACACGGTCCTGGTGATGGACCACTTCCTCCAGATCCCCCCGGTCGGCCCGATCGCCGACGAGATGGTCGAGTGCTACACGCTGCTGGCCGCCCTGGCCCGGGAGACCTCCACGGTCCGCCTGAGCGCCCTGGTCACCGGCAACACCTACCGGAACCCGGCGGTCCTGGCCAAGACCGTCACCGCGCTCGACATCGTGTCGGAGGGCCGGGCCCAGCTGGGCATCGGCGCCGGCTGGTTCGAGGCCGAGCACACGGCCCTGGGCGTCGAGTTCGGCACCTTCACCGACCGGTTCGAGAAGCTGGAGGAGGCCCTCCAGATCGTCCTGCCGCTGCTGCGGGGCGAGACCGTGACCTTCACCGGGGCGCGGTACCGGGCCGAGGGCGCCTTCAACTCGCCACCGCCGGTGGGCCGGATCCCGGTGATGATCGGCGGCAGCGGCGAGCGCAAGACCCTGCGCATGGTGGCCCGCTACGCGGACGAGTCGAACCTGATCTCGCCCCGCCACGAGCTGCCCCGCAAGCTCGACGTGCTGGCCGAGCACTGCGCCGCGGAGGGTCGCGACCGCGCCGAGATCACCGTGAACGTGCACCGCGGCGTGGTCGTCGCGCCGACCCACGAGGAGGCCGTGCGCGACGTCCGGGACCACCTGGCCCGCCAGGGCCGGGAGGTCGGCGGGCTGTCCGACGACGAGGTCGTCGCCCTGCGCGCCGGGACGATCGTCGGCGACCCCGACGCGGTGGGAGAGGCCCTCTCCGCCGACCTGGCCCAGGGCGTGGACGGGTTCACCCTGAACCTGACGGCCAACGGCCACGTCCCCGGCCGGATCTCCCTGCTGGGCGAGGTGGCGGCCAAGGTTCTGGCCTGACGCGACCCGGGCCGGCCTGGTCACTGAGCGGCGTCACGCCCGGGTCGCGCTCCGGTCGTCTCGTCGCTCCCCTCGCCCCGGTCGCTCCCGGCCCACCGCCGTCGCCCGGGGATCAGCTCCCGTCGCCGGCGAACCGGGCCTCGACCCAACGATCGTCGCCGTCGTCGTCGCGCCCGACGGCGACGTCCACGAAGCCGACCTCGGTGGCCAGCCGGCCCACGGGGCCGGCGTGGTCGCCGCCCAGCTCGAGGAGCAGCCAACCTCCGGGACGCAACCAGCGGGGGGCCCGGCGCACGACCTCGGTGAGCAGCCGGCACCCGTCGGGACCACCATCGAGCGCGAGGGCCGGCTCGTGGTCCCGGGCGTCGGGGGCCAGCAGGCCCAGGGCGCCGTGGGGCACGTAGGGCACCACGGCGGTGAGGACGTCGACCTCGCCGGCCAGCTCGGGTGGCAGCGGCTCGTCGAGGTCGCCCTGGCGGACGTCGACGCCGTTGGCCCGGGCGACCTCGACGGCCAGGGGGTCGACCTCGGTGGCCACGACGGTGGCGGACGGGTCGGCGTGGCGGAGGAGCACCGCGATCGTCCCGGCGCCGGTGCACAGGTCGACGGCCCTGCCGCCGGGCGGGAGGAGCTCGGCCGCCCGGGCGGCCAGGGCCCCGGTCTCCCAGCGGGGGACGTAGACGCCGGGGCGGACGCCGATCCGCACCCCACCCAGCTCGATCGAGCCGACGACCCAGGCCAGCGGCTCGCCCGCCACCCGCCGGGCCACGAGCGCGGCCAGGGCCACGGGATCGGGTGCGACCGCGACCAGCTCACGGGCCTCGTCGTGCGGGGCCACGCACCCGGCCTCGGCCAGGACGGCCGCGACCCGGGCCACGGAGGGATCCGGCACGTCACCGGTCACGGCCCGGCCACCCGCTTCGGTCGGATCCCGGGCCGGTCAGGACGGCGTGCGGTCGCCGAGCGGCCGGTCGAGCTCGTCGAGGAGGCGGTCGCAGTGCGGCGCGATGGCGGCCACCACGTCGTCGTGGCCCCCACCGAAGCCCTTGCCCGCGCCGACGAGCAGGACCTCGTGCAGGCGCCGGTCCTCGTCGGGCAGGGAGTCGAGCAACTCGGCCGCGGTCCGCTCGTCGGGCGGGGCCTGCCCGGCGAGCTCGAAGGCCCGCCGGTAGGTCAGGACGAGGATCCGCCAGATGCCCCCGTGGACGATCTGACCCTCCTCGCTGCGGAACACGAGCGGCCCCATGTCCTCGAGACGGCGGGCCAGGCTGCGCACGTGCACCAGCCGCTCCCGGACCGCGGCCGTGCCGGCCGGCCCCCCGCCCGCGCCGCGGGTGTCGTCCTCGGTCTCCGGCTGGTTCCCCACACGCCCCTCCTGTGCCCGCCCGCCGCTCCCCTGGCGGCGGGCCCGATCCGTCTCCGCCGGCCGGACGGGCTTCCGCTCCGCCGGCGCGACCCGATCGCTGCGCTGTCGTCCAGAGCTTGCCAGCAGAGGCGTCCGAACGCGAAGCCGGTCGCCGGGGCCCGGCCCGGGGCAGAGTGGGCCCATCACCTCGCCGCCGACTCCCCCGCCCGCCCCGGCCCCGCCCGGCTACCGGCCCCTCACCAAGGTGCTGCACTGGCTGACGGTCCTCTCCGTCGCCGGCCAGCTCGCCGTCGGGTACGCCCTCGACGTGGGCGGGGGCCACGGGCGGGGTCGTGGCCGGGGAGGCGAGAGCGGCCGGGGCCGCGGTCGGGGCGGGGACGACCTGGTGCCCTTCGGCGAGGACGGCCTGCTCACGGCCCACGTGGTGCTCGGGGTGGCGATCCTGGTCCTGGCCGCGGTCCGCCTGTGGTGGCGGCGGCGTTCCGGGTTGCCGCCCTGGGCGCCCGGCCTCTCGGCCGCCGAGCGGGTCCTGGCCCACTGGACGGAGCGGGTCCTCTACGCGCTGCTCTTCCTGGTCCCCCTGTCGGGCCTGTGGCTGGTCCTCGTGTCGGACGACGCCGTGGCCTTCCACGTGGCCGGCCACCTCGCCCTGTACGCGACGCTGGTCGCGCACCTGGGGCTGGTGCTCAAGCACCAGCTCATCGACCGCGACCACCTCGTGCGGCGCATGCTGTGAGGGCGCGGCCGGGGCCGTCAGCGTCAGGCCCGGCCCAGGATGCGGTCGACGGCGATCTCGACCACGACCCGGTCGTCACGCGGCTGGGGCGGGCGGTACCGGGCCGCGTAGGCGGCGACCGCAGCGGCGACTTCGTCGGGTGCGGCGGCCAGCCGTGCCGTGCCCTCGAGGGTCAGCCACCGGCCGCCGTCGACCTGGGAGACGGCCGCTCGGCCACCGGCCCCGGCGTGGCGGGCCTTGGCGCTGGAGGCGAAGGTGATGACCCGAGCCACGGCCCGGTCGGGGTCGTAGCTGAAGCCCACGGCCACGACGTGGGGCGATCCGTCGGGCCGCAGGGTGGTCAGGGTGGCCAGGTGCGCTTCGGAGAGGAAGGCCAGGTCGGCGTCGGTCAGCTCGGAGGGTCGGCGTGCCATCCCGCCATCATGGGTCCACCCGCGCCCGCCGGGGGTCGGCGAGGAACCAGAGCGCGGCGACGAGCCAGACGGCCACGAGGGCGATCCACACCGAGACCGAGGCATCGGGGTCACGGCACGTTCGTGGTCGCGCTGCTCACTTTCCTCGTGGTCGCCGCTCTCGTCGTTCGGTTGACCAGGCAAGGGGGTCGACGGCCTGGCCTCGCGTGCCCCGCGGCCGGGCGCCCGCTCACCTCGCCGTTGGGCGCTCTCGGAGCTTGACGATTGCGGCCCAGCCCCAGGCCACCATGGCGGCGCCTGCGGCGACCGCGAGGACCCAATGGCCGACGAGTCCCCATTCCGTCGAGTCGTCGAGTCGGCGGACGCTGCTCAGGAAGATGCCCAGTCCGACGGCGAGGGCGAGCAGCCCGTCGGCCCACCACGGCCACGACGTGAGGCGCCCCGCCTTCAGGTCCTCGATGCCCCGCAGCTGCACGCGCCAAGTGTGACACCCGAAGACGGCCATCCGGGCCCTCCCGGGTGGCCCGAGGACGCCCGGGGCCGAACACCCTGGGTGGTGCGATCCGCTACGGCGCACCCAGGACGGGAGTCACATCATCGTGAGATACATAAGCCTTTACATACTCTGATAGGCAGACCAAAGATAGGGCGATGACGACGGACGCACCTGCAGGCCAGTCCGCCGGCGGAGCCGTCGCCGACCCGAAGGCCCAGCAGAAGGCCGACGCGCGGGCGCTCAAGGAGCTGCTCGGCCCGGTGGCGTCGAACCTCGCGGTCGGTCGGCTCCTCGCGGCGGTCTCGGGGATCCTGGCCGTCGTGCCGTACGTCGCTCTGGTGAAGATCGGTGATGTCCTGATCGACGCGGCACGCGCCGACGCCGGCATCGACGGCGACGAGGTCGACCGGTGGCTCCGGATCCTGCTGGTCGCGTTCACGCTGCGGCTCGTGATCTACTTCGTGGCGCTGCTCGTCACGCACCTGGCCGACATCGAGCTGGGTCACCTGATCCGCGTGCGCATGGTGCGGCGCTTCTCGCGGGTGCCGCTGGTCTGGTTCACGTCCACCAACTCCGGGCGGGTCCGCAAGGCGCTGCAGGACGACATCGGCACCATCCACAACCTGATCGCGCACCGCCCCGTCGAGGCGACCAACGCGGTCGTCATGCCCCTGGCGCTGATGGTCTACGCGTTCGTCATCGACTGGCGGCTCGGCCTGCTCGCGGTCGCGACGCTGCCGCTCTACGCGGCGGCGATGGCGCTGCCCCTGCGAGGCATGGGCGAGAAGACCGTGCAGATGGACGAGAAGCTGGGCGTGGTCTCGGCACGCATGGTCGAGTTCGTCACCGGGATCACCGTGGTGAAGGCGTTCGGCCGGGTGGGCCGGGCCCACGGCGCGTACCAGCGCGCGGCCGAGGAGTTCCAGGACTTCTACTACGAGTGGGTGCGGCCGCTGATCACGATCAGCTCGCTGGGCAACTCCCTGCTGGCGGTACCGCTGATCCTGCTGGTCAACATCGGCGGCGGGACCTGGCTGGTGCACCGGGGCTCGGTCACCGCCGCCGACGTGCTGGCGACCTCGTTGATCGCCCTGCTCGTCCCGTACTCCCTCGAGGTCCTGATGAATTCGATGTGGGCCCAGCAGATGGCCGGCGCCTCGGCCCGCCGCCTCACCGACCTCCTCGAGACGCCGGTCCTGGCCGACCGCCCCGAGCGTGCGGCACCGAGCGGGTACGACGTCGTGTTCGAACACGTCGGCTACTCCTACGGCGAGGGGCCCGACGCCGAGCTCGCCCTCGACGACGTCTCGTTCACCCTGCGCCAGGGCACGGTCACCGCGCTGATCGGGCCGTCCGGGTCCGGCAAGTCGACCATCGCGACGCTGCTCGCCCGCTTCGACGACCCCCGCTGCGGACAGATCCGCCTGGGCGGCGCGCCGATCGACCGGATCGACGACCTGTACTCGCACGTCGGCTTCGTGCTGCAGGACCCGCAACTGCCCTCGATCAGCATCCGCGACAACATCGCCCTCGGTCGCCCCGACGCCACCGACGACCAGATCCGCGCCGCGGCCGACGCGGCCCGCGTCCTCGACGAGATCGAGGAGCTGCCGAACGGCTTCGACACCGTCCACGGCGCCGACACGGGACTCTCCGGCGGGCAGGCGCAGCGGATCGCCATCGCCCGGGCCGTCCTGGTCGACGCGCCGGTGCTGATCCTCGACGAAGCCACCGCGCTCACCGATCCGGAGTCGCAGCACCAGATCCAGCAGGCACTCTCCGACCTCGTGCGCGACAAGACGGTGCTGCTCATCGCCCACCGGCCCGAGGTGATCAAGGGCGTCGACCAGATCGTCCTGCTCGAGGACGGTCGCGTCGTCGCGACCGGCACCCACGACGAGCTGCTGGACCAGCCCGGCTACGCCCACCTGTGGGAGTCCGCCACCGCAACCCTCGACCGAGGAGCGGACGCGTGAACCTCCCCCTCGTCGACATCGTCCCGCGCCTGAAGCGGATGGTCTCCCGGCCCGAGGCGCTGCGCCCGGCGCTCACGGTCGCCGCGCTGAGCGGCCTGGTCGAAGGCCTCGCCCTCGCCTCGCTGCTCCCCGCGATCAGCTCGCTCGCCTCCGACGACGCCGTCTGGGGCCTCCGCACCGGCGGCTGGCTCCTGGTCTTCGCGGTCCTCGCGGTCACCTGCTTCTGGCTGAACTACCTGCAGGAGCGCCGCACCTACGCCGTCGCCCTCGACTTCCTCCACAGCATCCACCACCTGGTCGGCGACCAGGTCGCCAAGCAGCCGCTCGGCTGGTTCGCCCGGCCGCTCGCCGGGCGCCTGTCACGGATGGTCTCCGCCGAGCTGATGAGCGCCGGCGAGATCTTCGCCCACATGATCGGTCCGCTGGTCGGCCGCCTCGCCTCGGCCGCCACCGTCGTCGTCGCCGCCTGGTTCTGGAACCCGCTGCTGGGTCTGGTGCTGACGATCGCGGCGCCGGTCTTCGTGCTCATCACCCTGGCCTCCACCCACCTCGTGCGCCGGGGCGGCGCCATCCACGAGCCGGAGGAGGTCAACCTGGCCAACCGCATCGTCGAGTACGCGCAGTGCCAGGGGGCGCTGCGCTCCTGCGGCCGCAGCGACGACTTCGCGCCCCTCAACGCAGCGCTCGACGACACCCGCGCGGCCAAGACCCGCGCCCAGTGGATCGAGACCGTCGCCCACCTGCTCAGCGGCGCGATGACCCAGAGCGTGGTCGTCGCCCTGATCAGCGTCACCGGCTCGCTGGCGGTCGCCGGCTCGCTGGAACCGGTCCCGGCCCTGGCGTTCATCGGCCTGGCACTGCGGTTCACCTCGACGCTGTCGACCATCACCGAGAGCGCGATGGCCCTGGAGTCGCGGCGCCCCCTGCTCGACGCGATCGACGACGTGCTCACGGCCGAGCCGCTGGCCGAACCGTCGGTGCCCGGCGAGCTGCCGGCACCGGGAACCATCGAGCTCGACGGCGTGACCTTCGCCTACGCGCCCGATGCCGATCCGGTCCTCACCGACGTCTCGCTGTCGGTGCCGGCGGGCTCGATGGTCGCACTCGTCGGCCCGTCGGGCAGCGGCAAGACCACCATCGCCCGCCTGGTCAGCCGCTTCCACGACGCGGGCTCGGGCACCGTGGAGGTCGGGGGACGCCCGGTGACCGAGCAGACCAGCGAGCAGCTCATGGGCCAGCTGTCGATGGTGTTCCAGGACGTCTACCTGTTCGACGACACCCTGGAGGCCAACGTCGCCGTCGGCCGCGAGGACGCCAGCCCAGAGGAGATCCGCGAGGCCGCCGACCTGGCCGGCGTCACCGAGATCGCCGAGCGGTTGCCCGACGGCTGGGCCTCGCGGGTCGGAGAAGGCGGACGCGCGCTGTCGGGCGGCGAGCGTCAACGCGTCGCGATCGCCCGCGCCCTGCTGAAGCGGTCGCCGATCGTGCTCCTCGACGAAGCCACCTCCGCGCTCGACGTCGAGAACGAGGCGAACATCGTCGCCGCCATCGAGCAGCTACGCACGCAGGCGACCGTCCTGATCATCGCCCACCGCCTCGACACCATCGCCGCAGCCGACCAGATCGTCGCGCTCACCGACGACGGCCGCGTGGAGGCGCAGGGCACCCACGAGCAACTGCTCGCGGCGGGTGGCACCTACGCCCGGTTCTGGGACCGCCTGCACAAGGCCCAGGGCTGGCAGCTCGCCACGTCCGAGGTGAGGACCTCAAGCGTGCCCGGGGCGGGGTTCGAACCCGCACGACCCTTGCGGGCCCGAGGGGTTTAAGCCCTCTGCGTCTGCCAGTTCCGCCACCCGGGCCGGACGTCGGTGCCGGTGACGGTAGCGGGGGCGCCCATCAACCGAGGGCGGCGGCCAGGCCCTCCAGCACGGCGTCGCCCCGGAACAGGTGACGGTTCCCGTCGCTGAAGCGCAGGTGGGCCCGACCGACGAGGCGAGGCGCGCCCGGAGTCCGCAAGCCCAGCTCGTACAGCCCGGGGGCGAGGTGGATCCGCTCCCGGGAGACGAGGGTGGCCTCCCAGTCGGTCGGCCCCGGATCCGCGCCCGGGTCCCGCTGCACCACGAACAGGTCGGCGTAGTCGGTGACCACGACCACCTCGTTCACCTCGGCCTCGTCGACGAGGATGCGCCACGACCGCACCGACGCGAGGGTACCGAGCCTCACGCGGCCAGGCCCTGTGCGGAGGAGCGCTCGCCGAGGTCGGCCCGGCCCGCCACCTCCCGCGCGACCCGACGGCCCTGGTCATCGACCGCGGGCACCTCCCCCGCCACCAGGGCGGGGCCGTCGGGCACGTCCGGCGAGACGGGGCCCGACTCGGCGGGGCACACGTCGTGCGGCAGACCAGCCGAGCCCAACGCCACCAGCTCGACCCCGGGGGCCAACGCCGCCCACAGCTCGGCCCGCACGCCGTCGGCCCGCAGGCCGGCGAGCCGGTTGGCCACCACCACCCCCTCGACCAGGTCGGCCAGGACCGCGGCCCACGGACGGTCGCGCAGCGCCACCGCCACCGTCGCCCCTCCGCCCCGGTGACGCCGGATCGTGCGCAGGGCACCGGCCACCCGAGGCGGCGACCGGAACCCGGGCATCGACAGGCCGAGCCGGCGACCCACCACCCCCATCGCCCGGACCGCCTCGGCCAGCATCAAGGAGACCGGGCGGTCGGTGGCGGAGGCGGAGCTCATGGGTCCCAGTGGAACACGAACCCTGTGACAAGAATGCGACGTGAGCGAGGAGCCGACGCCGGTCCAGCGGGACGTGCTGGAGGCCCTCGGCTCGCGGCCCCACGAACGGCCCACCTTCGACCCCCGGCTGCGGGAGTGGCTGCGCGACGACCTCGACGCCGGGCTCGGCCCGCTGCTCGACGGGCTCGACGGGGACCGCCAGCTCTGGCTGTCCAAGCACGACCTCGGGGCCGTCCACGGCTGCGAGGCGGCCTACCTGGCCGACCGCGACGAGCCCTTCGAGTGGACCACGGCCACGGCCCGGGGCACGGTCGCCCACAAGGCCGTCGAGCTGTCGGTCCACTGGCGGGGCGAGCCCGTGCCCGGCGACCTCGTCGACGAGGCCATGGCCCGGCTGGCCGGGGGCAACGACGCCCTCGGGACCTGGCTGGCCGCACTCGACGAGGGCGAGCGGGCCGAGCTGCGCGGCGAGGCCGTCGACCGGGTGGCCAAGTTCCTCGAGGTGTTCCCGCCCCTGGAGTCCCGCTGGCGCCCGGTGGCCGAGAGCCGGCTCCGCGCCGAGCTCGCCGGCGACCGGGTCGTGCTGGCCGGCAAGGCCGACCTCACCGTGGGTCGGGCCGCCGGCCTCGTCGCGGGCAAGGTGATCATCGACCTGAAGACCGGCGGCTTCTCGCCGGCCCACCGAGACGACCTGCGCTTCTACGCCCTGGTCGAGTCGCTGCGCCTCGGCGTGCCGCCCCGCCTGCTGGCCACGCTCTACCTCGACTCGGGCCGGCTGGTCACCGAGGCCGTCACCGAGGACGTGCTCCAGGCCGCCGTGCAGCGCACGCTCGACGGCGCCCGGGCCCTCGTCGAGCTGCGGACGGGACGGGAGCCGGTCCGTCGTCCGGGCGTGCCCTGCCGCTGGTGCCCCCTGCGCCCCGAGTGCCCCGACGGCCGGCGCTGGCTCGAGGACCGCGACGATCAGGACGGCTGGTAGCTCCGCCCGTCGGGCCAGCGCAGGCGCGACGCCCACCATGGGGCGGGCCTCGCCGGTACGATCGCCGCGCATGGCGACGTCGGCGAAGCGGACGGAGGTCGCACAGCGATCGTCCGTGCTCGCGTCCGCCGCCCCCCGAGCCCGACGAGCCCGCGCGTCGACCGCTCCAGCCGAGGCCACCGAACTCGCCGCGCCGACCCAGGCGGACCCGAGCGACCCCGCCGCGCCCGCCTCACCCACCGGCCCGACCCGGGCCGGTCCGAGCGACCTCACCGGTCCGGTCGCACCCGTCGGGCCGGGTCCGACACCCCGCGTGCCGGCCGACCTCCTCCCCCAGGTTCCCCCCCAC
>JBFWTJ010000105.1:0-11984 GCA_050247895.1 Acidimicrobiia bacterium
TGCCCCACTACCTGGTGGTGGCCGTGTTCGCCGGGGGCTGGGGCTTCGGCGGGGACGACGGCGGCCTGTGGGTCTTCGGCCGGGGTGGCCTGATCGCGGTCGTCGCCCTGGTCGCCGCGGTGATCCTGGCCGTGCGGGCCCGCTACCCCGACGAGCTGTTCGACTTCCTCATGGGCCTCAACCGGTGGTGCTACCGGGTCCTGGCCTACGTTCTGCTCATGCGGGACGAGTACCCGCCCTTCCGGTTCGACCCGGGTGGGACCGATCCGGGCCACCGCCCGGCCCCACCCGACGCGCCCCCGCCGGCCGAGCCCGCGGCGATGGCCGGGGCCGCGGGCCGATGACGCTCGGGCGGATCGTGGTCGGGGTCGACGGCTCGCCCAACAGCGTCGCCGCGCTCGACTGGGCCGCGACCCTGGCCGAGCAGGTCGGCGCCGAGGTGGTGGCCGTCCACGCCCTGGGCCTGCTGGAACGGCTCGACGACCACCCGGTGCCGACCCAGGCCCACCGGGCCGAGGTCGTCGAGCGGTTCGAGCGGACCTGGTGCGCCCGGCTCGACGCCTCGCCCGTGCCCGACCGGCGGCTGGCCCGCGACGGCAGCCCGGTCACGGTCCTGCTGGCTGCCGCCGACGAGGTGGGCGCGGACCTGATCGTGGTGGGCACCCGCGGCGTCGGCGACCACCCCGAGCGGCTGCTGGGCAGCACCAGCACCCAGGTGGCCCAGCACGCCCACCAGCCCGTCGTGGTCGTCCCGGTCGCCCGAGGCTGACGGCGGCGGCGCGCCCTCAGCCCAGCTCGAGGGTGCGGTCGAGGCGGACCGCGTCGAGGAGGGCCCGGTCGTGGGTCACCAGCACGAGGGTGCCGTCGAAGCCGTCGAGGGCCGCCTCGAGCTGCTCGATGGCCTCGAGGTCGAGGTGGTTGGTGGGCTCGTCGAGCACCAGGCAGTTGACGCCCTCGGCCATCAGCTCGGCCAGCAGGGCCCGGGTCCGCTCGCCGGGTGACAGGGCCGACCCGGGCCGGTCGACGTGGTCGGCGCCCAGGGCGAACTTGGCCAGCAGGGAGCGGGCCTCGGCCCGGTCGAGGCCCGTGCGGTCCATGAAGCCGCGCAGGAGCGGGGTGTCGCCCCCGACGCGGGCCCGGCGCTGGTCGAGCAGACCCACCTTGGCCCCCGGGCCGACCCAGCGCTGCCCCGAGGTGAGGGGGACCTCGCCGAGCAGGGCCCGGATGAGGGTGGTCTTGCCCGACCCGTTGGGTCCGAGCACGGCGAGCCGGTCCTGCCAGGCCAGCTCCAGGTCGACGGGGCCCAGGCGGAACGAGCCGAGGTCGACGACCGCGGCGTCGAGGCGGGCCACGACGTCGCCGGCCCGTGACGCCGGGCGGAACGAGAGCTGGAGCCGCCACGGCTCCCAGGGCTTGTCGACCGCCTCGAGGCGCTCGATGGCCCGCTCTGTGGCCTTGACCTTGGACGCGAGCTGCTCGGAGCGCTGGGCCCGCTGGAAGGCCACGAACTTGTCGTTGTCGGTCTTGCGGCGCTGCACGCTGGAGCCCGACTCGGACCACTGGCGCTGGGTCCGCTGCCGGGTGACGAGCCGGTCGCGCTCGGCGGTGAACCGGTCGTAGGCCTCGGCCTGCTGGCGCCGGGCCAGCTCCCGGGAGCGCACGAAGTCGCTCCAGCCGCCGGCGTGCTCGACGGCGTCGTGGTCGGGCAGGCGCAGCTCGAGGATGCGGTCGACGCTGCGGTCCAGGAAGGCCCGGTCGTGGCTGACGACCACGATGGCCGAGGCGGTCGAGGCCACGAACGACTCGAGCAGGTCCAGCCCGGCGAAGTCGAGGTCGTTGGTCGGCTCGTCGAGCAGCAGGACGTCGTGCCGGCTGAGCAGGATGGCGGCCAGCGCGGCCCGGGCCGCCTGCCCGCCCGACAGGTGGCCGACGGCGACGTCGAGGCGGTCGGCGGGCAGGCCGACCTGGGCCAGGACGGTCCCGGCCCGGGCGTCGAGGTCGTCGCCGCCCAGGGCCAGGAAGGTGTCGAGCGCGGCGCTGTAGGCGTCGATGGCCTCGCCGTCGCCGGTCAGGGCCTCGGTGGCCCGGTCCAAGGCGGCCGAGGCGGCGGCGACGCCGGTGCGCCGGGCGAGGTAGGCCCGCAGGGTCTCGCCCCGGTCGGCGTCGGGCTCCTGGGGCAGCCAGCCGACGGTGAGCGTGGCCGGCGAGCGCTCGACGGCACCGGCGTCGGGCGGCTCCGCCCCGGCCAGGACGCGCAGCAGGGTCGACTTCCCGATGCCGTTGGGGCCCACGACGCCCAGGCGCGTGCCCGCGGTGACGGTGACGTCGATGCCGCCGAGCACGACCTGCGCGCCGTGCGACCGCTGGACCCTGCGCGCCACGAGCACGACGGGCGACGCTACCGCCGCACGGCCCCGGTCCCCGACGGCCTTTCCGGCACCCTCGCCGCTCGGGGCCGAGGCGCCGCCGTCCACGGTGGCCCCGCACCTGGCGGTCGTGGGCCGGGTGCCGGCCCGACCAACCCGGCACGGAGGCGCTCGAACCGGGCGTGGACCACCGGGGCTCGGAACCGGGGCGGCCCCGGCGGGCTCGGAACCGGTCGTGGCCGTCGCCCCGTCGACCCTCGACCCGGCCCCGGTCGCCGGGCCCGAGCGGCCCGCCCGCCGGCGTGGACGGCGGTACGGCGCGCTGGCCGGTCCCCTGGTCGCGCTGTGGACGGTGCGGTGGCTGGTCGGCCCCGAGCTGCCGCCCGGTGACGACGTGACCGGCCACCTGCAACGCGTCGACTTCGCCCTGGCCACGCTGTTCGGCCAGGGACGCTGGGACGGATGGTTCCCGGGCGCCATGCTCGGCTACCAGCTCCACCTGTTCTACGGGCCCGGCCTGGCCCTGCTGGTCGGTGCCGTCCGTCTGGCCGGACTGGGCCTGCTGTCCACCGCGGGGGCGCTGGAGCTCTGCCTGGTCGGGGCCCACCTGGCCGTGCCGTGGACCGCGGGCCGCCTGGCCCGGGCCCTGGGGCTGGGCCGGCCCACGGCCGCGGCGGCGGGCATCCTGGCCCTGGCCGCCTCGTCGCCGCGCGGCGGGGGCCTCGAAGGTGCCTTCACCACCGGCCTGGCCGCCCAGCACGTCGCAGTGCCGCTGGTCCTGGTCGCCCTGGCCCTGACCGTCGAGGCGTGCGGTCGGCGGGCCCGCCCGCGCCGCCTCGCCCTGGTCGTCGCCGCGCTGGCGCTGACCCACCCGCTGTCGCTGGTCCTGCTCGGCGTCCTCGCCCCGGTGGTGCTGGCGGTGGCGTGGGCCGTGGGGGTGGTCGACCGTCCTCGGGCCCGGCCGCTGCTGGACGCGGCGGCGTGGAGCGCGGGCCTGGCCGCCTGCTGGTGGTTGCCCCTCGTCGCGCACCGCGACCTGCGGGGGCCGGTGACCTCGTGGGACCTGCCCGGGGTGGCCGAGCACGTCCGCCTCCTGGTCACCGGCGGCCGGGGTTGGCGGGGGGTCGCCGGGCCGGTGGTCGCGGCCGGCGTGGTGCTCACCGCGGTGGCGGGGGTGGTGGCCCGGCGCCGGGACGCCGTCGCCCTGGCCCTGCTGCCGGTCGGCGCCCTGGTCGCGCTGCACCTGGCCCACGGCGTGCTCGGCCTCGACGACGGCCTGGGCCGGCAGCTCCCCAACCGGGGCCTGGCCTACGTCGCGGTCCTGTCCACGCCGGCGGCGGCTCGGGCCCTGGCCGGCCTCACCCGGGCCGTGCCGGGCGGTGCGCTGGTGCTGGCGGTCCTGGTGGCCCTGTCGGCGCTCGGCGGCGGGCCCCCTCCCCATGCCGTCCGGCAGCGGCCGACCGCCGAGCTGGTCCAGGTCGCCGAGCTGCTCGCCCGGGAGGTCCCGGCCGGGGCCCGCTTCGCCTTCGTCGGCCGGGCCGGCCCGTCCGGTCGCCTCGGGGTCCCGGCCCCGGAGCGCTGGCTGGCCCTGGCCGCCGGCCGGCCCGGGCTGGCGCCCTTCGGCCCCGAGTACGCGCCGGGGGCCGGCGTGGCCATGGACGTCCTGGCCCCGCCCCCGCCCGGTGGGGAGGCGGCGTGGGCGGCCCGGTTGCGGGACCTGGCCGCCTCGCACGTCGTGACGGCCGACGTCGGGCTGGCCCGACGCCTGGCCGCCCTGCCCGGGACGGATCTCGTGCGGGCCGGGCCCGGGCTGGCCGTCGTGGCCCTCGACGCCGCCGATGGTGGCGAGGCCGGCGGGGTCACGGACGGGCCGACCGGATCCCCGATACCCGGCAGGGCGACCGGATCGCCGGTGCCGGGCGGGTCGACCCGCGTCCTGGTCGCCGCGGACGACGAGTGGGTGGTGGAGGTCGACGGGGGCACGGCCCGGCTGGCGGCGCCGTTGGCGTTGGGCTGGTCGCCGGGCTGGCGGGTGGAGGTCGACGGCCGGTCGGTGCCGACGTGGCGGGCTCCCGACGGCCGGTTGGCCGTCGACCTGCCGGCCGGTGCCCACGTGGTCCGGGTCCGGTTTCGGGAGGCGCCGGCCGGGCCGTGGGGCCGCCTGGTGTCGGCCGCGACCCTCGGCGCGCTCGGGGCCGGCACGGTCGGTCGGGCCCTGCGAAGATCCCGGGGAACCCCCGGCCGGGTCGTGGGCTCGATGGAACCATGACCGCCCCTCGACTCGCGCCCGTGGCGGCACCTGTCACCGTGACCGAGTTCGCCGACTTCTACCGCCGCGAGTACCCGGGGTCCGTCCGCCTGGCCTTCCTGCTGACCCGCTCGCCAGAACCGGCCGAGGACCTGACCCAGGAGGCGTTCGCGGTGGTCCACGCCCGCTGGCCGGGGCTGCGCAACCCGGGCGGCTACCTGCGGGTGGTGCTGGTCAACCGGTGCCGGCGCTGGCACCGGGCCAACGGCCGCGAGGAGCGCCGGCTGCGGCTGGTCCACGCGGTGGCCGATCCGGTGCCCGAGCCGGAGTACCTGCTCGACGCCCTGGCCGGCCTGCCGTTCCGGCAGCGGACGGTCCTGGTCCTGCGCTACTGGGCCGGGCTGTCCGAGGCCGAGATCGCCGAGGCGCTCGGCTGCCGGCCGGGCACGGTCAAGTCGCTGGCCTCCCGGGCCCTGTCCCGCCTGCGCACCGAGGTCCCCCATGCCTGACGACCGGATCGAGACGCTCCTGCGGGACGCCCTGGACCGCGCCGCGGCCGAGGTGCCCCTGGCCAACCCCGAGTGGGACGACGCCCCGCTCCTGGTCGCCGACGAGCGGCCCCGCCATGGGCGCCGTGCGACCCGGCCCCTGGTCGCCGTGGCGGCCGCGGCCGCCGCGCTGGTCGTGGGCCTGGTCCTGGTTCGGACCGCCGACCGGCCGGAGACGGGGACCGCGGCCCGACCGACCGGCGACCTGCCCACCACGTTCGCGCCCACGACGCTGGCCCCGGCGAGCTCGACGACCATGCCGTCGGCGTCGACGACGGACCCCGCGACCGTGGGCACGACGGGGGCGACGACGACCACGGTGGTGACGGCGGGCTCGACGGCGGCCCCGCCGGTCACGCTGCCGCCCTCTGCGGGCGGGACCGGGACGCCGACCACGGTCCCCCAGGCCCCGCCGAGCTACTACCGCCTGGCGCCGGACCTGGACCTGGGCTGGGTGGACTCCGGCGGCGACCCCCAGATCTGCTGGCGCACCCCCGTGGAGGAGGACTGCGCTCCCGAGCCGTCGCTGGACCTGGGCTCGAACGAGGACGCGACGATGCTGGTTCCCAGCTCCGGGCGCCACACGATCGTGCTGGTCCTGTCCACGGCCACGACCCGCCCGACGGGGGTCACGGTGTTCCTCAGCGATGGGGACGCCCGCTGGTACCCCGTCGACTGGGACGACCGGGCCGGAGTCGGCATCGCCCGCGTCGACCGACCTGCCTCCGAGGTCCTCGGCGCCGGCCCCGCCTGAGCGAAGGAAAGCCAGTCCGAAGGGACTCAGGATGCGAGATGGCGGTCGTCGAACGCAAGAACCTTTCGCGGCAGGCCCTTCACCTGCTTCGAGCGCGTGGATCCAGGTTCGCTGCTCAACTCACTGATCCAAGTCTGCTACCAGCCTTCGGCAAAGTACATCAGCTAGTACAACCAATGCGCCGAGCAATTCATTGCGATCAATCATTCCTGTCGTCCGAAAGGACCACGTCACTTCGCCATCCTGGTCTAGGCACTTCAATAAGGTGAAAGCTTCTAGCGGAGTCCACCCCTGGTCAAGAGGTTCGAGCTCCAAGCCTCGCAGTACATCTCCTGCGGGCACACGATCGCTCATCGGACGTTCCAAGTTGGTGTTGTCACCTTGGGCTCAATCTTCCTCCCAGTCAGCAGCGAGCTGCTGCCGTATCAACTCGGCGTGAACAAGCAGCACACCCAGCAGCTCCTCCCGGTTCAGATCACCCGTCGTGCGATAGGCCCACGTTGATTGACCATCCCCATCTATTACCTTTATCAAGACGAATGCATCGATCGGTGTCCAGCCCTGGTCCAATGGGTGCAGCGTCATACGTGAGAGAACTTCACCTGCTGGACGACGCTTGGCATTGGGATTAGATGGAGTCACCCTATGACGATAACGTACGTTCCCACTCTGCCGCTGGATCTTTCAGCCGCAGGTGGCGTCCACGTTCTGGTTAGTTCCTCCGGCGTAGATCACCTCGGTGGTCCGGTCCCGGTCGTCATAGGTGGTGCAGTTCCACCCGGCGTCGCCCTGGACCCGGCTGGTGACCACCCGGCCGGCGTCGTCGTAGACCTGCTCCCGCACGATCGGCGCCTCACCGCGCACCCCCGAGCCGTCGTCGGACCTCCAACGGGGAGAGGACGTGACGATCCCGGTGCCCAGCTCCGGACGCCACACGATCGTGCTGGTCCTGTCCACGGCCACGACCCGCCCGACGGGGGTCACGGTGTTCCTCGACGATGGGGACGCCCGCTGGTACCCCGTCGACTGGGACGACCGGGCCGGAGCCGGCATCGCCCGCGTCGACCGACCCGCCTCCGAGGTCCTCGGCGCCGGCCCCGCCTGACCGCGAGAGCCTCCACCAGAGGCCTCCACCCCTGCCCTCCTCGGTCTCGAGCTACCGCGAGGTCAGCGGTCCATGTGGCGCCGGATCATCGCCGCATCTGCCTCCGGGGCCCGCGTCGACAGGAGCAGCCTCCTCCAATGGTGGCGGGGGGAGGAGACGTCGATCCGGACGAATCGCGGCCGAACACCATGGAGCGCGATCAGCGCCCGTCCGCCGTCTCGAAGGGGCCAGCGACCGACGGTGTAGAACCGACCCAACGGGGCACCACCGGCAAGTCCGAGTCGCACGTCGGCCATGCTCTCATCGGCAGCGCGTCGGCCACTCGCAGAACGGACATCGTCGATGTCATCGACGTTGATGGACACGCCACGCGTGAGACCAGCGATCGTCTCGATGACTGAGAGCCGAACGAAGAGCGACCTGTCGATGATCGAGATCCTGGCCACCACTCCGCCCTCTCAGCATCGCCGCGTAGCGACACCACAGATAGGTATCAGGCCCGCGTCGACTCACCAAGGTCGATCTTCGACTCAACCCCATAGGTCGCCCACCCAGCAAGGGTGATCTTCCCGGCTAAGGGATCGGCCCGCGTCCCGCCAGCTCGCGGCACGTGCCAGTCGCGCTTGAAGTTCTTGGCCTTCTTCTTCTTCTTCGGAACCACTGGGCCCGCATGGTCCCAGTCGGTGTTCAGCCGATCTGCATGCGAACGGGCCCATCAGAGCACCTACAGCCAGACTTCAGGCGACCTTGACCGAAGTTCGTCAGCCCCTTGTGAAGGGGTAGATTTCAACATTCGCCTAGTATTATCGCCCACCTCTACTAGCGTGCCACTCCAATCCAAAATGAGTCCATATCGAGTGTCACAAGAAGCTCGGCTCCGCCCAACCACCGATCCAGGAGTGTCGGCTCGCCCTCAGATGAGGTCTCCTCCACACGCGCAATGATGATGCGCATCACAAGATCGCGACATTCGAAATTGAGGTCTAAGAGCGGACACTCCCACCCCTTTTCTGCGGTCGCCGAACCGAGAGGTGAGCGGGGCGCAAGAAGAAGCTCCATGTGTACGCCAGGACTGACCTCTCGATCCACTACAGTAAACATCTGCTCATCGTCCGAAGAAGGGGTTGCGAAGTCCCCTAGTAGGCCGCCGGCGTCGGAACAGGCAAACCCCCACCGCACAGCGCAAGTGGCGCCGCCTACAACCCCTCCCAAAGCGACTGTACGCTGCCTTTTCAGCATGTTATGCGCCTATTCTTCGACCGATAGGTGAAGGTTGAGTACCGGCCATCCGGCGATGATGTCTTAAATGTAACAACAGCCCAATATGTGTGCGTGCCACCTGCGCATCGAGCCGTGAAGTCGGCTCGGCCTGCTCGGGCCGGGCGGCGGCCACCCACGACGGCCGCCGGCCCCGGCTCACGTCCCCATACAAGGTGAACTGGGACACGACGAGGATCGGCGCGCCCACGTCGGCGGCCGACAGGTTCATCACGCCCTCCCCGTCGGCGAGCACCCGCAGGTGCCACAGCTTGTCGGCCAGGCGCCGGCTGGCATCCGGCCCGTCGTCGTGGGTCACCCCGACCAGCACGCAGAGCCCGGGCCCGATGGCGCCGACCTCCTCGTCGCCCACGGTCACCCGGGCCCCCGTCACCCGCTGCACGACCGCACGCACGGGCCCGAAGCTACCGACCTGACGATCCGTCATGGATCGGTCGACCTGCCTTGACCGGGCGGTCGGTCCCGGCGAGGCTTCGTCGATGTCCCCCGACGGCCCGTTGCGCATCGCCCTGCTGGCCTACCGGGGCAAGCCCCACGTCGGCGGCCAGGGCGTCTACACCCGCCACCTCTCCAAGGCCCTGGTCGACCTCGGCCACCACGTCGAGGTCCTCGGCGGGCAGCCCTACCCCGAGCTCGACGAGCGGGTCCCCCTGGTCGAGCTGCCCAGCCTGGACATCTACAACGACCACTTCCCCATGCGGATGCCGGGCGTCTGGGAGCTCAGGCACTGGACCGACTTCGTCGAGGTCACCGCCTTCTCGACCGGCACCTTCCCCGAGCCGCTCGCCTTCAGCCTCCGGGCCTTCGACCACCTGCGCCACCGGCGGCACGACTTCGACCTCGTCCACGACAACCAGTGCCTGGGCTACGGGGTCCTGGCCATCGAGCGGCAGCTGGGCCTGCCCGTGCTGGCCACCATCCACCACCCCATCACCGTGGACCGGCGCCTGGAGATCGAGCACGCGGCCACGGCGTGGAAGCGCTTCGGCGTCCGCCGCTGGTACGGCTTCACCGCCATGCAGACCCGGGTGGCCCGCCGCCTCCAGCGGGTCGTCACGGTCTCGGAGAGCTCGTTCCACGACATCGCCCGCGACCACCGGGTGGCCCCCGAGCGCATGGCGATCGTGCCGGTCGGCGTCGACGTCGAGCTGTTCACCCCCCGCCCCGACGTGGCCCCGGTGCCCGGCCGGCTGGTCACCACCGCCTCGGCCGACGTGACCATGAAGGGCCTGCGCTACCTGCTCGAAGCGGTGGCCAAGCTGCGGACCGAGCGCGACGACGTCCACCTCGTGGTCATCGGCCGGCGCAAGCCCGGCGGGGCCAGCGACCAGGCCATCGCCCGCCTCGGCCTGGAACCCCACGTCGAGTTCGTCAGCGGCGTGAGCGAGGACCGCATCATCGAGCTGTACGCCGAGGCCCAGTTGGCCGTGGTGCCCTCGCTGTACGAGGGCTTCTCGCTGCCCGCCATCGAGGCCATGTCCTGCGGGACCCCGCTCGTGGCCACCACCGGCGGGGCGCTCCCCGAGGTGGTCGGGGCCGACGGCGACACCGCCCTGCTCGTCGCGCCCGGCGACAGCGGGGCGCTGGCCGCCGCCCTCGGCGCCGCCCTGGACCGGGACGACCTGCGGGCCACCGTCGGCGCCCGCGGCCGGCAGCGGATCGTCGACCGCTGGTCCTGGCGCCACACCGCCCTCCAGACCGTCGAGCAGTACCGCATCCGCCTCGACGGACCCACCCCCGGGTGGTCGGGGACCTGAGCGCGCCGTGCTGACCGTGCGGTACGACCGCCTGGGCCTGCGTCCCGGCGACCTCGTCCTCGACCTCGGCTGCGGCTACGGCCGCCACTCCTACGAGGCCTTCCGCCGGGGCGCCCGGGTGGTGGCCCTGGACCGGTCGGCCACCGAGCTGAAGGACGTGAGCGCCATGCTCGCGGCGATGGCCGCGGCGGGCGAGGGCCGCGAGGGCTCGGCCGGCGTGGCGCTCAACGGCGACGCCCTCCAGCTCCCCTTCCCCGACGCCACCTTCGACCACGTGATCGCCTCGGAGGTCCTCGAGCACGTCGACGACGACGCCGCGGCGCTGGCCGAGCTCCGCCGGATCCTGCGCCCCGGGGGTCGGCTGGCCGCCACCGTCCCGGCCTGGCTGCCCGAGGCCGTCTGCTGGCGCCTGTCCGACGAGTACCACGCGCCCTTCGTGGAGGGCGGCCACGTGCGCATCTACCACCCGTCGGTGCTGCGGGCCCGGATGCGCCGGGCCGGGCTGGTCCCCCGCCACTCCCACCGGGCCCACGCCCTGCACAGCCCGTACTGGTGGCTGAAGTGCGCGGTCGGCCCGACCGACGACGACAACCCCCTGGTGCGCGCCTACCACCGGGTGCTGGTCTGGGACATCACCGGGAAGCAGCCGGCCCACACGGCGGCGCGCCTGGCCGAGCGGGTCCTCGACCCCGTGCTCGGCAAGAGCCTGGTGGTCTACGCCGACCGGCCGGCGGGGTCGGGCTGATGCCCTTCGCGGTCCCCGGCGCGGTCTCCGCCGACGAGCTGCGGGCCACCGTGGACGCCATCGCCGAGTGGCAGCTCCCCTCCGGCATGGTCCCCTGGTTCCCCGGCGGCCACGCCGACCCCTGGAACCACGTCGAGGCGACCATGGCGCTGACCCTGGGCGGCCGGCACGCCGAGGCCGAGCGGGCCTTCGAGTGGCTGGTCGGCCGCCAGCGGCCCGACGGGAGCTGGCACCAGTACTACGTGGCCGACGGGGTCGAGCAGGACAAGCTCGACGCCAACGTCTGCGCCTACGTCGCCACCGGCGTGTGGCACCGCTACCTGGTCACCGGCGACGAGGGCTTCGCCGCGACCATGTGGCCCGTCGTCGAGCGGGCCGTCGACTTCGTCCTGGACCTCCAGACCCCCCGGGGCGAGATCCTCTGGGCCCGCCACGCCGACGGCACGCCGTGGAGCTTCGCCCTGCTGACCGGCTCGTCGTCGATCTGCCACAGCCTGCGCTGCGCCATCGCGCTGGCCGAGCACCTCGGCTTCGAGCGGCCGGACTGGGAGCTGTCGGCGGCCCGGCTGGCCCAGGTGATCGCCCACGAGCCCGACGCCTTCGCGCCCAAGCACCGCTGGGCCATGGACTGGTACTACCCGGTGCTGGCCGGGGTGGTCGGCGGCGCCGCTGGCCGCGAGCGCTTGGCCGAGCGGGCCGACGCCTTCGTCATGGAGGACTGCGGCGTGCGCTGCGTGTCGGACCGGCCCTGGGTGACGGTGGCCGAGACCTGCGAGTGCGCCATGGCCCACCTGGCCGTGGGCGACACCGCCACCGCCGAGCGGCTCTTCGGCTGGACCCGCCGGTTCCGCCACGACGACGGCCGCTACTGGACCGGCACGGTCTTCCCCGACGAGAGCCGCTTCCCCACCGGCGAGCGCTCCACCTACACCGCCGCGGCCGTGGTGCTGTGCGCCGACGCGCTGACCGCCACGTCGGGCGCGTCGGGCCTGTTCACCCGGCACGACGAGCTGCTCCCCCCGCTCATCGAGACCGGCTCCCCCGAGCTCCGCAACCTCGACGGCTGACCACCCGACGGGTCGGTACCATGACGGCATGGCCACCGTCCCGAGGCTGCTGACCGCCGACGAGCTCGATGCCATGACCCCTGACGAGCGGGCACGAGCGGTGAACGAGCGTGTCG